>CBFHOT010000004.1:0-54303 GCA_965657465.1 Cyanobacteriota bacterium | reverse complement strand
TCTCCAAGAACACCGCGGTGGACTACGAGGGGATCCGCATCAACATCGTGGATACCCCCGGTCACGCCGACTTCGGCGGTGAGGTGGAGCGGGTGCTCGGCATGGTGGATGGCTGCCTGCTGATCGTGGACGCCAACGAGGGGCCGATGCCCCAGACCCGCTTCGTGCTGAAGAAGGCCCTAGAGAAGGGTCTACGCCCGATCGTGTTCGTCAACAAGATCGACCGCGCCCGCGTCGATCCCGAGCAGGCGGTCGACAAGGTGCTCGATCTGTTCCTGGAGCTCGGCGCCGACGACGATCAGTGCGATTTCCCCTACCTGTTCGGCAGCGGCATGGGCGGCTACGCCAAGCCGGACATGGCCACCGAGAGCGACAACATGCGTCCGCTCTTCGATGCGATCCTGCGCCATGTTCCGCCGCCGGTGGGCGATCCCGAGAAGCCCCTGCAGCTGCAGGTGACCACCCTCGACTACAGCGATTTCCTCGGCCGGATCATGATCGGCCGCATCCACAACGGCACGATCCGCGCCAACCAGCCGGTGGCCCTGCTGCGCGATGACGGCAGCGTCAAGCGCGGCCGCATCAGCAAGCTGCTGGGCTTCCAGGGTCTGCAGCGGGTGGAGGTCGAGCAGGCCCGCGCCGGCGATCTGGTGGCCGTGGCCGGTTTTGATGAAGTGAACATCGGCGAAACGATCGCCTGCCCGGATGAGCCCAAGGCGCTGCCGCTGATCAAGGTGGATGAACCCACCCTGCAGATGACCTTCGTGGTCAACGACTCGCCCTTCGCCGGCAAGGAAGGCAAGTTCGTCACCAGCCGTCAGGTGCGCGATCGCCTCAACAAAGAGCTGCTCACCAACGTGGCGCTCCGCGTCGAAGACACCGATTCCCCCGACCGCTGGGCCGTGAGCGGCCGTGGTGAGCTGCACCTCGGCATCCTGATCGAAACCATGCGCCGCGAGGGCTACGAGTTCCAGGTGAGCCAGCCGCAGGTGATCTTCCGCACCATCGACGGCACCCCTTCGGAGCCGTTCGAGACCCTGGTGCTGGATGTGCCCGAGGAGTCGGTGGGTGCCTGCATCGAGAAGCTCGGCATCCGCAAGGCCGAGATGCAGAACATGGAGAACACCAACGACGGCCGCACCCAGCTGGAGTTCGTGGTTCCGTCGCGCGGCCTGATCGGCTTCCGCGGTGAGTTCATCCGCGCCACCCGCGGCGAGGGCATCATGAGCCACTCCTTCCTCGACTATCGCCCGATGCAGGGCGAGTTCGATGCCCGCCGCAATGGCGTGCTGATCGCCTTTGAAGAGGGCACCGCCACCTTCTATGCGCTCAAGAACGCGGAAGACCGCGGTCAGTTCTTCATCACCCCGGGCACCAAGGTGTACAAGGGGATGATCATCGGTGAGAACAACCGTCCCCAGGATCTGGAGATCAACGTCTGCAAGGCCAAGCAGCTCACCAACATGCGCTCCGCCGGCGCTGAAGAGCTCGACACCCTGCAGGCACCGATGCAGATGACCCTGGAGCGCGCTCTGGAGTACATCGGCCCCGACGAGATGCTCGAGGTGACCCCCGAGTCGATCCGTCTGCGCAAGCTGCCGGCCAAGAAGACGGCCAAGCGCTGATTCCGTTCACCACGTCCCAGCGCGCCCCCGCGATGCAGCAGCCCACCGCTGCCGGCCCTGCTGCCGACACCCGATCTGCGGCTTCCGCCCGCGAGGTCTGCTCCCTGCAGGCCTCGGAGGAGGAGCAGCTGCTGGCGGACCCCCGCCTCGCGGAGGCGGTGGCCCTGTTCAACCGGGGGGAGTGGTATGCCTGCCACGACGGTTTCGAAGCCCTCTGGCATGAAACCGCCGGGCCGATGCGGCCCGTGCTGCAGGGCATCCTGCAGCTGGCGGTCGCCCAGCTGCATCTGCAGCGCGGCAACCGGCGGGGCGCCCTGGTGCTGACCGGCGAGGGACTCGGGCGCCTCTGCCGCTGCCCGGATGCCGCCCTGGGCCTCGATCTGGCCGATCTGCGCCAGAGCGGCCGCCACTGGCTGCTCTGGTTGCAACGCCAGGCCGCCGACGGCAGCGGCACACCGCCCGAGCCGGCCGATGGGGTGATGCCTGCGCCGCCACGGCTGCAACCGGCGGGCGTCCCCGGAGCCTGAGCTCAGACAGCCTCTGTAGATTCGAGCCATCGGCTGCGCGGCGGTGATCCGCCAGGGCCAGCCCCTCGCCCCCGCCGCCTTGAGCGACCTTTCGCGCCTCTCCCTGACCCTGTTGAGCGCCATCGGCGCTGGGCTGACCGGCCTGGCCAGCGCCGCCATGGCGCAGCCGGCCCCTGCCGCTCCGGCCATCACCCCCGTCACCGGCCTGGTGACGATCGAATCCGATCTGCAGCGCGCCGACAACCTCACCGGCGTGGTCACGGCCAGCGGCAACGTGCGCATCGTCTATCCCGATCGTCGCGTGGTGGCCACGGCCCGTCAGGCCCAGTACTTCAGCCGTGAAGGACGGGTGGTGCTGAGCGGTGATGTCGATGTGATCCAGGAGAACGGACCCTCGATACAGGCCGATCGCCTCACCTACCTGGTGGAGCAGGAGCGGCTGGTGGCCGAACCGCTGCAGGGCCAGCAGGTGCTCAGCCGCATCCCGATCGTCAGCGACGCACCCACCGACACGCCGAAAGCCAAGCCCCCGGGCGCCGGTCAGCCCGCCGCCGGCTCCGCTCCATGAGTCTGGGCCTTGAACAGGTGATGCTCGCCATCGCCGGGCGGGTGCTGGTCAACCGCGTCTCGATCGAGCTGGAGCCCGGTGAGGTGGTGGGGCTGCTCGGCCCCAACGGCGCCGGCAAGACGACCACCTTCAGCCTGGTCACCGGACTGCTGCGGCCCGATGCCGGTCAGGTGCTGCTCGATGGCCGCAACATCGCCAGGCTGTCGATGCCCGAGCGGGCGCGACTGGGCATCGGCTACCTGCCCCAGGAAGCCAGCGTGTTCCGCCAGTTGAGCGTGCGCGACAACCTGCGCCTGGCCCTGGAGCAGAGCGGCACGCCGCTGCGGCAGCGGCGGCAGCGCCTGGAGGAGCTGATCGCCGACTTTCACCTCACCGCCTTTCAGCATCGCCGCGGCTACCAGCTCTCCGGCGGTGAGCGGCGCCGCACCGAGGTGGCGCGGGCCCTGGCGGTGGGGGAGCGCGGCCCCCGCTATCTGCTGCTCGATGAACCCTTCGCCGGGGTGGATCCGATCGCCGTGGCCGATCTGCAGCAGCTGATCGCCGGCCTGCGCCAGCGGGGCATGGGCCTGTTGATCACCGACCACAACGTGCGAGAGACCCTGGCGATCACCGACCGCGCCTACATCCTTTCGGAGGGGGCAATCCTGGCCTCCGGCAGCTCGGCCGCCGTGGGCAGCGATCCGCTGGTGCGCCGCCACTACCTCGGGGAGGGATTCCGCCTGTGAGCCGGCTGCCTCGCATTCCATCGCTGCTGCTGCGGCCCTGGCGGCAGCTGCCGTTGCTCGATCGCTGGTTGCTGGCGGAGCTGCTGGGCCCGCTGGTGTTCGGCATCGCCGCCTTCACCGCGGTGTCGCTGTCGGTGGGGGCGGTGTTCGAGCTGGTGCGGCGGGTGGCCGAGTCGGGCCTGCCGCTGGAGGTGGCCGCCCAGGTGCTGCTGCTGGAGCTGCCGTCCTTCCTGGTGCTCTCCTTCCCGATGGCCACGCTGATGGCCACCCTGCTCACCTACAGCAAGCTCTCCGGCAACAGCGAACTCACCGCCCTGCGCAGCGTGGGGGTGCCCACCTGGCGGATGGTGGTGCCGGCCGTGGCCCTGGCGCTGACGATGACCCTGCTCACCTTCGCCTTCAACGAGGCGGTGGTGCCCCACACCCTCTACACCGCCAAGGCGACCCTGAACCGGGCGATCGGCAAGGCCGTGACCGGCGAAGAGAACAACCGCGTCAGTTACTCCCGCTTCGGCGAGGTGGTGCAGCCGGATGGCAGCCGCGAGAAGGGCCTCACCCACTTCTTCTATGCCCAGCGCTTCAACAAGGGGGTGATGGAGCAGGTGACGCTGCTCGATCTCTCCCGCGCCGGTCAGCGCCTGATGCTCACCGCCGACAGGGCCCGCTGGCGCGAGGCCGAGGCCCAGTGGGAGTTTCTGGACGGTCAGGTGTTCGTGGCCGCCAGCGGCGACAAGGAACCGATCACCTCGGCCAGCTTCGATCGCTACCTCTACCCCCTCGGCAATGAGCCGATCAGTGTGGCCAAGCTGCCCACCGATGCCAATGCGATGACCGTCGGCCAGGCGCGCACCGCCGAGCGGTTGCTGCGCGAGTCGGGCGATCCCAAGGGAGCGCGCAAGCTGCGGGTGCGGATCCAGGAGAAATTCGCCTTCCCGGCGGTCTGCCTGGTGTTCGGCCTGATGGGCAGCAGCCTGGGGGTGCGGCCCAACTCGCGGCGCAGCCGCAGCCAGGGCTTCGGTCTGAGTGTGCTGCTGATCTTCGGCTACTACTTGGTGGCCTTCACCTTCAGCTCCCTGGGGGTCAAGGGCACCCTCACGCCGCTGCTGTCGGCCTGGCTGCCGGTGCTGATCGGCCTGGGGATCGGCGGCGGGCTGCTGCAACGCGCCAGCCGCTGAGATCAGCCAGCCGGTGCAGGTCAGGCGCCAGACTGGCGCCAGGTATTGCTCCCCCCTTGCCCGATCTGCTGCGTGATCCGGTCCTCGGCCTCGGCCTGACCGCCTTTGCCCTGCTGCTGCTGGTGCTGCCCCTGGCCTTCTGGTCGCTCAGCGGCGGCCGCAACAGCACCGCCGTGCGCCTGCTGGTGGCGGCGGCCAACCTCTGCCTCACCGCTCAGCTGGTGCTGCGCTGGCTCGATTCGGGGCATTTCCCGATCAGCAACCTCTACGAATCCCTCTGCTTCCTGGCCTGGGGCTGCACCCTCACCCAGCTGCTGGTGGAGCGGAGCTGGCCTTCGCCGCTGGTGCCCGCCGCCGCCACGCCGATGGCCCTGGGCTGTGTGGCCTTCGCCAGCTTCGCCCTGCCCGATCGGCTGCAGGAGGCCTCACCCCTGGTGCCGGCACTGCGCTCCAGCTGGCTGGTGATGCATGTGAGCGTGATCATGCTCAGCTATGCGGCCCTGCTGGTGGGCTCGCTGCTCTCGATCGCCGTGCTGTTCACCGATCGCGGCCAGGAGCTGGAGCTGCGCAGCAGTTCGATCGGCAGCGGCGGCTTCCGCCAGGCCCAGGCCAGCCTGGCCAGCGATGGCCCGGGGGCGATGGCGGCACCGCTGCAGCTGAGCAGCGTGAGCATCCCGATCGCCGAGCAGCTCGATTCCCTCAGCTACCGCACGATCACCGTCGGCTTCCTGCTGCTCTCGGTGGGTCTGGTCAGCGGCGCCGTCTGGGCCAACGAGGCCTGGGGCAGCTGGTGGAGCTGGGATCCCAAGGAAACCTGGGCCCTGATCTGCTGGCTGGTCTATGCGGCCTATCTGCACACCCGTCTGATCCGCGGCTGGCAGGGCCGCAAGCCGGCCCTGGTGGCCGCCGCCGGCCTGGTGGTGATCACCGTCTGCTACATCGGCGTCAACCTGCTGGGCATCGGCCTGCACAGCTACGGCTGGTTCTTCGACAGCTGAGCCGGCTCTCGGGAGCCGATCGACGGCCGTCGCCCTGGCCATCGCGGCTGACCGCTTCTGCTCCCTGGCGATCAGAGCGCCATCAGAAAGGGGCCCCACGGGGCCCCTTTTTTGCAGATCACCGCCGTTGCGGATCACGGCTTGTGGGAATCAGTGAGCGCTATGGCAGGCAGGAAGCCGGCCCGGAGGCCGGCTCGGCCATCAGGCGGCCACGGCGGCGGGGCGCTTGCTATCGCGGATGCCCTGGATGGCGGTGGCGTAATCGCTGGCACCGAACACGCCAGAACCGCTGACGATGGCGTTGGCGCCGGCTTCGATCACCTTCCAGGCGTTGCCGGGCTTGATGCCGCCGTCCACCTCGATCCAGGGATCGAGACCCTTCTCATCGCACATGCGGCGCAGGTCGCGGATCTTCTGCACCTGGTTCTCGATGAAGCTCTGACCGCCGAAGCCGGGGTTGACGCTCATGATCAGCACCAGGTCGCACAGCTCGAGGCAGTACTCGAGGGTGTCGATCGGGGTGCTGGGGTTCAGCACAGCGCCGGCCATCTTGCCCAGGTCCTTGATCTGGGCCAGGTTGCGGTGCAGATGGGGGCAGGCCTCGACCTGCACCGAGATGATGTCGGCGCCGGCTTTGGCGAAGTCGGGCACGTACTTCTCGGGCTCGACGATCATCAGGTGCACGTCCAGCGGCTTGCTGGTGACCGGGCGCAGGGCCTCGACGATCAGGGGGCCGATGGTGATGTTGGGCACGAAGCGGCCGTCCATCACGTCCACGTGGATCCAGTCGGCACCGGCCTGATCCACGGCGCGCACGTCTTCGCCGAGGCGGGAGAAGTCGGCCGAGAGGATCGAAGGAGAGACCACCAGGGACTTGGTGCTCATGGCAGGCGCCGGGGCAGGGGATCGGCGATTGTAGGAATCGGCGCGGGCGCCGCTGATACAGTGACGCGGCTTCAGGCCCGAGAGGCCGCGCAGCGACAGGCATCTGAGCTTCCATCAGCTCCCGAGGCCCAGGCTTCTGCGCTCCCGGCTCCCGCGCCTTCAGTCCCTGCCCCCAGCCGGATCACCGTGGATCGCACCCTCATTCAGGAAATTCTCGAGGTCGTTGAACAGGCCGGCATCGCCTCCGCCAAGCTCACCGGCATGGGCCTCAAGAACGAGGCTGACGCCGCCGCCGTGGAGGCGATGCGCGAGCGCATGTACAAGATCCAGATGCAGGGCCGCATCGTGATCGGCGAGGGCGAGCGCGACGAAGCCCCCATGCTCTACATCGGTGAAGAGGTGGGCAGCGGCACCGGCCCCGGCGTCGACTTCGCTGTGGACCCCTGCGAAGGCACCAACCTCTGCGCCAACAGCCAGCGCGGCTCGATGGCCGTGCTCGCCGCCTCCGACCGCGGCGGGCTGTTCAACGCCCCCGACTTCTACATGAAGAAGCTGGCCGCTCCCCCGGCCGCCAAGGGCAAGGTGGACATCCGCAAGTCGGCCACCGAGAACATCGCCATCCTCAGCGAGTGCCTCGGCCTGCCCGCCGATGAGCTGGTGATCGTGGTGATGGACCGCGCCCGCCACAAGGACCTGATCAAGGAGATCCGCGCCACCGGCGCCCGCGTGCAGCCCATCTCCGATGGTGACGTGCAGGCCGCCATCGCCTGCGGCTTCGCCGGCACCGGCACCCACTGCCTGATGGGCATCGGCGCCGCTCCCGAGGGTGTGATCTCCGCCGCCGCCCTGCGCGCCCTGGGCGGTCACTTCCAGGGTCAGCTGGTGTACGACCCGGCCGTGGCCCAGACCTCCGAGTGGGAAGGCCTCACCAAGGAGGGCAACCTGGCCCGCCTGGCCGAGATGGGGATCACCGATCCCGACCGCGTCTACGAAGCTGAAGAACTCGCCTGCGGCGAGAACGTGGTGTTCGCCGCCACCGGCATCACCGACGGTCTGCTGTTCGACGGTGTGAAGTTCGAGAAGGACTGCACCCGCACCAGCTCCCTGGTGATCAGCACCCTGGACAACACCGCCCGCTTCACCACCACCGTGCACATCAAGGACGGCGCCCAGAGCATCGCTCTGCGCTGACCTGAGTCCCTGCGGTTGATCGGCGCCTCCTCTCACCCCCTATGCACATCGCGGTCGTCGGACTGAGCCATCGCACCGCCCCGGTGGAAATCCGGGAGCGGCTCAGCATTCCGGAGCACACCATGGAGAGCTCTCTCCAGCAGCTCCGCAGCGACGACCAGGTGCTGGAGGCCTCGATCCTCAGCACCTGCAACCGGCTGGAGATCTACGCCCTGCTGCGCCATCCGGAGCAGGGCATCTCCGCCGTGGGGCAGTTCCTGAGCCAGCACTCCGGCCTGGAGGTGGAGGATCTGCATCCCCACCTGTTCACCTTCCATCACGAGGAGGCGGTGGGCCATCTGCTGCGGGTGGCGGCCGGTCTGGATTCGCTGGTGCTGGGGGAGGGCCAGATCCTCTCCCAGGTGAAGAAGATGGTGCGCCTCGGCCAGGAGCATCGCTCGGTGGGGCCGATCCTCAACCGCCTGCTCAACCAGGCGGTGAGCACCGGCAAGCGGGTGCGCACCGAAACCAATCTCGGCACAGGCGCGGTGTCGATCAGCTCCGCCGCCGTGGAGCTGGCCCAGCTGAAGGTGGGGCAGAACCGCGGCGTCGATGAGCTGGTGCCCCTCGATCAGGAGCAGGTGGCGGTGGTGGGCGCGGGCCGCATGTCACGCCTGCTGCTGCAGCACCTGCAGGCCAAGGGCTGCCGCGGCGTGGTGCTGCTCAACCGCACCGTGAGCAAGGCCGAACTGCTGGCCGCCGATTTCCCCGGCCTGCCGGTGCAGTGCCGGCCGCTCGATGACCTCGACCACTGCCTGAGCACCTGCTCGCTGGTGTTCACCAGCACCGCCGCCGATGAGCCGATCATCACGGCCGAGCGGCTCAACGCCCTCAACCGCCGCAGCTGCCTGATGCTGGTGGACATCGGTGTGCCGCGCAACATCGCCGCCGACGTGGCCGATGTGGTGGGCGTGCAGTCGTACGACGTGGACGACCTGCAGGAGGTGGTGGCCCGCAACCAGGAGGCCCGCCGTGAGATGGCGGCCGAGGCGGAGGTGATGCTCGAGGAGGAGTCGCGCCTGTTCCTGGAATGGTGGGATGGCCTGGAGGCCGTGCCGGTGGTCAACCGCCTGCGCCGCCGCCTGGAGGACATCCGCGAACAGGAGCTGCAGAAGGCCCTGAGCCGCATGGGTCCGGATCTCTCCGCCCGCGAGCGCAAGGTGGTGGAAGCCCTGAGCAAAGGGATCATCAACAAGATCCTGCACACGCCGGTGACCAACATCCGCGCCCCCCAGCCGCGGCAGCAGCGGCTGCAGGCGATGCGGGTGCTGGAAGACCTGTTCGAGCTCTGCGAAGCCGCTGACGCCGACTGAGGGCCGCAGCAGCGGCGACCTGGGCGGCGGAGCGAGCGGCCGCCTGGATGAGAGCTCTGCAACAGTTCATGCCGGCTGTGTTGCCAGCACTCGCGCGATGGCAAGCCATTCCCCTACGGTCAGCCCGACCCGTGGCCTGGGACCTGGCGGCATGAAGAGAGTTTTGGCGATCATCCTGGGCGGCGGAGCGGGCACACGCCTCTATCCCCTCACCAAGATGCGGGCCAAGCCTGCGGTGCCCCTGGCCGGCAAGTATCGACTGATCGATATTCCCATCAGCAACTGCATCAACTCAGAGATCAACAAGATCTACGTGCTGACGCAGTTCAACAGTGCCTCGCTCAATCGTCACCTGACGATGAGCTACAACCTCTCCGCCGGTTTCGGCCAGGGCTTCGTGGAGGTGCTCGCCGCCCAGCAGACCCCCGAGAGCCCCAGCTGGTTCGAAGGCACGGCCGATGCCGTGCGCAAATACCAGTGGCTGTTCCAGGAGTGGGATGTGGACCACTACCTGATCCTGTCCGGCGACCAGCTCTACCGGATGGACTACAGCCGCTTCGTGCAGCATCACATCGACACCGGCGCCCAGCTGTCCGTGGGGGCGCTGCCGGTGGATCCGGTGCAGGCTGAGAGTTTCGGCCTGATGCGCACCGATGCCGACGGCCGCATCCGCGAGTTCCGCGAGAAGCCGAAGGGTGAAGCGCTGGCGGCGATGCGGGTGGACACCCAGAGCCTGGGTCTGTCGGCTGAGGAAGCGGCCAAGCGGCCGCACCTGGCCTCAATGGGCATCTACGTGTTCAGCCGCGAGACCCTGTTCGACCTGCTGGCCAAGAATCCCACCGCCACCGATTTCGGCAAGGAGATCATTCCGGCGGCGCTGGAACGCGGTGATCGCCTGCAGAGCTATCTGTTCGATGACTACTGGGAGGATATCGGTACCATCGGTGCCTTCTACGAGGCCAACCTGGCCCTGACCCAGCAACCGAATCCCCCCTTCTCCTTCTACGACGAGAAGTTCCCGATCTACACCCGTCCCCGCTATCTGCCGCCGAGCAAACTGCAGGATGCTCAGGTGACCGAATCGATCATCGGTGAGGGATCGCTGCTCAAGGCCTGCAGCATTCACCGCTGTGTGCTGGGGGTACGCAGTCGCATCGAGAACGAGGTGGTGCTGCAGGACACCCTGGTGATGGGGGCCGACTACTTCGAATCGATGGAGGAGCGGGCGGTGCTGCGCGAGCGCGGCGGCATCCCGATGGGAATCGGCAAGGGCAGCACGATCAAGGGCGCGATCATCGACAAGAACGTGCGCATCGGCAGCAACGTCACGATCATCAACAAGGATCGGGTGGAAGAGGCCGACCGTCCGGAGCAGAACTTCTACATCCGCAACGGCATCGTGGTGGTGGTAAAGAACGGCACCATCGCCGACGGCACGGTGATCTGAGCGCCAGGCCAGGGGTTGCTGACACAGCGCCAGCAGGTTGTGACGGATCCCGGCGTCGAACCGGAACGCCCGCCACACTGGCGCCAGCAGCAGCCACGTCAGCGGCCAATCCGATGGGTAAAGCGCACTTCGGCCTGATCGGCCTGGGGGTGATGGGCGAGAACCTGGTGCTCAATGCTGAGCGCAACGGGTTCTCCTCCGTCGTTTACAACCGCACCACCGCCAAGACCGAGGCCTTCCTCGCCGCTCGGGGAGCCGGCAAGCAGATCACGGGGGCGGCAACGCTCGAGGAGTTCGTGGCCAGCCTGGAGCGGCCGCGCCGCATCCTGATGATGGTCAAGGCCGGTGATGCCGTCGATGCCACGATCGCCGCGCTGGCGCTGCTGCTGGAAGAAGGCGATCTGCTGATCGACGGCGGCAATTCCCTCTACACCGACACCGAACGGCGGGTCGCCGAGCTGGAAAGCCAGAGCTTCGGCTACATCGGCATGGGCGTGTCCGGTGGTGCCAAGGGTGCCCTGGAGGGGCCGAGCATGATGCCCGGCGGCACCCGCGCCGCCTACGACGCCATCGAGCCGTTGGTGCGCAAGATGGCCGCCCAGGTCAACGATGGCCCCTGCGTCACCTACATCGGGCCCGGTGGTGCCGGCCACTTCGTCAAAACGGTGCACAACGGCATCGAATACGGCATCGAGCAGATCCTGGCCGAGGCCTATGACCTGATGAAGCGGGTCAGCGGCCTCAACGGCCGCCAGATGGCCGACGTGCTCGGCCAGTGGAACGCCACCGAGGAGCTCTCCTCCTTCCTGGTGGAGATCACGGAGGTCTGCCTGCGCACCGTCGATCCCCAGAGCGGCGCCGATCTGGTGGAGTTGATCGTCGATAACGCCGGCCAGAAGGGCACGGGGCTGTGGACCGTGGAGAGCGCCCTGCAGATGGGAGCCCCCGTACCGACGATCTACGCCGCCCTCAACGCCCGGGTGCTGAGCTCCCTGCGCGACCAGCGGCTGGCCGCCGAGAACATCCTCAGCGGTCCGCCGATCACGCCCTTCGATCTGGGCGATCCTGCCAGCGGGATGGGTCCACTGATGGATGCGGTGGTGCTGGCTTGCATGGCCAGCTATGCCCAGGGCATGGAGTTGCTGCGGGTGGCCTCCGGCCTGCACGACTACAACCTGCAGCTGCCGGCCATCGCCCAGATCTGGAAAGGGGGCTGCATCATCCGGGCGCGGCTGCTGCAGCGCATCCAGGACGCCTTCGCTGCCCAGCCGCAACTGCCCAACCTGCTGATCGATCCCTGGTTCGCTGAGCAGGTGAACCGGCGGCTGCCGGGCCTGGCCCAGGTGGTGGCCGGCGCCGCCGTGGCCGGCATTCCGGTGCCCTGCCTGAGCAGCAGCCTCGACTACATCAACAGCTACCGCACCGGCCGGCTGCCCCAGAACCTGGTGCAGGCGATGCGCGACTGCTTCGGCTCCCACACCTACGCCCGCGTGGATCAGCCCGGCAGCTTCCACACCGAGTGGCTGGACTGACCATGGAGCCAACTCCGACCTTCGGCGGCCGCTACGAGCTGGTGGTGCTCGACAGCCCTGACGCCCTGGCCCTGCGCTGCGCGGAGGTGCTGGCGACCGCCATCGACCTGCGCCTCGAGGAGCATCCCCGCTGCAGTGTGGCTCTGGCCGGTGGCACCACCCCGGCGGCGGCCTACCGGCTGCTGGGCCGCGAACACCTGAGCTGGGAGCGGGTCGATCTGCTGCTTGGCGATGAGCGCTGGGTGGATGCAGACGACCCCGCCAGCAACGCCCGCATGCTGCGGGAGACGCTACTGGCCGCCGGCACGCGCGGTGCCCAGGCCTGCCTGCATCCGGTGCCCACCCAGCTGGCGAGCCCTGAGGCCGGCGCAGCGGCCTATGCCGCCAGCCTGGCTCAGCTCTGCCCGGGCACGCCGCCAGTGCTCGATCTGGTGCTGCTGGGCCTCGGGGAGGACGGGCACACGGCTTCGCTGTTCCCGGGTACCGCTGCCACCCGCGTGCGCGACCGCTGGACCTGCATCGGCGAGGGCAAGGGGCTGCCGCGCGTCAGCCTGACGGCGCCGGTGCTGTCGGCGGCGCGGCAGGTGGTGCTGCTCGTGAGCGGCGCTGGTAAACGCCAGGCGCTCGAGCGGCTGCTGGATCCGGCCGAACCGGCGGAGCGCACCCCCGCCCGGCTGGTGCAGCCCGCCCGGCCGGTGCTGGTGCTGGCCGACAATGCGGCGGCAGGACGCTGAGCAGGACGCACCGGTGCAGGAGATCGTGGCCGCTGAAGGATTCAGCGGCTGGCACAGCCTCAACGACCCGATCATGGGCGGCCAGAGCCAGGGCCAGTGTCAGGTGGGGCCCGGCGGCCTCACCTTCACGGGCGTCGTGGTGCCGGAGGGCGGTGGCTTCATCAGCTGCCGTTCGCCTCTGTTCTCACCGCCCCTCGATCTTGCACAGGCCTCTGGGCTGGAGATCAGCATCGAGGGTGAGGGGCGTCACTTCAAGCTCGCGGTGGCCTGCGCCGATGGTGTGGCGGGTCTCACCGAGCTGATCCCCGGCGGCCTGCGCTGGGTGAAGGCCTTCGCCACCGCTGCCGAGGGCATCACCCGCGTGCGGATTCCCTTTGCCGAGCTGCGCCCTTCGCTGCGGGCCCAGCCGATGGGACTGCCGCTGCTGCGCTTTGATCCCAGCCGCATCAATCGGCTGCAGCTGCTGCATTCGCGCTTCGGCGATGACGGCCAGGCCAACCCCGGCTTCCGCCCCGGTGCGATTCACTTCCGGCTGCTGGCGATTCATGCTTTCAGCTGACGCGCCGGAAGCCCCAGGCCTGGCGCAACTGGTGGCAGGCGCCGCCGACCTCTGCCGCCAGCCCCTGCGCCACGCGGTGCGGCCTGTCAGCTCTGGGGCGCTACCGGCCGCCGATGGCTCCAGCGCGTTGGATTGCAGCCTCACCCTGGAGGTGCGGGATGCGGCGGGTGAACGGCAGCCGCAGCACGATCTGGAGCTGGAGCTGTTCCACAGCGGCTCCGCCCTCAACCTCACCCTCGCCTGGCTGGCGGAGCCGGAGCGGCCGATGCTCTGGCATGGCCAGCATCCGGTGTGGATGGATGCCAGCGGCCGCCGCTGCGAGCGCCCCCAGGACGGCATGCCCCTGGAGGCCCTGGCACGGCGGCTGCGGGCCCTGTTGATCTGAACCCCAGCCTGGCCTGGGGCTTCAGCGGTTGGCGGTGAGCTCGGCCTGATCGGTCACGGCACCCTTGCTGCTGGAGCTCACCAGGCGGGCGTACTTGCCCAGCACGCCGGTGCGGTAGCGGGGTTCGGGCTTGGTCCAGGCGGCGCGGCGCTTGGCCAGTTCTGCCTCGTCCACATTCAGCTGGATCAGCAGCTGGTTGGCATCCACGGTGATGCTGTCGCCTTCCTGTACCAGGCCGATGGTGCCGCCCACGGCGGCCTCGGGGGCGATGTGGCCGATCACCAACCCGAAGGAGCCACCGGAGAAGCGGCCATCGGTGATCAGCGCCACCGAATCGAGCAGGCCCTGGCCCACGATCGCGGCGGTGGGGCTGAGCATCTCGCGCATACCGGGGCCACCGACGGGGCCCTCGTTGCGCACCACCACCACATCGCCGGGATTGATCTGCTTGTCGAGGATGGCGGCCAGGCAGCTCTCCTCGCTCTCGAACACGCGGGCGGGGCCGGTGATCACCGGGTTCTTCACACCGCTGATCTTGGCCACGGCGCCCTCCTCGGCCAGGTTGCCCTTGAGGATCGCCAGGTGGCCCTTGGCGTAGAGCGGGTTGCTCAGGGGGCGGATCACGTCCTGGCCGGCGGGAGGTTCGGCGGGCACATCCGCCAGCACCTCGTTGAGGGTCTTGCCTTCGATCGTTCTGCAGTTGCCGTGCAGCAGGCCGGCATCCAGCAGCAGCTTCATCACCTGGGGGATGCCGCCGGCCTGGTGCAGATCCACGGTCACGTAGCGGCCGCTGGGCTTGAGGTCGCAGATCACCGGCACCCGCTGGCGGATCATCTCGAAGTCGTCGATCGACAGATCCACACCGGCGGTGCGCGCTACGGCGAGCAGGTGCAGCACCGAATTGGTGGAGCCGCCCACGGCCATGATCACGCTGATGGCGTTTTCAAACGCCTCGCGGGTCATCAGATCGCGGGGCAGGATGTTGGCCTGGATCGCCTCAGCCAGCACCTCGGCGCTGCGGGCGGCGCTGTCGGCCTTTTCCGGATCCTCGGCGGCCATCGTGGAGCTGTAGGGCAGGCTCAGGCCCATCGCCTCGAAGGCGGCGCTCATCGTGTTGGCGGTGAACATGCCGCCGCAGCTGCCGGCGCCGGGGCAGGCGTTCTTCTCGATCGCCGTGAGCTCCTGCTCATCGATCTTGCCGCCGCTGTACTGACCCACCGCCTCGAAGGCGCTCACCACGGTCAGGTCGCAGGCGCCGAGCTTGCCCGGCTTGATCGTGCCCCCGTAGACAAAGATCGAGGGGATGTTCATCCGGGCCATGGCCAGCATGGCGCCGGGCATGTTCTTGTCGCAGCCGCCGATCGCCAGCAGCGCATCCATGCTCTGACCGTTGCAGGCGGTCTCGATCGAATCGGCGATCACCTCACGGCTCACCAGGGAGTACTTCATCCCCTCGGTGCCCATCGAGATGCCGTCGCTCACCGTGATCGTGCCGAACATCTGCGGCATCGCCCCGGCGGCATGGGCGGCCTCCTCGGCGCGGCGGGCCAGATCGTTCAGGCCCAGGTTGCAGGGCGTGATCGTGCTGTAGCCGTTGGCGATGCCGATGATCGGCTTGCTGAAGTCGCCATCACCGAAGCCCACGGCCCGCAGCATGGCGCGGTTGGGCGAGCGCTGGATGCCCTGGGTGATCGCGGCGGAGCGGAGCATGAGGCTGGTGATGGCGCAGTGTTGCAACCTACCGAGCGACCGGTCCGGGCCGGCTCAGCCCTGGGGTTGCAGCTGCTCCAGCTGGCGCCGCACCGCTTCGATGGCCTGATTGAGCTCATGCACCTTGTCGTGCAGATCCCGCTCCTGAAGGGGTTGCGCCTGATGGCTGCCCTCCAGGGGATCGGCGCCACCCTGCAGCCGCGACAGGCGCAGGTTGCGCTGCTGCCGCGTGTCCTGGCGGCGGCGCTCCGCCTCGGAGAGCAGCCACCAGGCCAGGCCCGCGGCCCCCAGCACCGCACCGGCCAGGGCACTGGCCAGAGCGCCGGAACTGCGCCCACCGCTGGTGCCGTACCGATCTGCCATGGCCCCGTTGCGCCCGTATCGGCTCAGCCTAGGCAGCGGTGCCGGCCGCTTCCAGCTGCAGCCCACCGAACAGGCGCTGCTCCACCACGCCGATACCCGGCACGATGCGGCCCGCCCCGTTCAGTTCGGCGTCGATGCAGCCGGTGTAGATCCAGAACTCCTCACTGGCCCCCTCGAAGGCTTCCCCCAGACGCTTCAAGGCCGTCTGGCAGCAGAGGGCCGTGATCACCCGCACCCGTTCACCGCTGAAGCCGCGCTCCTGCAGCCGATCCAGCAACCGTTGCAGCGAGGCACCGCTGGCCAGTTCAGGGGCGAACACCAGCACGCCACTGCCGGCATCCAGATCAGCGGGCAGCTGGGGATCGGCCGGATCGAGATGCAGCACCCGTGCACTGGGCAGCACCGGACGGGCACCGTCCCAAAGGCCGAGGGCGGCGTTGCCCAGCACACAGGCCAGCACCGGCACCTGAGCGTTGACGACCTGGCCCTCGATCTGGGCCAGACCGGTGTCGAGCGGCAGGGTGGTTTCAGGCAGCCAGTAGCGCAGGGCCTCGTAGGTGAGCCAGCGGCCCAGCTCCGTGGTGGCGGAGCCATAGAGCGGGGCAGGGGTGTGACGATCCCGCAGCACGCTCAGCCAGTGGCCGATCAGGGGATGGGGGGGAACCACCACCCGCAGAGACATCGCCATGGTTGCCATAACTTGAGCCTCCACCGTAGGTCTGCCGCCATGACCGCCCCCCTGCTGCGCCGCCGCCTCCGCTCGCTCGTGGCCGCCCTGGCGGGGGCGCTGCTCAGCCTGGGCGGACTGCTGGGCTGGCAGGCGCCGGCCGAGGCGATCACGGCGCCCGAACTGCGCGGTCAGCGGGCCCTGCAGGATCTGCAGCCGGACATGCATGGCCGCACCCTGCAGCAGGCCGAGTTCCTCAAGGCCTCACTGGGCGGCTACGACTTCAGCGAGGCTGACCTGCGCGGGGCGGTGTTCAACAACAGCGATCTGCGCGAGGCCGATCTGCACGGCGCCAATCTCGAGGACGTGGTGGCCTACGCCAGCCGCTTCGATGACAGCGATCTGAGCGGCGCCGTGCTGCGCAACGGCATGTTGATGCAGAGCCACTTCCGCGGCGCCCGCATTGAAGGCGCCGATTTCACCGACGCGGTGCTCGATCTGCCCGAGCAGAAGGCCCTCTGTGCCCGCGCCAGCGGCACCAATGCGATCACCGGTGCTGTCACCCGCGACAGCCTGGGCTGCCGCTGAGCCGCTGCCAGCAAGGCCGGCAGCCGATACGATCGGCTTCCGGTTCCGGTGGGGATCAGCCACCGGAGGTAACGGGGAAAGTCCGGTGCAAGTCCGGCACTGTCCCGCAGCTGTGAAGGGGGGAAGCTTCGCTGCCCCTCCAGTCAGAACGCCCACCGGCTTGACCCCATCACGGCGCGGACCGTTCCATGCGTTTCTCTCATTCGGGCCTGCGGCCGATCGCCCTCGGCCTGGCCCTGTCGGTGCCTGTCCTGGCGGCTCCGGCCCGGGCCCATCACCTGATCGACATCACCGGCCTGAGCCCCAATGCGATCAACGGCCTGCTCAGCGGCCTGGCCCATCCGGTGATCGGCCCCGATCACCTGGCCTTCCTGCTGGCTCTCTCGCTGCTGGGCCTGGTCCATCGCCGCCGCTGGATGCTCGGCCTGCTGGCCGTGGGCCTGCTCGGCACCCTGCTGGGTCTGCTGCTGCCGGGTCTGCCGGCGGCCGAACCGCTGCTGGCGGGCACCCTGGCTCTCGAGGCGCTGGTGCTGGTCGGCTGGCTGCCGCGCCTGACGCTGGTGCCGGCGATGGCCCTGCACGGCTACGGCCTGAGCGCTTCGGTGCTGGGCTGGTCCGCGATGCCCCTGGGCACCTATCTGCTGGGTCTGATGCTCAGCCAGGGGCTGTTGCTGCTCGCCGCCCTGGCCCTGCTGCGGCCCCTGGCAGCCCGGCTGCGGCCCGCCACCCGGCCGATGCAGGCCCTGGCTCTGCTTGGTCTGGCCGGTGCCCTCGGCCTGGCGTCCCAGCTGGGCTGACACCCTGGAGGGATGCACTGATGACAACCCAGACAGGGGCGCGTCTGCCGGTCACGGTGGTGACCGGCTTCCTCGGCGCCGGCAAGACGACGCTGCTGCGCCATCTGCTGCTGCAGAGCGGCCAGAGGCTGGCGGTGCTGGTCAACGAGTTCGGCGAGGTGGGCATCGATGGCGCGCTGCTGCGCAGCTGCGGTTTCTGCCCGGAAGAGGAGCTGGAGGGGCGGCTGGTGGAGTTGGCCAACGGCTGTCTCTGCTGCACGGTGCAGGACGACTTCCTGCCGACGATGCAGACGCTGCTGGAGCGAGCCGATCAGCTCGATGGCATCGTCGTGGAAACCAGTGGCCTGGCCCTGCCTGAGCCCCTGGTGGCGGCCTTCCAGTGGCCGGAGATCCGCACCCGCACCCGCGTCAATGGCGTGGTGACGGTGGTGGATGGCGAAGCCCTGGCCGGCGGAGCGGTGGTGGCCGATCCGGCGGCCCTGGAGGCCCAGCGGTTGGCCGACCCCAGCCTCGACCACGCCAGCGCCATCGAGGAGCTGTTCGCCGATCAGCTCGCCAGTGCTGATCTGGTGCTGGTGAGCCGGGCTGATCGGCTGGAGGCCCCGCAGCTGGCGCAGGTGCAGCAGCAGCTGCAGGAGCGCATCCGGCCGGGCACCAGCGTGCTGCCAATGCAGCGCGGCCAGCTGGATCCGGCCTTGGTGCTGGGACTGCCCGGCCACATCGGCGCCGATGGTGACCACAGCGGCCGCCACGACCACCAGCACGAGGACGAGCACCAGCACGACCATCCGGAGCACAGCCACAGCCACGACCATGCCCACCCGGAGGCAGAGCATCACCACGAGCACCACGACCACAGCCATGTGGAGATGGAGTCGCTGGCGCTGCGCCTGAGCGGCCGGTTCGATCGCGCCGCCCTGGAACAGCAGCTGCTGCAGCTGATCCGCCAGCACGGGCTGGTGCGGGTCAAGGGACGGCTCTGGCAGGCGGGCAAGGCGCGGCCTCTCGAGCTGCAGGCGGTGGGCCCGCGACTGGAGAGCTGGTATGAAGCGCTGGCCGGCACGCCGCAGCAGCCCGGCCTGGAGCTGGTACTGCTGGGCTTTGCTCTGCCGCGGCAGCACCTGGAACAGCAGTTGAATGCGCTGATCCAACCCTGACGGGGCGCCGGACGCGGGCAGCGCGCTCAGTCGAGCGGCAGGTCCCCCTGGGCGCAGACGCCATCCCAGCAGAGAACGGCCTCCGCGTTCCAGCGGGCCTGCACCGGCCGCCAGGGGCCATCGCTGCGCTGCATCAGCACGCTGCCCCGGCCATCGTGACGAAAGCCGATCCGCTCCTCGCCCACCACCAGGCTCCAGAGGCTGCCGATCTGCTCCACCCACAGCTGGCAGTCGCGCCAGGGGCCCTCCGCCAGCCGGCAACGCAAGGGCACCGCATCCGCCAACGACTGGGCCGGCACCGGCTGCAGTGCCCCCAGGCCCAGCAGCATCAGCAGCACACCGACCATCAGGCCGCTGCGCCAGGTCAGGGTCAGGCCCCTGGGGCGCCGCAGCGGATCGCTGGGGAAGGGGGAGCACTGTTCCACCATCGGGGCCGCTGCGGCTCCTCTCCAACCTGACCAGCGGCCGGGGCGCGTTACCGGCGGGCTGCGAAGATTTAACAAACCTCCAGCTGCCCAGGTGCCCGTCTACCAAGCCCGCGTTCAGGTCTCGCTGAGGCCCTCGGTTCTCGATCCGGCCGGGGAGGCCACCCGCGCCGCCGCTGCCCGCCTGGGTGTGGCGGGCGTGCAGAAGCTGCGCATCGGCAAGGCGATCGAACTCGAACTGGAAGCTCCTGATCGGGCCACCGCCCAGGCTCAGCTGGAACTGCTCAGCGATCGCCTGCTGGCCAATCCCGTGATCGAGAACTGGACCCTCGAGATCAGCGAGACGGCCGGAGGCCAGCAGGCATGACCGTCGGCATCGTCGTTTTTCCCGGATCCAACTGTGACCGGGACGTGCGCTGGGCCCTGGAAGGCTGCCTGGGGGTGCCCACCACCTTCCTCTGGCACGAGCAGCGGGACCTCAGCAGCATCGACGCCGTGGTCATCCCTGGTGGCTTCAGCTACGGCGACTACCTGCGCTGCGGCGCCATCGCCCGCTTTGCCCCCCTGCTGGAGGAGGTGAAGCGCTTCGCCGATGGCGGCGGGCCGGTGCTGGGCATCTGCAATGGCTTCCAGGTGCTGACGGAGATGGGCCTGCTGCCCGGCGCCCTGACCCGCAATGCCCGGCTGCATTTCCTCTGCGAAGCGGCGGAGCTGCAGGTGAGCCCTGGGCCGTGCCGCTGGCTGCAGGGCTACGAGGCCGGCAGCCGCATCAGCCTGCCGATCGCCCATGGCGAGGGCCGCTACCAGTGCGACCCCGATCAGCTGCAGGAGCTGGAGCAGAACGGTCAGGTGGTGCTGCGTTACAGCGCCAACCCCAACGGCTCGGTGGGCGATGTGGCCGGCCTGACCAATGCGGGCGGCAATGTGCTGGGCCTGATGCCCCATCCGGAGCGGGCCTGTGATCCGGCCACCGGCGGCGTGGATGGCCGCGCTCTGCTGGCCAGCCTGCTGGGCTGAGCCTCAGAGCTGCCCCAGAAGCCGCCAAAACAAGCCGCACCAGAACAAAGTCCATCAGCGGCACCCTGGGGTGTCACTGATGGACTTGTTGTTAGTGCCGTTGGCACCCTAGAGGGTGCGGGCCTGCTCAGGCTCGGCTCCAGCTCAGGCCGGATGGGCCAAGCTGGAGCCGAGGGCAGGCTGACGCCGCTCAGTTGACGGCGGCGAAGAAGTCCTTGGACTTCACGGGGTCGGGATTCATGGTCTTGTCGCCGGGCTGCCAGTTGGCAGGGCAGACCTCATCGGGATGGCTCTGCACGTACTGGAAGGCCTGCAGCAGACGCAGGGTCTCATCGACGCTGCGGCCCACGGGCAGGTTGTTGATGGTGCTTTGCATGATCACACCATCGGGATCGATGATGAACAGACCGCGCAGGGCCACACCGGCGTCCTCATCGAGCACCTCGTAGGCGCGGGCGATCTCCTTCTTGAGGTCGGCCACGAGGGGGTAGGCGATGTCGCCGAGGCCGCCGTTCTTGCGCTCGGTCTGCACCCAGGCCAGGTGGGAGAACTGGCTGTCCACGGACACGCCCAGCACTTCGCAGTTGCGGCTGGTGAACTCGCTGTAGCGGTCGGAGAAGGCGGTGATCTCCGTGGGGCAGACGAAGGTGAAGTCCAGCGGGTAGAAGAACAGCACCACGTACTTGCCGCGGTAGGAGGAGAGGGTGACCTCCTTGAACTCCTGGTCCACCACGGCGGTGGCGGTGAAATCGGGGGCCTGCAGACCGACGAGTCGGGACATGCTCGGGTGGCGTGGGGTTGGGATCGGCAACCGGAAGACGCGGACAGGCCAGTCGCGGTGAGGGCCGAGCAGAGATGGCTCATGGTCTCGAGGCTCGAGATGCCCGGATGCCGGCCTGGCCAACCCGGCGGACTGGCTTCGCAGGAACGCCCAGAATTGGGCGCTCTGCGGCGGACGCCTTGGCGAAGTCGGATCGACTTCCAGTTGACTTCAACAATTTATCACGACTTCTGGCGCCCCGGGTCGCCATAGGCTGGCCGCAACGAACGACGACACACCATCACGCCATGGCCTGGGATCCCACCGTGCTGCGCAAGTACAACAGCACCAGTCACTTCCGCCTGCTCAATCAGTTGCGCGGCGAGCTGCGCGATCACCCCCTCGTGCGTCCCAAGGAGGGGGAGCGCATCGGCGACGTCAACCGCAGCAAGTCGCTGATCCGGGCGGTGGAAGCCCGGATCCAGGCCGGTCAACGCAGCCGCCGCCAGGCGGAGGCCGCCGCCGTGCAACTGCCGGTGCTGGCCAGCGAGACCTGAGCGCACACCCGCCGAACCGCCGATGACCGTGGAAGTGGCCCTCGCCCTGCTGGAGCGAGAGGGATCGTGGCTGGTGCAGCTGCGCGACGACATCGACGGCATCGTCGCTCCGGGCTGCTGGGGGCTGTTCGGAGGCCATCTCGACCCGGGTGAACAGGCCGCCGAGGCCCTGCGCCGCGAGCTGCAGGAGGAGATCGGCTGGCCCGCCCCGACGCTGCCCTTCTGGTTCAGCCACAGCAACCGGCAGCGCATCGCCCACTTTTTCCGGGCCCCGCTGCCCCTTCCCCTCAGCGCCCTCCAATTGCTGGAGGGTCAGGACATGGCCCTCGCCACCCTGGAGGCGATGGCCAGCGGTCGGCTCTGGAGCGAACGGCTGCAGCAGTTCCGGCCCCTGGCCCCATCGCTGCAGCGGGCGGTGGCGGTGCTCCAGCACAGCGCCCGCGGGCCGGTGTCGCCTTCGGTGAGGGTCTGACCATCGCCGCTGGTCAGGGCAGGGAGCGGCCTGGATGCTGAGCCGGTGCGCCGCCGTCTTCCTCTCCGATGCCCCTGATCCAGCGCGATGCCCCCTATCCCCACTGGGAGTTCAGCGATGCCGGCAGCGGCGATCGTCTGCGCCTGGTGCCGGAGCGAGGAGGCCTGGTGACGGGCTGGCGCTGCCAGGGAGAGGAGCTGCTCTATCTCGACCAGCAGCGCTTCGCTGATCCAGCGCTGTCGGTGCGAGGCGGCATTCCCGTGCTGTTCCCGATCTGCGGCGATCTGCCTGCTGGCACACTGCCGCTGCCCCAGCACGGCTTTGCCCGCGATGAGGTCTGGAGCCTCACGGAGCTGGCGGATGGCCGGGGCGTGCAGATGAGCCTCAACGACAACAGCCGCACCCGGGCGGTCTATCCGTTCCAGTTCCAGCTCGATCTGGCGGTGCGGCTGGAGTCGGCGGCGCTGCAGCTGAGCGTGACGGTGCACAACAGCGGCAGCACCACCATGCCCTTCAGCCTGGGACTGCATCCCTACTTCGCCGTGTCCGGCCTTGAGGGTGTGCGGGTGGAGGGTTTACCCGAGACGGGGATCGATCAGAGCACCCAGACAGAAGTGAATCCTGCCCAGCAGATCGATCTGCTGGCGGAGGGCATCGACCTGCTCGCCATTCCCGCCGATGGCCGGGCCGATGGTGCCCGCGTCAGCCTGCTGGATGGACCGGCCCATCGTCGGCTTGAGCTGCAGTGCGAGCCGCCCCTGGATCTGGTGGTGATCTGGAGTGATCCGCCGCGTCCGATGGTCTGCCTGGAGCCCTGGACCTCGCCGCGTCGCTCACTGGTGACTGGCGAGCGGAGGTTGGAACTGGCCCCAGGCGCCTCCCTTGAGCTGGGATGCCGCTACGTGGTGAGCACCGTCTACTGACCGGCAGTGCTCAGGGCGAGTGTCAGAGCCAGCGATTCAGAACCACTCGTCCGTCGCCTGATCCGCACGGTTGGTGCGGCGCTCGGGTGTGGTGCGGCTGAACTCGAGCCGCACATGGCGCTGCTGCTCGCCATCTGCTGCGGTGGCGTGGATCGGATAGCTCTGCTCGCCATCGGCGAAGGGCACATGGATGCGGAAGGTGCCGGCTTCGCTCAGGGGAACGGCGGCATCACCAACCCGCAGGCTGGCCGCGGGATCGGTGGCCCCATGCACGATCAGTTCGGCATCGGCCACCAGCCAGAAGCGGCGCTGCCGTGCAGGCACGCCACCACTGCCGGAATCGCGTCCGCTGGCCCAGAGGCCTGCTCCGGAGTCCAAGCCGGCGGCGGCAGCGGATCCCCCGGCCGCTGCAGCGTCCTCGCCCAGCAGCAGACTTTCGGAGCCGAGGCCGATGCGGCGCCAGGAGCGGCTGGCGCGCTGGTAGCTGCGCTCGTGAGCCACCCCGCCATCCATGGCAGTGCTGGGTTCCGCAGTCATGGCAGCAGCGGCCGCCGGCTCCGGCTCGGGGAAGCTGAGGGGTTGAGGCAGGGGCATCACCTCGATCGCCGGCTCGACCCACAGCCCCTCGGTGGCGGTCAGTTCCTGCCAGCCGCCGCCCTCCAGCCGCAGGCCGAGGCTGAGGCGATAGCTGCGGCCACCCAGCGGCACCGGCAGCTCCCAGCCTGTGGCTGCCGCGTCCACCATCAGCTCCATCACCGCCTGGGGGCCTGGAGCCGCCGCACTGGCCTGATCGCTGAGACGCAGCACAAGGCCATCCGCCCCCTGCTGCAGCCGCTGGCGGTCGCTGGCGCTCAGCTTCCAGCCCACCCGCAGCCACTGGGGAGCGGTCTGCTCTGCCCAGACGCGGCTGGGGGCCTCGGGACTGGCGCTGGCCGGCGCAGAGGCAGGAGCGGCTTCAGCAGCGGTCGCGCCAGCAGCCATCGGGGCCGCAGCGGCCGTCGCCGGCGGCTCCGGCTGGGCCTGTGGAGTTCGACGGCGGTTCAACAGCGGCGCCAGGCGACCGCGGGCGATCTGCCAGGGGCGCAGCAGGGAGCGGAGCGAGAAGCGCGCAGCGGCCATCGGAATCCCCATCACGGTTGGTGAAGCGATCCTGTGATGAGCGGCCAACGGCCGCCCCGACCTGTCAGGGGATCGGCACCGCAGCGGAGCCAGCTGCGGCGTTCAGCGGCCTTTTGTGTGTCTTCCGACACCGCCAGCAGGCCCCGCCCATCGCAACCGCCATGGCGGCCGCATGGGCAGCGGAGCTGTTCCGCCGGGCGCGGCCGTCCGCTAAAGCGGTGGCAGCGCAGCATTGCAAGGCGACCACCGTGAACGAACTCACCCGAGCCATCAACGATCACCTGGCAGCGGAGTTCCAGGCCAGCCACGCCTATCTGGCGATGTCGATCTGGCTGCGGGAAAAGGATCTGGCGGGCTTCTCCACCTACATGCTCGCCAAGAGCGACGAGGAGCGCGGCCACGCCGCCCGGATGATCGCCTATCTCGTCGATTGCGATGCCGAGGTGGAACTGCCCACCATCGCCGCCCCGGAGCGGGCCTGGCCGTCCGTGCAGGCCCTGTTCGATCAGGTGTACGTGATGGAGAAGCAGGTGACCGCCTCCATCAATCGGCTCTACGCGATCGCAGAGGAGGGCGGGGAGCGCAGCGCCACGGCGATGCTCGACTGGTTTGTCTCCGAGCAGCTCCAGGAGGAGGCCGAGGCGCGTTTCGTGCTCAAGCGGCTGCGGCTCGCCGGTGAGAACAGCGCCGCCCTGCTGCTTCTGGATCAGCAGTTCCTGGAAGGCACGGCCCTGGCCCACGTCAAGGGCGGCCTGGCGGCAGCAGCTGGCGGCGCCGCTTAACGCCTCCGCTTCAACGCTCGTTCGGCTCGATCTGCCGTTCCCAGTGGAAGTCCTGATCGTCCCAGGCGGAGGGATCCTCGATCGGCTCGAGGTGGGTGAACACATGGGTGTTGGGCAGGGCCTCCCGGATCTGCCGCTCCAGTCGCTCACACAGGGCATGGCCTTCGGCGACGCTCCAGGCGCCCGGCACCAGCACGTGGAAGGAGACGAACCGCCGCGCGCCGGCCACCCGGCTGCGCAGGGCGTGGAAGCTGATGCCCTCACCGCTGGCGTTCGCCAGCAGCGCCTGCAGCTGCCGCTGCTCGCTCTCTGGCATGGCTCCATCGAGCAGGCCGGAGGCCGTCTCCCGCAACAGCCGCCAGCCGGTGAAGACGATGTTCAGCGCCACGGCGATGGCGATCAGGGGATCGAGCCAGGCCAGGCCGCTCCACTGCACCAGAACCAGGGCCACCACCACCCCAATCGAGGTCCAGACATCGGTGAGCAGGTGGTGGCCATCGGCCCGCAGGGTGATCGAATCGAAGCGGCGCCCGGCCCGCAGCAGCAACCAGGCCACCAGAGCATTGATGCCGCTGGAGAGCAGCGACAGCCCCAGGCCCAGTCCGAGCTGCTCCAGCGGTTCCGGGGCCCAGAGCCGGCCCACCGCCGTCTGGATGATCGCCACGGCCGCCACCACGATCAGGGCGCTTTCCAGGCCGCTGGCGAAGTATTCCGCTTTGGAGTGGCCGTAGGGGTGACCGCGGTCAGCCGGCTTGGCCGCCAGCCCCAGGGCCCAGTAGGCCATCAGGGCGGCAGCCAGGTTCACCAGCGATTCGATCGCATCGGAGAGCAGGCCCACCGAACCGGTGGCGCGCCAGGCGGCGGTCTTGAGGGCGATCGTGAACACCGCCGCTCCGATCGAGAGCAGGGCAAAGTCGCGCGGGCGCCGCAGCAGCTTGGGCGGATCGGAGCAGACCGGCATAGGGCGGGGCAGTACCGCCGGATCCTGCCGTAATGCGAGGCTGAAGGATGGTCTGCTGCGCTGCCTTGAGTCGATCTCCATCGGCCATCGAAACGCCCCATGGCGTCGACGCCTCCCCCGAAAGCCAGAGCAACGGCCAGCGCAACGGTCAACGCCAGCGCAAGACCTGGTGGGAGCGGCGCCGCACCCGCCTGAGTCAGGTGCTGGCGATCGGCGCCCTGGTGCTGGTGGGCCTCACCGAGAGCAACTGGGAACAGCAGCATCCGGCGATCGCCAGCCTGCTTTACAGCCTGGGGCTGGCCCTGGCGGCGATCGGCGCCGCCGGCCGCATCTGGTGCTCCTTCTTCATCTCCGGCCGCAAGGACGGTGAACTGGTGTGCGAGGGCCCCTATTCGATCAGCCGCAATCCGCTGTATCTGTTCAGCTGCATCGGTCTGGTGGGCATCGGTCTCACCAGCGAGACCTTCACCTACCCCCTGCTGTTTCTGCTGCTCTTTGGTCTCTATTACCCCTCGATCCTGCGGCGGGAGGAGCGGCGGCTGGAGCTGATGTTCGGGGCCGCCTACCGCGACTACCTGGCGCGGGTGCCGCGCTTCTGGCCGAGGTTCTCGCTCTACCGCGAACCGCAGCGCTGGCTGAGCAATCCACGGCTGTTCCGCCGCCACATCATCAATGACATCTGCTTTGTCTGGCTGGCGGCCCTGATCGAGCTGATCGAGGGGCTGCGCCGCACCGGCCTGCTGCCCCATCTGTTCCATCTCTGGTGAGGGCAGTGCCAGGCGCGCCCTACTGCCGGCTCGAGCACGTGCAGGCCTGGCTCGGGCCTCGGCCCGTGCTGCACGATCTCAACCTGCAGCTGCATCAGGGTGAACCCACGGTGGTGCTGGGCCCGAATGGCGCCGGCAAGACCGCCCTGATCAAGCTGATCAGCCGTGAGCTCTATCCGGTGGTCACGCCGGCGATGCGGCTGGAGCTGTTCGGATCCAGCCAGGTGAACCTCTGGCAGCTGCGGCGGCGGCTGGGGGTGATGCACAGCGACCTGCTGGAGCGTCAGCCAGGGGCACTGACGGTGGAGGAGATCGTGCTGGCCAGCTTCTTCGGCGCGACCCGCCTCGGCCGCTGCCATCAGCCGGATCCGCAGCAGCGGCAGCGCACGGCCGAGCTGCTCGAGCAGCTGCACCTGGCCGATCTGGCCAACCGCCCCTTTGGCGAGCTGTCCGAGGGGCAGCGGCGGCGGGTGCTGCTGGCGCGGGCCCTGGTGCATCAGCCCGAGGTGCTGGTGCTCGATGAGCCCACCAATGCCCTGGATCTGCGCGCCCGCCATCAGCTGCTGGAGCTGCTGCGGCAGCTGGCGACGACCGGCACCACCCTGCTGCTGGTCACCCATCAGGTGGAGGCGATCATTCCGGAGATCCAGCGCTGCGTGCTGCTGGGCGAGGGCCGCATCCAGGGGGATGGCTCCGTGGGGGAGCTGATGCAGGCTGAACCCCTCAGCCGGCTCTTCGGCACACCGCTGCAGGTGCTGCGGGCGGGTGGCTACCACCAGGTGCTGCCGGCCTGATGGCCCTCCCGGTCGCTGCCACCCCCAAACTGAAGGCCCCAGCAGCCCTGCTGCTCGGGCTGCTGCTGACCGCGCCCGCTGCGTCAGCCGCGACCGGAGGGACCCAGGGCACACCCTGGGGGCCGGAGCTCACACCGCTGCTGGACGCCCTGCGGCAGCACGGCTTCCGGTTGCGCTTCGAACCGCCACCCCGCCGTGGCGCCTACGGTCTCTACGAGGCGGGCAGCCGCACGCTCTGGATCGCACCGATCAGCCATCAGCTGGGGATTGCCCGCCAGACCCTGCTCCATGAGGCGGTGCACGCGGTGCAGAGCTGCCCCGACGGGGTGCTCAGGCCCATCGGCTGGAGGCTGCCGCTGAGCCCTCTGATCGAGCGGGAGATCAACGGCATCCTGACCCGTGGCTATCAGCACCACAACCGGGTGGTGGAGCAGGAGGCCTTTGCCCTCCAGGGGCAGGCCAACGCCGTGCCCCTGCTGCTGCAGGCCATGCGCCAGCGCTGCCGCCGCCGCTGAAGGGGCCAGATTCGCTCGGGGAGATGCAGCTGCGCCGAACTCTGAGTAAGCCGCTCAGCAGGCCACTGACCAGGTCCGCGGCAGGGCGCGGCGCCCGGGGCCTCAACGGTGGCAACAACGACCTTCACCCAAAAGCGAATTTCTGCGGAAGGACGCTCCAGCGCGGCTCCGGCGTGATCAGGCTGGAGGCATGGCCCTCTCCCTCCCCAGCCTCAGCAGTGCCGCCGCCGGTGCTGCAACTCCGGCCCCAGCGGCCTGCGGCAGCTCCCTCCTGGCGAGCCAGCTGCCCGGTTTTGGTCACGAGGGCATCCTGGTGTTCAGCCCGCGCTGCTTCAGCGAAGCGGCCCGGGTGATCGAGGCCGTGCGCCAGCGGCACACGGTGCTGCTGAACTCCAGCTGGCTGGAGGACAGTCCTGGCCAGCGGATGATCGATTACGTCTGCGGCGGCATGACGGCCATCGGCGGACAGATCCACCGCATCGCCGAGGAGATTTTCCTGTTCGCTCCGGCGGGGGTGAGGGTGGATGGTTCCGCCGGTTACGGCCTCACGGCCTGAGTTTCGGGGCGCCAGCCACCAGATAGGCGCTGAGAGAGAGCATCAGCACGCTGCCGCTGAACACCAACAGGTTGTTGGTGTTGTCGATCGGGAAGACGAGCATCGCCTTGAAGGCGGCAACGATCAGGGCGACCACGATCACCTTCACCAGCTTCTCCTTGAGGGCATCAAGGCTGCGGATGTCGAGCAGACCATTGACCCCACCGGAGGTGCGAGCGGCTTCAATATCGGAGATGATCAGTTCATAAACGCCATAGCCGAAGATCAGCAGAGCGATGCCGATCAGATAGAGATCCACGCCGCCCACCAGTTGCCCCAGCAGCTGATTGACGGTTTTGCTCGTTTCCGGCTTGCCATCCAGCAGCAGACCCATGGCATGCAGGATCTCCATCGTGCCGCAGATGAAGGTCACCACACTGCCGGCAAGGCTCATCAGCACCGGCAGCACGGCAATCAGACGCAATTTCCAGAGCCAGTATTCGAAATGGTGCTCCAGAGCTGATCGACGGTGCGCCATCACCGGGGCTGCGCAGATGCTTCGACCTTACCGGCAGGCCCCTGCAGGGCTAGATGGCCCGCTCCACCCGCACCGTGCCGGCATTGGTGCAGCGGCCGCGTTCACCGCCGGGCGTGCTGATGCCGCCATTGAGCCGATCAATGCTGAACAGCAGCGCGCCGCTGCCCGGCTGGAGAATCTGAATCTCGCTGCTGGAAGCCCTGCTGAGCACGGGCTGCCGCTGGCCATTGGCCGGCCAGAAGGAGGACCCACTGCCCGATCCCTCCTGGAGGGTGAAATCAACCAGGGTGCCCAACCCTCCGTTGCGACTGGAGGGCAGCGAGCAGATCAGATCGATGCCACCGGCCCAGGCCGGGGCGGCGCTGAGCAAGGAGATGCCGGAGAGCAGCAGAACCGGCAGGATCGCTCCAGGCAGGAGCATGTTGCGGGTCATCGTCAGCGGGGCAGGAGGATCAGCCCCACGGGCCGCTGACGCGGATCCAGGGGAGAGGGCGGCGCAGGGGGCTGGCGCAGCCACTCCAGCAGCGGCACCAGGCTGGCGATGCCGATCATCAGGAACGACGCCGCCCCCACCAGGGCCAGCAGCCGCAGGCCGATGGGCCGCCCCGGATCGATCAGGGGCTCATCGTCTGAACCGCGACGGGGAGACACCACAGCAGCGAGGCGCAGAGCGAGGCGAGCAGCGATCAGTCTGAGGGCCGGGCTGTGATCAGGCAAAAAAAAGCCCCGCCGGAGCGGGGTGCCGCAGACACAAGAGCGCATCTGCAAAAACAGATGGCTCGGGGGAGACTTGAACTCCCGACCTTGGGGTTATGAATCCCACGCTCTAACCAGCTGAGCTACCGAGCCGCGGTGAGAGGAGTGTATCAGGCGCTGCCTCAGGGCCCGGGGAAGGCCTCAGGCCCGGGGCGGCAGCAACTTCAGAGGATTGACGGCCCCGGCTCCAGGAGGATGAATTTCGAAGTGCAGATGGGGGCCGGTACTGCGGCCGGTGCTGCCCATCAGCGAAATCACGGCACCCTGCCGCACGGCCTCGCCCACCCGCACCATCAGGCGGCTGTTGTGGGCATAGAGGCTGCGGCTGCCGTCGGCGTGCTCCAGCTTGACCAGGTAGCCATAGCCGCCGTCGTGCCAGCCGGAAAACACCACCCGGCCACTGCGGGCGGCCACGATCGGCGTACCGACGTTGTTGGCCACATCGATGCCGCGATGCATCCGCCCCCAGCGCCAGCCATAGCCGGAGGTGAACACCCCCTGGGCCGGCCAGATCCAACCGCCCACCTCGCGATCACCGAACTGGCCATCACCGCCGAATCCCGGCAGCTCCGGCCAGCTCAGGCCGCCACTGGTGCTGGGCCGCAGGCCGAGCACGGCCCGCTGGCGCGGCTGGGCCGATTGCACCAGCTGCACCTCGGTACCGGCCACCAGGCCAGCGGTCTTCAGGCCAGGGTTGAGGCGCACCAGCTCCTGCATGGTGGTGCCGTAGCGCTGGGCTACCTGCAGCAGGGTTTCGCCGAGTCGCACGACGCCGGTGGTCTGGACCGGCGGCGGTGCCATCAGCGGCGGCGGGGTGCGGCGCAACTGGCTGGTGTCCAGCACCGCCAGCTGCTTGGCGACACGGGACTGCTTGCTGGGCAGCACCACCCAGTCGCCGCGATCAAAGCGGTGCTGCGCTTCAACATCGTTGAGCTCAGCAAGGGTGCTGCTCTGCAGTTGCAGATCACGGGAGAGGTCGCGCAGGCTCACCGGCTGACGCACCTGCACCCAGAGCCGATCCGCACTGGGGGCTGGCATCGCAGCCAGCAGTTCCTCATCGACGATGTCCGGCTCGCCAGGCTGGCCGGACCCGAAGGCCAGACCCACGGCTGGCAGCGCAACCGCCAGGGGCAGCGCCAGCAGCAGTGACCTTCGCCAGGTTGACATCGGCTTCATTCACTGTCCCCGAACGACAAGACCCAGCAGAGAAGCCAACATCTCTGGGTCGCGCAGACAGTAGCGGACGGAACCTGGACGGGCAAGTTCAACCGACACCAGCAGTGGTGTCCGCTGCCATCTGGGTGCATGCATCTGGAGAGGGCTCCCCAGCAGTGGGCACCGGCTCGCACCGATCATCGATCTGGCGCAAGGCCTCAAACAGTACAACTGCGACGGATGAGGCCAGGTTGAGACTGCGGACGCCACCCTCGGGGTGGTGGCGATGGCGGGCCATCGGGATCGTCAGGCAGAGGTCCGCCTCGGCCTGCACCGCCTGCGGCAGCCCATCGGTCTCGCGGCCGAACAGCAGCCAGTCATCGGGCTCGAAGCGGCAGCGGCTGTAGCTGGTGCTGGCCAGAGCGCTGAGGGCGATCAGGCGGCCGCCGCGCTGGCGGCGGCACGCCTTGAAGGCCTCCCAATCGCCATGGCGATGCAGGGGCACGTAGGGCCAGTAGTCGAGCCCGGCCCGCTTCAACTGACGATCGCTGATCTCAAAACCCAGGGGGTCGATCAGGTGCAATTCCTGGCCGGTGGCCGCACAACTGCGGGCGATGTTGCCGGTGTTGGGCGGGATCTGGGGCTGGTAGAGCACCACACGGGGCATGGATCAGCGCGGCGGAACGGGCTGGCTGAGCGGCAGCAGATCGAGGGCGCGACCGGCCACCACCAGCCAGAGGTGCTGGCAATGCTGACTGATGCGCTCCTCCAGGCGGCCAAGGCGGTCGCGGAACAGTCCGCCGATGGCGGTGGCCGGCACCACCCCCCAGCCGGTCTGCTCACTCACCAGCAGCAGCGGCGCCGCGCAGCTCTGCAGCCCATCGAGCAGCTCCTCTTGGTGCTGATTCCAGGCGCTGGCCTCAAGCTCCAGGCCCCAGCTCACCCAGGTCCCCAGGGAATCGACCAGGGCCAGATCGCCGCCTTGCAGCTGCCGCAGGGCCGGGGCCAGGCTGAAACCCACCTCCTGGCAGCACCAGCCGGCCGGGCGGCGACGGCGATGCTCGGCCAGGCGCCGCTGCCAGGCCGGGTCATCGGGCAGCTCGGGGCCCGTGGCCAGGTAGTGCACCCGCAGACCGCTAGCGCTGGCCCGCTGCTCCGCCCAGCGGCTCTTGCCGCTGCGGGCCGGACCAGTGATCAGCTCCAACGCCGGCCGATGCCCATCTGCTGCTGCAAACAATGCTCAGCCACCCCCATTCATGTTGCGCAGGGTTGCCACAGAGGAGGGCGACACCCGATTGAGATAGCGGAAGATCCAATACTTGAAGACCGTCGCCAGCACCACCGGAAAGGTGGCGATGAAAAGCATGATGAAATTTTCACGGGCTGGCAATCCCAGGTGATGGGCGATGCCGTCGAGCAGCACAGTCCAGCCTTCCGGACTATGGAAACCAACGAAGATGTCGGTGAACAGGATGATTGCAAAGGCCTTGGCGCTGTCACTTAGGCCATAGATCAGTTCATCGATGAATCCCCGCAACACCTGAATGTCGCGCTGGCCAAGCAGGCACACCACCACAAAGCCCACCAGACCTGCCAGGTCGGCGAGCACGTTCTTGATGGCATTGGTGCTCTCGTCGTCCGCCTCCTGCTTGAGCTCGCGCGCCCTCAGGGCAAGCTGAGCCTGCAGCTCCTCGCGGCTGGGCAGGGGGCGTCCATCCAGCAGGGCGGCGAATTCCATCTCCTCCTTGTAGACGCGCAACTTCTCCACCGCCCGCTCCTCAAGGTGCGGTTTGGGGTAGTTGAGGAAGGAGCTCTCCGGTGCCAGCTGATTGACCAGCGGCGCCATCACGTAGGTGCGGCTCACCTGCTGCACCAGCAGCGGCACCAGGATCAGCAGCAACAGGATGCGCAGCGACACCAGGGTGGAATCGCGGCGGCGGCGGAAGCCGGCGACCAGATTGGCCTCCGCCTCCGGATCGAGATTGCGGCGCACCTGATCCACCACCCCGAGCAGGCTGCGGGGCAGCACCTCAGGGCTGCGGCTGAGGGTGGGCAGGGGTTGCCGCCGCGACTTGTCGTAGCGGGCCACCACCGCCTCCACCAGCTGCAGCTGCCGCAGCTCCTGGCCGGCGAGTTCAGGGCGGCGGGGCTCCACCTCGGCCACGCACTGGCGGCAGATCTCAGCTGGGCCTGGACGCCCCGGGGCAGCGCCAGGTCGATCTCCGGCCGCACCGGACGATCGTTGAAGTGCTCCAGCTCGATGCTCTGAATCAACAGAGCCGCCTCATAGGCCTGCTCCAGATCGTGGCTGATCTGCAGCGTCTGGGCCTTGCCGAAAGCTCCGATCCAGTCGGTGAGGCCCATGGCGGATCAGCGGGAGAAGACCCACCAGGTGGCCATCGGCACGATCGTGCCGACGACCAGCAGCACCACCACCCAGGTGAAGGCATTGCTGGAGGCCGTCTCCTCACGGGTGGGGATATTGCTGCCGGGATTGACCACGGCGGCGCTGACCGGTTCACCGGGATCCTCGCCGCCCTGCACCACCGCCAGCAGACGGCCCAGCCCATCGAGGCTGGCCTGGCGGTAGCGGGCGCCGTCGCGGATCGGCTGGGCGATGGTGCTGCGGGCGGTGCTGCGCAGCAGATCGCTGCCGAGGCGCTCCTCCAGATCGGGGCTGGCCACGACGGCCGTGCCATTGGTCTGGCCATCGATCAATACCAGCAGCGCCGGCAGCTGGGCGCCGTCGCTCTGCCAGCGCTGCAGCAGGTCGCGGCCCAGCTGAGGCAGCGAAAGGCCGTAGTCGAGCTGGCTGACGGTCACCAGCCGGGCATTGATGCCCTCGGCGGCGAAGGCTTCGAGCTCGCGGGCCACCTCAGCATTGGCGGCGCGGCTGAGCAGACCGGCCTGATCGACCACGGACGCCGCCGGCTCCTGCTCAGCGAAGGCCGTGGCCGAAAGGGCCAGAGCCGGCGTCCAGGGCCAGAGCAGCAGCAGTGTGGCCACCGCCGCCAGAGCGGCAGCGCGAAGCGAAGGCAGGCCTGGGACCCTGCAGGCGGCGATCAGCGGGCGAAGCGGCATCAACAGCAGGTGGTGCGCGTCGCCTTAGTTTGCCGCCTGCCCTGATCCCTGTCTGCTGCCATGGCACTTCCCGCTCCGGCCAGGGTCGCTCTGGCGGTGGGCATCGCCGGCCTGCTGCTGGTGGTGGTCAATCAACTCACAGCGGCCAGTCAGGAGCCGGCCCTCACCCGGGCGGGCGTGCTGGCGGCCTTGCTGGCGGTGGGCCTGATGCTGGTGGCCGTGCTCTGGACCCGGGCCGTACCCGAGGCGGCCAGCCGCGCCGAGCTGGCGGGACGCGAGGGATTGCAGCTGCAACCCGACCTGCCGGCGGCGGTGCGCGAAGAGCTGGGCTGGGGCAGCCAGATGCTGCTCACCGCCAGTCCTGCGGCGGTGGTGCTGGTGCACTGGCGCGGCCGCACCCTGCTGCGGCGCGGCCTGTTGCCGGAGCCGGCGCAGGCCCAGGCCCAACCCCAGCCCTTCCAGCCCGGGGCGATTTGCCGCAGAGCGATGGAGCGGGATCAGCCGATCTCGCTGGTGAACCTCAGCCTCTATCCGGGGCGTGAGGAATTCGATGGGCTGCTGCCCGAGCTGCCCTCGGTGCTGGTTCAGCCCCTCGGCGATGAGGGTGTGGTGCTGCTGGGAGGCTGGTCGGTGCGCTGCTTCAGCCGCAGCGACCTCACCTGGACCGAAGGCTGGGCCCGACGGCTCAGAGCTGGAATGGCGGCGGCCGATCCGCTGCCGATCCAGGACGGGCCGAGCGTCCTGAACGATCCGCCGATGCCGGACGGCGGGCCTCAGGACTGAGCCGCAGCTGGCTGCGCACCTGGCCGCCCGGCGTGCTGAAGGTGGCGAAGCCATCGCGGGCGATGCGTCCCTCCAGCCGCTCGGCGCGGGTCTCCAGCTGCTGAGCTTTGCGGCGCAGCACCACAGCGCCGCTGGCGGCCGCCTGACCGTTGCGCCAGTCCCAGAAGCAGCGGCTGGCGCTGAGCTGCTCTCCTGGCTGACGCAGCTGGCAACCGTTGAGCACGAGCACAGTGCTGCTGGCGCCATCGAGGCGGAAGCCACCGCCGGCCAGATCGCTGCGCCCGTAGCGACCGCTGAAGGGCAGATCGCTGGAGGCGGTGCGGCGCTGCAGATCGAGGCGGGTGGCCTGGGCCTCCAGCACCGCCTGGCGGCTGGGATCCTCCAGATGCACCGGTGCCTGCAGGTCGATCAGCTGGGAGCGGGTGTTGCCCCGCAGGGCCGGCGCCGTCAGCCGCTGACGGGCCCCATCGCTGAGGGTGCGCTCCCCCTGCACCGGGCCGCGGGCGATCAGCTGACCGCTGGCCGGCCACCAGTCGACCTGGCCCAGGGCCAGCCGCACCGGTTCGCTGCCGCCGCGGCGCAGCAGGGGCTGCTGGCGCAGTTCCAGGCGGTCCTGATCGAGCAGGAAGCGGGCCAGGCCGGCACTCAACTCCAGCTCCCCCTGCACAGCCCTGGGATCGCGATCGATCTCCATCCGCTGCTGGGAGGGGTACCAGCGCACCCGCTGGGCGGTGAGCAGCGCCGGCCGCTGGGGATCCAGCCGCTGCACGCGGGTGGGCCCCTCCAGCTGCACGATCTCACCATCGTTGATCACCACGGCGTTGCTGGCCGTGAGCCGATAGAGCGGTTTGCCCTGTCGGTAGATCACCCCCCGTAGCTGCCGCGACTGGGCCAGGCGGCGGCTGATGTCGTAGCGGGTCTCGGGGCTCTGGATCTGCCAGAGCAGGCGCCCCTGACGGTCGCGCTGCTGCAGGTTGAGATCGCGGAACACGAAGGGCTGCGCCGCCTCAGGCTCTTCCGGGCCGGGCCGGCAACCCAGCAGCAGCAGGGCGGTGGCCAGGGCCGCTCCCTCCTGGGGGTCGGTACCGGCACCCACCTCATCGAGCAGCACCAGACTGGCGAACGCCGGAGTAAGCGCACACAGGGTGGCGGGATCGTCACCGGACAGGGCGAGACGGTCCCGGAGCGTGGGGCCGCTGTCTGGGGGTGCGGCGTCCAGGGGCGTGGTGCCATTGGCCTGCATCGGGGGGGCCGCGGCGCTGCTGGCCGGTGCGGGCAGGGCCTCGAGGATGCGGGCGATACGACGGATGTGACCGCTGAAGGTGGAGAGGTTCTGCTGCAGCGACTGCTCATCGCCGATGTCGGCCAGCACCTGGGCGCACCAGGGCAGCCGCGGCGTGCCGCTGCAGGGCAGAAACAGACCGGCGCGGGCCATCAGCACCGCCAGCCCCAGGCTCTTGAGGGTCACGGTCTTGCCGCCGGTATTGGGACCGGTGATCGCCACCACCCGCAGGGCGGAGCCCACACGCAGACTCACCGGCACCACCGGCTGGCCGCCCTCGCGCTTGTGCTGCCAGAGCAGCAGCGGATGGCGCAGATCCCGCAGCTCAAAGGGCGTCGTGGCGGCGGGATCGAGCACGGGCCGCACGGCACCGAGCCAGGCGCCGTAGCGGGCCCGGGCCAGGGCGGCATCGAGCACGTTGCCCAGGGACTTACCCATCTTCTGGCCCTCGCGCGTGAGGAAGCCATGGCCGAACACCTTCTGCGGTAGCGGCAGACCAGCCGAGAGCAGCATCGCCGGCCAGTAGACGGCATGGAAGCGCAGGATGTCCTTGCCGATCACGTGCACTGAGGCCGGCCAGCCGCGGCTGAGGGCGGTGTCGAGATCGGGGGCGTCGGCCTCCTGCAGCAGAGCGGTGATGTAACCGAGCAGGGCATCGAACCACACATAGAAGGTGTGGCCCTCATGGCCGGGCACCGGGATGCCCCAGGACAGATTCACCCGTGAAATCGAGAAATCGCGCAGCCCCTGCTTCACGAAGTTCTCCACCTCCCTGCGGCGGCTGGCGGGCTGGATGAAGCCGGGCCGGGCGATCAGCTCCTCGATCGGCTGCTGATAGCGGGAGAGGCGGAAGAATAGGTTCAGCTCATCGCGCCATTCCAGCGGCCGCCGATGGATGGGGCATTCGGGGTCCTGGGCCTCGTGGGGATCGTCCTTGAACTCCTCACAGGCCACGCAATACCAGCCCTGCTGGCGGCCTTCAACGATGTCGCCATTCGCCTCCACCCGCGCAAAGAACTGCTCGACGATGCGCCGATGGCGCGGATCGGTGGTGCGGATCAGGCGGTCGTGGCTGATCTGCCAGCGATCCCAGAGGCTGCGGTACTGAGCACTGACGGCATCGCAGTGGGCCTGGGGGCTGAGGCCGGCCGCCTCGGCGGTGCGCTGAATCTTCTGGCCGTGCTCGTCGCAGCCGGTGATGAACAGCACGTCCTCACCGCGCAGGCGCCAGAAGCGGGCCAGGGCGTCACAGGCCAGGGTGGTGTAGGCACTCCCCAGGTGCGGCCTGTCGTTGACGTAATAGAGGGGGGTGGTGAGGGTTCTGGTCATCGGCCGGATCCTACGGAGTGGGGCTGGGGAGATCAGCGCCGGATCCCCAGTCCGATCGCCCAACCTGATCAGCCGGGGGCAAGCTGCAGCCTCATGGCCCAGCTTGCCTGCAAGGCCCGGCCTTCCTGCGAGGCTCAGTGCATTCCACGCGCGGCCGACTGCCATGACCCCATCGATCGAGTCGGTGGACGTGCTGGTGTGGGGTGGCGGCACTGGTGGAGCGGCGGCCGCGATCCAGGCAGCCCGCGGCGGAGCGAGCACGCTGCTGCTCACGCCGGGGTCCTGGCTGGGGGGGATGGTGAGCGCCGCGGGGGTGTGCTGCCCGGATGGCAACGAACTCACCCCCTGGCAGACGGGCCTCTGGGGCGCCTTTCTGCGGGAGCTGGCGCGGCGCGAGCCCCAGGGCCTCGATCACAACTGGGTGAGCTGCTTCGGCTACCGGCCCATCACCGCCGAGGCGATCCTGCAGGACTGGGTTCGGGCCGAACCGCAGCTGCTCTGGTGGCCGCAATGCCGGCTGCTGGCGGTGGAGCGGCAGGGTTCACGGATCACGGCGCTGCGCCTGGAGCAGGGCGGCGAGCAGCGGCGGGTGCGCTGCCAGGTGGTGGTCGATGGCAGCGATCGCGGTGATCTGCTGCCCCTGGCGGAGGCGCCCTTCCGTCTGGGCTGGGAACCCCAGGAACAGTGGGAGGAGCCGAGTGCCCCAAGCCAGCAACGGCTGGACACAGAACCCTTCTTCCGCGAGCAACCGGTGCAGTCACCCACCTGGGTGGTGATGGGCCAGCTGCGGGGCGATCGCCTGACGGCGGATGCGGCCCGTGGCATCGATCCAGAGGGCAAGCCGCAGCTGCCGGCGCCGTTTGAGCAGGCCTGCAGCGCTTTCGGCCTGGAGCGCACCCTCACCTACGGGCGCCTGCCCGGCGGGCTGGTGATGCTGAACTGGCCGCTGCACGGCAACGACTGGCACTGGGGCCTGGAGCGGGCCTTCAGCGGTGATCCGGCGCAGGAGGCGGAGCTGTATGGCGAAATGCAGCACCACAGCCTGCGCTTCGCTGCTGCCCTGCAGGAGGCCAGCGGCGGCTGGCTGCAGCTCGGGCAGGCCTTCCCCGCGGAGGCAGGCAGCCCGGCGCCCTGGCTGGCCGCCATGCCCTACTGGCGCGAAGGTCGGCGGATGATCGGCCGGGCCACCGTGATCGAACAGCACCTGTTGCCCCTGGCGGAAGGGCCCTGCTGCGCGCCCCTGCCCCTCGATGCTGCTGGCGAGCTGCAGTCGATCGCCGTGGGCAACTACGCCAACGATCACCACTACCCCGGGCCCGACTGGCCGCTGGCTCCCAAAAGCTGCCGCTGGGGGGGGCGATGGACCGGCACGCCCTTCTGCATTCCCTATGGCGCCCTGGTGAGCGCCGACATCGACAACCTGCTGGCCGCCGATAAGGCGATCAGCACCAGCCATATGGCCAATGGCGCCACCCGCCTGCAACCGCTGGTGCTCAACGTTGGCCAGGCGGCCGGGGCGGCGGCGGCCCTGGCGGTGCAAGGGCTGTGCAACCCCGCCGAGCTGCCGGTGCGTTCGCTGCAGAACGCGCTGCTGACTGACGCTCAGGCCCCAGCGGCGGTGGTCCCGCTCTGGGATACCCCCTGGCATCACCCCCACTGGCAGCAGCGGCAGCAGGCGGTGCTCGAGGATCCCAGCCTGCTGACAGGCGATGGCAGCAGGGCGGGAGGGGCGGCCGTCGACACCGCAACGGCGATGGCCTCCGTCCCTGTAGAGCGAGGCGAACAGCGCTGGCAGGGGCTGCTGCGAGCCGATGGTCAGGGGGGCTACAGGCTGGAGCTGAGCGATGGTTCAGCCAGCTGGCCGGTGATCACCCTGGAGCCGGCCCTGCACCGCTGGTTGAGCAGCCTGGATCAACCAACGCCGGCGGCACTGATCGGCTGCGCCAACCCCTGGGGGCCATGGCTGCGGCTGTCACGACTGGCCTGAGGGAACGCGCGTGCTGTGTCGGGCGTTAACTGGCCGACACCACCAGCTTCAGCTGATCGCGCAGGGAGTCCACCTGCTGCACCCGCAGCAGCAGCGCTTCACCCGGCTCAGCGTTCTGGGGGCATTCGGCCGCCAGGTCCATCGCCAGCTCATCGATGCGCACCAGGCCCAGGCGATCCTGGGGCCGCAGCCAGCGCAGAAAATCGCAGCGCCACTGACCGCTCTTGTAGGCCTCAAACCACACCTGCTGCCAGTGCCGCTGATCCTCGCGGGAGATGCCGATGCCCTCGCGCACGGCGGCATCAAAGGTGTTGAGCAGCTCCTGCAGCTCGGCCTCGGCCAGCGGCGCCGCACCGCTGAGCTGGGCCGCAATCTGGCGCTGCACCACCAGATCGCCATAGCGGCGGATCGGTGAGGTGGCCTGCACATAGGCGGGCAGGCCCAGGCTGAAATGGCCGGCCGGCTGGGTGCCCATCACGCCGCGGCTGAGGCAGCGCTTGATCGCCGCGAAGCGCACGGCACCGTCAGGCAGCGCCTCCAGCTCGGCGGCAGGGGGCAGATCAGCCGGCAACTGGCTGCGGTAGGGCAGCACCAGATCGTGCTCCTGGCCGAAGCGGGCGGCCACGGCACCGGCCAGGATCATCGCTTCGGCCACCAGGGCGCGGGAAGGTCCGGGCTCGGTGATCTCCAGCTGGGGCTGTCCCTGGTCATCGCAGCGGATGCGGCCCTCGGCCAGATCCATCAGCAAGGCCCCCTGGGCCACACGCCAGCGGCGGCGGCGCTGCAGCAGGGCATCGAGATCAGCGAGATCCGGCTCCTCGGGCGGCGCCAGATCGATCAGATCATCGGCGTCGCTGTAGCTCAGGCGAAAGGTGGGCTTCACCCAGCTGCGGCAGAGCCCATAGGCGGCGATGTCGCCATCGTCGTCCAGATCCACCCAGGTGCTCCAGGCGGCGTTGCGCTGGCCAGCCCGCAGGCTGAGGGGACCGGTGGAGAGCACCGGCGGCAGCATCGGCAGGTTGCCGCTGGCTAGATAGAGGCTGCTACCGCGCCGCCGGGCCTCCAGATCGAGGGGCGAACCGGCAGGGACCAGGCGGTCGGGATCCGCAACGTGGATCCACAGCCGCAGGCGGCCATCGGCCAGCCGCTCCAGGGCCAGGCCGTCGTCGATATCGCGGGTGTCGTCGTCGTCGATGGTGACGCAGCGCTGGCCGGTGAGATCGACCCGGGCCTCATCGCCCGGCATGGGCTGATCAGCCAGATCAGCCAGGCGCTGGGCCTCGGCCTCCAGCTCGGCGCTGAAGCCCAGGCTCCAGGTGGTGCCGCTGAGGGAGAGCAGGTGGTGCGGATCCCAGAGGCCGAGATCCACCAGCAGATGGCGCAGCTCGCCGCGCTCGCTGCCGAGGTGCAGCGCCACCAGGCTCTGGCGCAGGGCGGGCTCCAGTTGATCGGGTTCCAGCTCACCGGCGGCGAGCTGCTGCAGGGCCGCCAGACGCTGCTGAAACAAGGGGGAGAGCAGCGCCGGCTGGAGCGGCTGCCGCTGGCGCAGCAACTGCTGCCAGCTCTGCTCCAGTTGTTCGCTGAGGGCCTGCAGCCGCCGCTCGCGACGCAGGGGCCGCAGATCGCTGAGGGGCCGGGCGCTGATCTGGCCCTGACGCAGGCGGAACCAGAGCTGCGGTCCCACCAGCTCCAGCCAGCAGGCGGCGATGGCCGCCGGATCGGTGGTGCCGCAGACCAGATCGGTGAAATCGGCCAAGGAGACCGCTTCCTCGCCCTCGAGCAGCAGCAGCCAGGCGGCGCCCCAGGCGCGGCGGGAGGGCCGGGCCGCCTGCAGCACCTCCGGGTTGAGGGTCCATGGCGAAGCCCCCAGCCGCGCTGGTGCATCGGCACCGGACGGCAGGGGGCAAAGCAGATCGATCTGGCGCTGGGGCAGCACCTGAGGCTTGGCGTCGAAACCGACCTTCAGCCGCAGCTTGCTGCCCTGCACCGCCTCGACCAAAGCCAGGCGGGCACCGCGGGCCTCCAGAACACCGACCAGATCGCCGTGATGGAAGACCGCGGATGCCAGGGGATCAGCCCTCGGGATTGACGAAGGGGAGCAGAGCCACGATGCGGGCGCGCTTCACGGCGTTGGTGAGATCACGCTGCTGCTTGGCGGTGAGGCCGGTGAGACGGCGGGGCAGGATCTTGCCGCGCTCGGTGATGAACTTTTTGAGCAGATCGACATCCTTGTAGTCGATCGGATCACCGGGCTTGATCGGGGAGAGGCGCTTTTTGAAGAAGGTGCTGGCCATGACGGTGGTGAAACAACAGGGAGGAAGAGAAGCCGGATGTCGTGAAGAGCTGGAGCGGTCCGCGAGGCAGAAAGCCTGGGCTTGCAGATGAGCGTGGCAACAAGGTCGCTCAGGCCCTGTGAGCCTGCTCTGGGAGTTCGGCTTGACCGATCACCCAGTCCAACGGCGATGCCGGTGATAGGACAACTGCCGTTGACCTGGCATGCAACGGCAGGCCGTCAGGGACAGAGCACCCTGAAATGGTGCTGTCGTGCTGATCGGGCTGACCCGTATGACCTGCAGCCCTAGGCTCTGCGCTTGAGCAACCGTGGAGTCGCAGGTCGGACAAAGTCCAGCGTGACGATCACCACAGAGACCCCTAACTGCAGCGCCGTGGACCACTCCACAGCTCAGACCGCGATCACTTGATCTCTTTGTGAACGGTCGACTTGTTGCAGTGGGGGCAGAACTTCTTCAGCTCCAGCCGCTCCGTGGTGTTCCGGCGGTTCTTCTCCGTGGTGTAGCGAGACACGCCAGGAGACCGCTTGGCGGGGTTGGACCGGCATTCCGTGCACTCAAGAGTGATCACGATCCGGACGCCCTTGTTCTTAGCCATGAAGGACGTTGCGCCGCTTGTGCGATGCGAAATGACAAGCAACCATCCTACCTGTTGGTGGTGCACCCCTGGAGTGAGTCAGGGCTGGGTCGCTGCCTAGGATCCGCCTTTCCAATCAGGTCAGGTCCATGCGCGTGTCTCACCAGTGGCTGCGGGAGCTGGTGAGCGGCGCCGGCGGTGAACCCCTCGATCTGGCCATCGACGCCCTGGCGGAGCGGTTGTCGATCGCCGGTTTTGAGGTGGATGCGATCGAGGATCTGGCCGCTCAGGCCACCGGGGTGGTGGTGGGCTTCGTCAGCGACCGGCAGCCCCATCCCGACGCCACCAAGCTGAGCGTCTGTCAGGTGCAGGTGGGGGCCGAGGAACCCCTGCAGATCGTCTGCGGTGCGGCCAATGTGCGTGCCGGCATCCACGTGCCCGTGGCCCTGGTGGGAGCCACCCTGCCGGCGGTGAATCTCACGATCAAACCGGCTGAGCTGCGGGGCGTGGCCAGCAGCGGCATGATCTGCTCGCTCACGGAACTGGGCCTCAGCGACAGCTCCGATGGCATCGCCATCCTTGATGAGCTGCTCGATCAGGTGCCGGCCCTGGGCAGCCCGGTGGGCCCCTGCTTCGGCCTGGATGATCAGGTGCTGGAGCTGGCGATCACCGCCAACCGTCCCGATGGTCTGTCGATGCAGGGCATCGCCCGGGAGGTGGCGGCTCTCTGCGGCGGCCGCACCCAGCTCAGTGCGGTGCATCCCGCCATTGAGGCGGCGCAACCCCTGAATTGCAGCGCCGACAGCCAGGCCGCCATCGAGCAGGGAGGGCTGTTCAGCGTCACGGCCCTCAGCGGCCTGCAGGTGGGGGCCTCGCCGCTGTGGCTGCGCCAGCGGCTGGAGAAAGCCGGCGTGCGGCCGATCAACAACGTGGTGGACATCACCAATCTGGTGATGCTCGAAACCGGCCAGCCGCTGCATGCCTTCGACCGCGACCGGCTGGCGGCCCTCAGCGGCGGTAGCGCCGATCCCGGCTCCCTCGGCCTGCGCCAAGCCCGCGACGGCGAGGCCTTCATCAGCCTCGATGGGGTGGAGCATCAGCTCACGCCCGCGGCGCTGACGGTGACCTATGGCGATCAGCCGATCGCCCTGGCGGGCGTGATGGGGGGCAGCGCCGAAGCTGTGCATGAGGGCACCACCGCGATCTGGCTGGAAGCCGCGGTGTTCGCGCCGCAGTTGGTGCGCCAGTCGGCCCGCAGCGTGGGCCTGCGCACCGAGGCCAGCAGCCGTTTCGAGAAGGGCCTGCCACGGGAGGCCACCCTGGCCGCCGCCGACCGGGCCTGCGCCCTGCTGATTGAGCTGTGCGGCGCCACGGTGGAGGGCCGTTGGCTGCATCAGCGCGCCCTTGAGGCCGCCGAGCCACTGCTGCTGCGCCGCGATGCCCTGCACAACCTGCTCGGCCCGGTGCTGGTAGACGGCGAAGCGGAGGATCTCAGCGAAGCGCGCATCACCGGCACCCTGGAAGCCCTGGGCTGCCAGCTGGAGGCGAGTGAGGAGGAGGAAGGTTGGCGCGTGCAGGTGCCGGCCGCCCGGGCGGTTGACCTGCGCCGCGAGGTGGATCTGATCGAGGAGGTGGCCCGCCTGGTGGGCTACGACCAGTTCGCCTGCCATCTGCCCGACCCGATTGAGCCTGGCGGCCTGGAGCCCGAGCAGCAGGCGGAGCGTCGCCTCAGGCGAGCCCTGTGCGCGGCCGGCCTGCAGGAGGCCTGCAGCTTCTCGCTGGTGCCGGCCGCCGACGGTCGCCTGCCCCTGGCCAACCCGCTGCTGGCCGACTACGGCCATCTGCGCGACAACCTGCACGAGGAACTGCTGGCGGCAGCCCGCCGCAACCTGCAGAGCGGCCAGAGCGGCTTCTGGGCTTTTGAGATCGGTCAGGTGTTCAACGGCGCTGACGGCAGCGGACGCAGCCTGCTGGTGGGGGTGATCAGCGGTGAGCGGCGCGCGGAGCGCTGGAGCAGCAGCGGCAAACCGGCACCGGCTGGCTATTTCCAGGCCCGCGGAGCCCTGCAGCAGGCCCTGGCAAGCCTGCAGTTGCCGGTGGAAGATCGCGTGCTCAGCGATGAGCCGCTGCTGCATCCCGGCCGGGCCGCCCAGCTGGTGCTGGAGGGGCGGCCGGCGGGTTGGTTCGGCCAGCTGCATCCGGTCCAGGCGGAAGCCCTCGATCTGCCGGAAGCCACCCATCTGTTCCAGCTGGAACTGGCGCCGCTGCTCAGTGCCGCCACACGGCGCAACCGCTGGCAGCCGGCCTTCAAGCCCTTCGCCACCGTTCCGGCCTCGGAACGCGATCTGGCGCTGGTGGTGTCGAACGACACCCGCTCAGCGGATCTGCTGCAGGTGATCCGCAAGGCCGGCCGGCCGCTGCTGGAGCACGCCGAACTGATCGATCGCTACAGCGGTGAGCAGCTGGAGGCCGGCCGTTGCAGCCTGGCTTTCCGGCTGCGCTATCGCGACAGCCAGCGCACCCTCACCGACGAGGCCGTGGAGAAGGTGCATGGCGCCATCAGAGCAGCCCTGGAGAAGCAGGCGGGAGCGGTGCTGCGCTGAGGCGACGCAGCACCGCCAGGGTTTCGATGTGACTGGTCTGAGGGAAGAAGTCAATCGGATACACCTGCTCCAATCGATACGGACCGCCCTCCCCGGCCAGGGCGGCCAGGTCGCGCGCCAGGGTGGCGGGATCGCAGCTGAGGTAGAGCAGGGTGGCGGGGGGCTGGGCGAGCACAGCCTGCAGCGCCCGTGGTTCCAGGCCCTTACGCGGCGGATCGACAAACAGGGCAGCACACCCGGGCAGCTCGGCAAGCAGCAACTCCGCCACCGGGCCCGCCTCGAAACGGCAGCGCTGCTCCAGACCATTGGCATTGGCGTTGCGGCGAGCCATGGCCACCGAAGCGGCGGCCAGCTCCAGCCCCAGCACCTGCCAGCCTGCGGCTGCCAGCGGTAGGCCATAGGTGCCGATGCCGCAGTAGGCATCAATCAGCTGGCCGGGGGGCTGATCCTCCAGCGCCTGCAGCAGCAGCGGCACCACCGCTTCCGCCTGGGGAGTGTTGACCTGAAAGAACGTGTCGGCGCCGATGGAGAAATCCAACCCGGCGAAGCGTTCCTGCACCGCATCGCGACCGGCGATCACGATCGTGCGCGGCCCCATCAGCGTGTTGGTGGGCTGATCCTGAATGTTCAGGCAGACGCCCACCAGCTCAGGCCAGCGCTGCAGCCAGCGCTCGGCGATGGCCTGCAGGCCGGGGAGCTCAGCATGGCTGCTGACCAGGGTGAGCAACAGCTGACCACTGTGATGACCAATCCGCAGGGCCAGATGACGCAGGCCGCCGCCGGCACTGAGGTGGCGATCGACGGGCCAGCCGCTGTGTTCCAGGTCGTGCTTGAGGGGCGCGATCAGAGCATCCAGCCGCGGATCGAGCACCGGGCAGTGATTGAGATTGACGATGCTGTGGCTACCGCGGCGGTAATAGCCCAGCCGCAGGCTGCCATCGTCGCGGCGCTCCAGCGGCAGGATGGCGCGATTGCGGTAGGCGAAAGCGTCGCCGGCGAGGGTGGGGGCGACCTTGCCGTTCAGCCCCTCAAGGCGGCCGATGCGCTGCAGCGTCTCCAACACCTTGCTGCGCTTCCAGTCCTGCTGGGCGTCGTCCTGCCAGTGCTGCACGCTGCAGCCGCCGCAGCGCTCGGCCAGGATGCAGATGGGCCGCCGGCGCTGGGGTGAGGGCTCGAGCACCGCCTCCAGCTGCGCCAGCCAATGGCGCCTGGCGCGGTGCTGCAGCCGCAGGCGCACCGTTTCCCCGGGCAGAGCACCAGCCACGAACAGCACTTGGTCGCCGTAGCGCACAACCCCCTGGCCGTCGTGGGAGAGCCCGCTGACGCTCAGCTCCAGCCGCTGCCCGGGCACCAGGGACGCAGCAGCGGGAGCGGGCATCAGCCAGGGTGCGGCAACCCCTCGACCCTAGGTCGTGCAAAGTGCCGTTACACCTTGAAGCCTCCGGCCTCGCCGGGCCGATGGCGCGGATAAAGTGACGCCGCGTGTGGTCGCCGAAATGAGCGTCGTTCGGGATCTGATTCTCCAGGCAGACGATCAGCTCCGCTATCCCAGCAGTGGCGAACTGCGTTCGATGGTGGACTTCCTCAACGGTGGCGCCCGGCGCCTCGCCGTGGTGCGAATCCTCACCGATAACGAGAAGAAGATCATCGACGAAGCGGCCAAGCAGCTGTTCGGCCGCAAGCCCGAATACGTGGCGCCCGGGGGCAATGCCTACGGCCAGAAACAGCGGGCCCAGTGCCTGCGGGACTACAGCTGGTACCTGCGCCTGGTGACCTACGGCGTGCTCGCCGGCAGCACCGAGATGATCCAGAAGATCGGCATCGAAGGTGCCCGTGAGATGTACAACAGCCTCGGCGTGCCCATGCCTGGCATGGTCGAGGCGATGCGCACGATGAAGGACGCTGCGGTGTCCCTGCTGAACAGCGAAGAAGCGGCGTTGGCCGGCCCCTACTTCGACTTCCTGATCCAGGGCATGCAGACCACCACCTGATCCCTGTCGCCGATCAGGCCTCCAGAAACGCCCGATTGCCGATGGCAATCGGGCGTTTTGCTGTGTGCAGCACCCAGCCCAGCGAGCAGCGGCGATGCCGCACAAGCCAACTCGAGCAAGGAGTAGATGCGGAAAAAACAGGGAGGAGGCCACGCAGCATCAGCAAGACTCATTAGTCTTAGCCGGGTCTTGGCATGCGTTATTTTCTGAGTCTCATCTGAACAGCCTGAGAGCCGCATCGATGAAGCAGGGGCTGCTCCGCGCCGGCGATGCGGACACGCCCGCGGATCTTCCGCGATGGCGCGACGGGGCGACACGGCATGACCGCTCTCGACTTCGAGTCATGGCGCCCAAGCATCAGCGCGACCAGAGGAGGCCAACCCGGGCGCCTGACGCGAACCCTTGCAACAGCCAGACCAATATAGTCGCGCTTAAAGCAGACGAGACGCAGCCCAAGACCCAGCTATAGTCTCATCTGCTCATAAAGAGACCAATTCGCACGGCCGCATCATCCGCTCTGCGGACCGACGGATCCAGGGCGGATCCCGGCAGCAGGAGAGAGGCCCACCACCATCTCACCCGAGCCGGATGAGACCGCATTCTGGCCCCGCTTAGGTTCTCAACTGGGACAAGTGAGCTATCAATGCCTCTGGGCGCCAGAGGGCGAAGCTGCTTCAGCGATCCAATCAGGCCTAAGAGGCAAGATTCTGCTGCGTACCTGCCTCTTACGCAGGTACGCAGCACAGCTGAAATCGATCATAACTGGGGTTTTTGGCCCCGTCCAGAGCGCTGGACAGGAGCCTCTGGGGGCGCTGGACAGCAGCTGGCCGCAGCGGGCCAGCCCAGAGCGTCCGGCCCGCCGCCGCCAATACCCCCAAGAGCCAGGCGGAATCCGATTGATCTAGCCGACCGTTGCCACGGCCAGAATCGATCCTTTTTTCAAGACTCGCAAGACCAGCTCCTGAACGAAGAAGTCCTAGTCTTCGCATCTACGTCGCACGGCAAGTCTTAAATAGCGCCTCTATTGCCCCAGGTGAGACGAGGTTATCCGCCTCGCGGGGCGGCGGCCCCCAGGCCGCGATGCGACTCGCCGCGAAACCCCTGCGGGCGTCGCTTTCAAATTGCGGGCAACCTCCCAAGAGGGGGCGCAGGCGATCACGGGCATCGCACGCAGGCCGCCGCGGGGATCGCTGAACGGATCTTGGCGCAAGACACGAACCGCAACCATGCGATTGCGGGCGTCGCAGTTGCGTCTTACCTAGTTTCGCATCATGAGATGCATCTGAGATTTCTGTCAGTGGCGACTGTCGCGCCGGGGCAGGCCGCTGGGACTGCCAGGGTCAGCGGCGCACTGGCCGGGCTGGGCTACCGAGCTGCCGCCGGCACAGACCACCGATCCAAGCCTCGCGCTCCAGATCAGCCACAGGCTCAGCGGACTCGGGAGCTCCAGCGGCGCCGACGAGCTACTCCCCCAACAAGACTCACCCGGGACCCGTGCATTCCGCTCGAGTCTCATAGCAGGACACGCAAGTAGTCTTATTGGCACCACCTGAGACGCACTAGGCGGTGCGATAGAGCTCCTTGAGCAGCTGGTAGGCCTCGTTGAGCCGCCGCATCGACTCCTCCGAGCCGCCGGCATCGGGGTGATGCGCGAGCGCCATCTCCCGATAGGCCTCGCGGATCTGCGGCAGGGTGAGGCGTTGGCCGGGTGTCGTCGGCAGTTGCAGCAGGCGCAGGGCGCCATGCAGGGTCATCGTGTGCTCGAGGGTCTGGAAGGAGGTGCCCGGCCGCCGCCGCCGGAAGCGATGCACGAAGCGACGGATCAGGGTCGGGATGCGCAGATCCAGGGTGGAGACACTGAAGGGATCCTCGAGAATTCCAGCCGCCACCATCACCCGCGCAAAGGTCGCCGGCGCCTGAGGCCAGGCGGGACTCAGATCGCTCATCACCTGCTGCACCAGGCTCCAGCTGAAGGGCCGCCCCTCGCATTGATCACTCTGAGGCCAGATGTCCTGGGCCAGCCAGATCATCGAAGCCTCGAGCACCGCCTCATTGGGTTCGCTGCCGTAGAGCTCGATCCAATGGCCGGTCGCCCGGGCCAGCCCCTGCTCCAGGCGATCGGCGGTCACAATCGGCAGGGGATCGCTCGGCACGGCCTGGGCACTGCGGCGGGGATGCAGGCTGCGCCGCAGCTGATCCGACTGGCGCCGCACGAAGCCGGGCAGGTCGATGCCGCGACCACTGCGGCCACCGGCCGGAGCCGCCGTGGCCGTGGCACCACCGCCGCTCCGGGCCGAGGCGCCAGGCGGCCGCGCCGCCTCGCTGGGCAGCGCCAGATCCAGTACCAACTCCTTGCCGCCGCCACGGGCCACGAGCACCAGGGCACTGCTTTCGTCAAAGCAGCCCGAGGCGGATGCGGCGGCGCGCCCCATCTCCGCCCCAGAAACAGCATCCCCGGCCCCTGCGGAAGCGGGATTCGGCTCGGAGGACTCAGAGCAATCAGAGGATGAAGCATCCAGCGGTGCAGCGGCATCGAGCACCAGCTGTTCAGCCTCACCAGCTGCAGCGCTCCGAAGGGCGGCAGCATCGCCGCCCGGGTGCGTTGCACCAGAACCATCCGCCGGCTCTGCATCCGCCCGACCCGCGGGCAACGGGTCTTCGGCAAGGGTTGCCGTCGGATCAGCGATGGCGACGGCGTCCGGGGCAGCGGCGTTTTCTGCGGCCGCTGCATCCAGCTCCTCAGCGGTTGCGGCATCGCCGAGCAGCTCCTCATCGTCGAGGTCCGGATCGGTGAACAGATGGCTGAGCAGCCGTTCAACGATGGCGCCACGGCTGCGCAAGCCGAACTCCCCCTTCAGCTGATCAATCCGCTCCACCAGCTCAGCGCTGAGGCGCAGATTGATCGCCCGCAGGTCCTGGGAGTCGTCGTGCTGAGCCAAGGGAGCGCCGCTGCGGTTCAGGGCCCCATCAGGCCACGCATCAGTTGCTGCTGGGCCTCCATCGCTTCCTGATAGCGCAGCAGCAATGTCGGGTCGACGCCCGCAGCCTGGGCAGGGAGACGGCGGGCGGGATGATGGGCCGGTGCGCCAGGCTGCGGGCGCTGCTGCAGCTGCAGCCGGGGGCGGACTGTGACCGTTCCCGGCCGCTGCACCGGTGGCTGCAGCAGCGGCGGTGGTGGTGCCACGGGCAGCCGGGCTGGGGGAGTTGCCGCGGCTGGAGCTGGGGCCGGTGCCAGGGCGGCCGGCTGCTGACGCTGGCGGGCCTGCACCATCGCCAGCTGGGAGCTGGGCACCACGCTGAGCAGGTGCCCTGGGGTGGCGTCGGCGGGATAGACGAGGCTGACGCGGACCGGCAGCGGCGTGCCCGACTTCAACTCCAGGCTGGTGAGGGCATGGCTCTCGCCGGAACGCATGCCCAGATGCATCTCCTGCAGTCCGTCGGGCGTGCGCACCTGCAGGGAGCCGCGGAAGGCCACGAAATCCTTTCGGCCGGCGCTGACGCGGGGATGGCTGAGCACGAGGTCATAGCTGCCCGACCCCTCAAGGTTGAGGTCGACATCGAAGCGCACGCCGTAGGTGCCGACGTTGTCGAGCGAGGAATCCAGCATGCGCACCGCCAGCGGGTTCACCTGCACCTCCTGGGTGCCGAAGTGATGCCGGTTGGTGCTGGTGAGGGGCACATGCAGCGCACCATCCCGGCGCAGGTCGTGGCGCAGCTCTGCATGGTAGGTATCGCCGATGGCGACGCCACCCACCCGCGAAAAGACGCGGCGGGCCTGGATATCACCGACCCGGTTGAGATAGACGCGGCCCGGGGCCAGCCGCCGGCTGTCGAGCACGGCGATCAGGTCGCTATCGCTCTGGGGATTGCTGGCGGCTACAACCGCCATCTGAAACGGACCATTGCTCTGCCCACGCAGCAGCGCGTTGGCGATACCCAGGGCCGGCAGGGGGGTGCTGAACAGCACGATCCGACTCCGGGGTGGGATCACCACCACCTCGCTGAGTTCGCGGTCGAGCTGCTCCCTGAGCATCTGCACCGCCGTGGCATCGCCAGGACCGGTGTTCCAGGGCCGGGGACCCAACGGTTTGACACCGAGCAGATGGTTGGCAAGGTAAGGAGCCTGGAAGCTGTTGCGCACAGCCCCCCGCTCGAAACGGATGCTCACCGGCACCCGGCCGGGATTGATCAGGATCACGCCCAGCGTCAGTTCGGTGCGGCGCTGGCCCGGCTGAATCTGGCGGCGGTAGCTGGGGAAATACTTGTGATGCAGATGCAGACCGAACTCGCCGTTGAAGGTGTATTCGGCGTTCTGCAGAGGACGGCCGTTCTCAGCGGCGTAGGCCACACCGGGGGCGGTGCTGATCAGGATCCCGGGTCCCTCCACCTCCTCGGGCTGGTTGGAGTGCAACACCGGTACGCGATTGAAGGTGCCGTTGAGGGGCCTGGCCCGCTGACCGGCCATCAGTGCCACATCGGCGGCCTGCACGGGTGCCGGCATGGCTGCCGGAGCCAGCACCGTCAGCGCCAGCATCAGGGAGCCGAACGGTTGCATCGTCACCAGGGGCCCGACTGAACTCAAGCTGCGTTCGGTGTGGTGGAGGCGGAACGGATCCCCCGGATTCCTTCAATCTGTCGGACAGTCTGACGGACCGTCTGATAGGCCTCTCCGGGACGCGCCGCCGAGGCCATCCCAGGCGGGACGCGTCGGCGGCGTCAGGGAGGCATCCGCTGGAGGAGACCCGTCGAAACGAACCACCTGGATCCCGGCGGCACCGAGGAACTGGCTAGAACCATGGCGATCCGGTTCAGTGTGTCATGTTTCCTCCATTCGCCTGCTGCAGCGAGGGCGGTGATGCCCATCACTCCCTGCGCCGCCATCAGGAGCGCAAGCTGCGCATGCTGCGCTTCTGGCGCGACGGCGCCGAACGGCAGCTGGCGGCGCTAAACGCCGCCATCAGCACCCTGGAGCAGCAGATGCAGCGCGACGGCGTTCAGGGTCAGGGCTGAAGCCGGCGACGCAGCTGCTCCAGGCCGCGCTGCAGGCGCCGTTGCACCGTCATCGGGCTCACCTGCAGCGCGGCGGCCACGCGGCGATAGCTCCAGCCGGCCAGCACCACCCGCTCCACCACCAGTCGCTGCTCCGGCGGTAGCTGAGGCAGCAGCGCCAGCGCATCCAGCCCCCGGGCATCGAGATCAGCGCTGTGGTGCGCCCCCGCATCCGGCTGCAACGACACCTCCGCTGCATCTTCCCCGCACCAGGCTCCATCGGCTGCTGTGGCCAGCTCCGCCACGGCTGTCGCCTGGGCATCGAGGCTGAGGGGACGCCGCAGCAGCAGCGCCGCCATCAGGCGCTGCCATTGCTCCAGCGACAGCCCCAGCTGCTGACGGCAGCGCTGCGCCGCTGCCGCATCGAGCTGGCCCAGACCTCCCCCGGCATGCCGTTCCTGCCAGCGCTGCAGCTGCAGCTGCCATTCCTGCAAGCGCCGGGGCAGACGCACGGGCGAGCCGTGGTCGCGCAGGTAATGCAGGATCGCACCGCGCACATGGGGCCGCGCATAGGCGTCGAAGGGCGTTCCCGTTTCAGGTGCATAGAGCTCAGCGGCCCGCAGCAGACCCAGCAGGCCCACCTGCACCAGATCGTCGAGGGGTTCGGCGCAGCAGCGGTGGTAGTGGAGCGCGATCGGCCGCACCAGGTTGCGGTAGCGCTCGATCCGGGCGTTGCGCTGCCGGATCGCCCGCGGCAGATGATCGTCCCGGCAGGCGCTGCCGCCTGCAGAACGGTGACAGCGGCCGGAGCTCGCCGCACCCCGGCGGGACGCTGGCGAGGACAGGCCAGCGGCTGTGGAAGCCGCTGCAGAACGTGCAGCCATCGAGGAGCCCATGCCGGTACACAAGCGAAGGGAGACGGCGGGGGCATGCCCCGGCCGTCTCCCAGCCAGCTCCAGCACAGGGGTGCTGAACAACCGTGAAAGCACGGAATCTCAGCGGGGGGTGGCCACCGCCTCCAGCAGCCGGCAGGGCCCCTCGCGCTCCAGCCAGGCCAGATCGCTGCGCTCGGTGGCCAGCAGATAGCCGGCGAAGCCAAGGGCATTGAGGCTGAACCCCGCTGCGTGCTCCCGCTGCCGCCGGACCATGACGAACCAGTCGTCATCGAACAGCAGGTTGTAGGGATGGCGCGGCTGAGGATCCTCAGCCGGGCAGCCCAGCTCGAGCTCGACGGCGGCGCGGTGATACAGCTCTGCCAGTTCCAGCGCCCGCTGCTGCGGCTGGCCCGCCGCTGCGGCGCCCTGCCGCGGCAGCAGGGCGTAACGCCAGGGCCAGCGGGGCTCCGCGCCAGCCAGTTGCCGGCGCAGCAGCGGTGCCAGCGGACAGCTGCTCTCATCGGCATGACGCGGCAGCAGCTGCAGATGGCGATGGGGTTGGCTGGCGCCCGCGGCGGCGCAGCTGTTGAAGAACCACAGCCCACCGCTGTCGGCCGCCACAGCGGCCACAGCCGACCAGTCGTGCTGGCTGAGCCAGCCGGACTGGGGCTGCCAGCCACGGCTGATCAGCAGCACATGGCCGGGCTGCACGGGGAACTTGTTGAGCAGCAGCACATGGCCATCCCCCAGGCGATCCACCTCCAGGGCCGGCTCCCAGGGCAGGAAGGGATTGGGCTTGGGGCCGCCGGCTCGCAGGTGCTTGGGGGTGCGGCTGAGCAGGCGGCGCAGGCGGAAGGGCTCCAGAGCCGGCCGGTGCAGCACCTCGGTGCACAGGGGCACCAGGGCGCCGGCCGCCAGGGCCTGCTGCTGCGCGACCGCGGCTACGCCGAAACCGCACCGGTGGCGGGCCACTTCGCCATGGACGATCGCGACGGGCTGGTGCTGACGACCAGCTACGAGACGATGAACAGCCTGGAGCGCTTCAGCTTCGCCGGGCCGAACGTGCGGCTGCGCACCAGCACGGTGGAAGGCCTCTCCAACACCGCCTCCTTCTGCATCGAAACCCGCGTCCTGGAATCGGCAGCGCCGGCGGCGCGGGGGGCCGATAGCGCAGCCGAGGGGCGAGCCGGCGCGGATGGCACCCTCTCCCCCCTGGGCTGGTGACGCCGGTGGCGGGCGGCACGGCCGCGGTGGCGAACGTTACGGACTGTGAGTCCTGGCTGAGGGCCGTCAGTGGGCCCTTGGCCGCACTTCTACGATCCACGGCGACGGATGCCGAAGTCGCGTGGCCCTGCCCCTCCTGAAGTACGCGCCCACCACCCAGAACTCCAGGGTCAACGCCCTGCGTGTGGGCTCGGATGAGGATCCCAAGGCCGTGTCCATGGACAAAGCCA
>CBFHOT010000003.1:0-65999 GCA_965657465.1 Cyanobacteriota bacterium | reverse complement strand
GAAACCGAGGCCAAGCCAAGAATCTGTGTAATTACCGAGATAAGTGCCATCCGATTCCCAACCGGTGCGATTTTCAACAGAGACAAACAGACCATCGGCGATCGTTTCTAGGCCATCACCCAGGGCAAAGTTAACATCACCATCCCCAAACGCCCAGGTGAAGCCCACACCCACCTCATTCTTGAGACCCTTGACATCCTCTCCCTGATCACGGGTCACGTAATAGGGCTTCCATTCCGCCATCAGAGTGAAGCGCTCACTGGGGGCATAGCGGATCTGCAGCTGCCCCTTGAGATCGCTGCGGCGGAAGGGAGCTCCAGCATGGTCGTGATCGTCACCATGCTGGTCCACATGGTCATCGCGGTGGCCAACAGCATGAACTTCGTTGCGCCGGCCCCGCCGATGATCGCGACGCTGCCTGCCGTGGTGCTCATCATCATCGTGATGATCGTCGTCGCCATGTTGATCGTGGCGACTGCCGTGGTCGTCACGATGAACGCGGCCATAGAAATGCTCGGCTTCGCCCCAAACCAGCGCAGGCCCCAGCAGCGCCTCAATGGCCAGGCTGCCCCGATCGTGCAACCCCCACTCCATCACCACACCCAGCAGACCATCCACGGCGTAGTGACGCGGGCGCCCCTCGAGGTTGTCCTCCAAGCCGGCATGCCCCTCAAGGGTGAGCACAGGAGCAACCCGAAATGCACCGGGGGCCAGATCCGCCGCGCCTCCGGTTCCATGGGCCCGCACCGCCTGCGGCCAACAGCAGCTCAGCAGCAACGCGGTAGCGAGCGACCCGAGGCGCGAGGCAGTGGCCAAGCGGCAAGGCAGAGGTGTCATGGCAGGCAAGAGCGAAGGGGAAAAAGAGAGCGCCGGGGAGTGGGCAGCGCGGGCGGGAATGGAAGCGGAACTGCAGGGGCGGGATGGCGGCCTCAGCGAATGGCCAGCCAGCGCTGGGCCAGCCGTTCAGCGCCGGCGCTGTCGCAGCGGCCGCCCTGACCGTTGACGACCGCGCAGACATTGGCGGTGGCGGTCTGGACCCAGGAGCGACCGGGGGCCAGGCCGTCGGCCACAAGAGGCGTGGGATTGAGCGGCACGCCGCTGCTGCGACTGACCCGCCGCAGCGTCTTGGAAGGCGGTGCTGACTCCGCAAATAACTGACGGGTCCCCGACTCCCGCACGGCCCTGGCCATAGCGGCCAGGGCAGAGGGGCGAAGGGCGCCGGCGGTGCTGAAGGAGGCGCGCAGGGGCAGCTCCCGCAGGCCATAGCGGCGGGCCATGGTGCTGAAGGCGCGGTGCTCGGTCACCAGCACCCGACTGGCCTCCGGCACGGTGCGGATCTGAGCTCCGGTCCAGGACCCGAGGGCATCGAGCACGGAGCGGGCATCCTGCGCGCGGCGCCTGACGCCAGCGACGGCCCGGGTGGGAAGGAGCGCCACCAACCGATCCTCCACCACCCGCACCATGGCGGCGGCATGGCTGCTGTCATGCCAGACGTGGGGATCACGGCCGGGACTGGCGGGCACGGCCTGCTCCGCGACCGCCACCTGCAAAGCGCGCAAGGCCAGACCCTCCAGCGCCGGTGTCAGGCGATAGCCATTGCGGAGTACCAACTGAGCCTGCGCCAGGGCCTGGCGATCACGGGGCCTAAGCACGGCCTGATGGGGGTCGGCGCCAGCGGCGATCAGACAGACCACCCGAGCCTGATCGGCAACCAGGGAACGGGTGAGATCGCAGAGCACCCCGTCGGCAGCGACCACCAGCGGTGCCGCAGGAGGGGGCGTGTCCGCCCGGGTGGGCAGCAACGGGAGCGCAGCCAGAGCGGCGATGCCCAGGCCGACCCCGCGCAGAGCGAAACCAGAGCAGAGGAAGCAGACAGACAAAGCGCAGCGGGCCAGCTGCAGCGAACGATAACGATTCTCATTTGATGAAGCGGCACAATGGTTGCCGCTTCTGCCGCCGGTCCCTGGCGCCCTTGATGGATATCCCCCTGCTGCAGGTGCAGCGGCTGAGCTTCAGCCGCAGAGAACGCCCGGTGCTGCAAGGGATCAACCTCTACCTGGACGCCGGGTCCTGCACCCTGATCAGCGGCGACAACGGCGCCGGCAAGTCGACGCTGCTGCAGCTGCTCCAAGGCAGACTGCAGCCTGATGCCGGCTGGGTGCGGCTGGCCGGTCAGCCCCTGCGTGGCCAGTGCCGCAGGCTGGCCCTGGTGACCCAAAGTCCCCCACTGCGGTGGCACTACCCGATCTGCGTTGCCGATCTGGTGGGCCTGGGCTGCAGCGGGCCGACCCAACTGGTCGAGAGGGCGCTGGAGCAGGTGGGCCTGACGGCCCTGGCTCGGGCAGCGATTGCCACACTCTCCGAGGGGCAGCGGCAGCGGGCCCTGGTGGCCAGGGCCGTGGCACGGCAGGCCGAGGTGCTGCTGCTCGATGAACCCCTGGCCTGTTTGGACGCCACCAGCCGACTGCAGCTGGGGACACTGCTGACGGAGCTGGCACGCGCCGGCACCGCGGTGGTCTTCACCGCCCACGGAGCGCTGCCCAGCAGCTTCCAACACCTGGAGCACCTGCATCTGCAGGCCGGCCGGCTGCACAGGGGGGAGCTGCGATGAACCTGCTGCTCACCCCCTGGTGGCTGCTGCCCCTGCTGCTGGCCGGGCTGTGCGGCCTGTTGTGCCCCCTACTGGGCACCCTGCTGGTGCTGCAGCAGCGGGTGCTGACCACCAACCTGATGGCCTACGCCGTGCTGCCGGGCGTTGTGGGGGCCCGGGCCCTTGATCTGCCGCCAATACTGGGGGGCCTGGCCGGCGCGCTCGGATCGGTGCTGCTGGCCGAACTGCTGATGGCACGGCGGCGGGTGGTCGGCGCGGAGGCCGATGCGGTGCTGAACACCGTTCTGGCCAGCAGCCTGGGGCTGGGGGTGCTGCTGGTGCAAGCCCTGGATCTGCCGGTCGACCTTGATGGGCTGCTGTTCGGGGATCTGCTGTTGAGCGGGCCCTCCGACCTTGTGGAGGTACTGCTGACCCTGGCGCTGTTGCTGGCCATGCTGGCACTCCAGTTCGAGCGGCTGCAGTGGCTGGGGCTGGACCCGGAGGGAGCTGAGGAGCTGGAGCTGCCCCTGCGCTCCCTGCGCCTGGCGATGGCCGCCCTAACGGCACTGGTAGTGGTGACCGCAACGGCAGCGGTGGGGCTGGCGCTGGTGATGGCCCTGATCTGCGCGCCGGCGCTGTTCGCCCTGAGGCAGGCCAGCAGCTTGGCCCGGAGCCTGCGTAGCGCCAGCACCATCGGAGGCATGATCGCGCTGGTGAGCTGTGGCCTGGCCCTGCTGCTCGATCTGGCACCCGGACCATTCATGGCCTGCTGCTGCCTGCCGCTGCTGCTGGCGCGCTCAGGCCGAGGCTGAGGGCCATGACTGAAGCAGCAGCGCCCCCAGAAACACCAGCAGCTGCAGGATCACCACACAGGGACCGGAGGGCAGGTTGAACAGCCCCGAGAGCAGCAGCCCCACCACGCCGCAGCCGGCCCCCAGGCCGCTGGCCAGCAACACGTAGCGATTGAAATCGGGGGCCAGCAGCCGTGCCGCGCAGGCGGGGATCACCACGAAGGCACTCACCAGCAGCACGCCCACCGCCTTGATCGAGAGGGCCACCACCACCGCCAGCACCACCACAAACAGCAACCGCTGCCAGTGCACGGCCACCCCCTGGCTGATCGCCAGTCCCGGATCGAGGCTCACCAGGATCTGGCTGCGGCGGGTGAGCAGCAGATAGAGCAGCACCGCCAACAGCAGCACCCCCTCCACCAGCACATCGCGGTTGCTCACCGCCAGGATGTCGCCGAAGAGCAGCTGCTCAAGGCTGCCGCCGCGGCCGGCCGCCAGGCGCAGCACCAGCACGGCGGTGGCCAGCGACGAGGAATAGACGATGTTCAGCAGGGCGTCGCTGGGCAGCCGGCTGCGCTCCACCAGCTGGGCCACCACCAGGGCGAACAGCACCGCGAAGGGAATCAGCACCAGGTTGGGCTCAACCCCCAGCACCAGGCCGAGGCTGATGCCGAGCAGGGCCGAATGGCCGAGGGCATCACTGAAGAACGAGAGCTGCCGCAGCACCGCCACGCTGCCCAGCAGCCCGCCCAGGCCGCCGCTGAGCAGACCGGCCAGCAGGGCCCGCTGCATGAACGGCAGGCGCAGCAGCTCCAGCCAGTCGCCGGGGGGAGAGAGCGGGGCGGGGATCACGGCGAGGGGCGGTGGAAACGACTCAGGGCTGCGGCGGCGTGGCGCTGGCCTGAGCCCCGTGGTGAGGGTGGTGATAGGGCACGTAACCGCGGCCGTAGAGCCGCTCCAGCTGGGGCGGGCTGAGGGCGTGGTCCGGGCTGCCGACGCAGCGCAGGCTGCGGTTGAGGCAGATCACCCGATCGCAGGTGCGGCGCACCATGTCGAGATCGTGGGAAATCTGCAGCACCGCCCAGCCCTCGCTGCGGCGCAGATCGAACAGCAGGCTTTGGAACTGCTCGGCGGCCTGGGGATCGAGACCGGCCTGGGCCTCGTCGAGCACCAGCAGCCGCCGCGGCCGCACCACACAGAAGGCGAGCAGCACCCGCTTCCACTGGCCGGTGGAGAGCGCGCTGACGAGGCGCGAGGCGAGGTCGCTGCAGCTGGTGCGGGCCAGGGCCTGCCGCACCGCCGCCTGCCGGCCCCGGCGGCCGGCCCAGGGCAGCCGCAGACCGCTGGGCTCCCAGCCCAGCCCCACGAATTCGGCCACCGTCAGCGGAAAGCGGCCGCTGATCGGCAGCTGCTGCGGCAGGTAGGCCACCTGGGCGCGGATGGCTGGCGGCAGCTGCCCCTGGGGCGAGAGCGGCGCCCCGAGCAAGCGCACCTCACCCGCCTGGCGGGGCAGGATACCGAGCAGCGCCTGAACCAGGGTGCTCTTGCCGGCGCCGTTGGGCCCCACCAGGGCGGTGTCGGTTTCCGGGTTCAGGCTGAAGCTCACATCCAGCACCGCCGCCTCCTGCAACAGCGCCGGCGGCAGGGGAGCAGCAGCGGAATCCGCCGTGGGGTGAAGGGGCGAGCGGGGGGGCCAGGGCAGCAGCACGCCTGGCTGGCGGCGCTGACCGCGCAGCACCGTCAGGCCGCTGACCTCCAGAACGGGTTCGGGCAGGCGATCAGAGGGCAAGGCGGCGTTGGAGAGCGGAACGAGGCAAGCAGCGACGGGCTGGGAAAACCTGGGCTGCGGTCAGCTGGGTTGGATGAATGAGGGGGCAGACCAGGGCCAGGCGATGGCAACGCCCATGACACCGCCGTTAACCCCGATGCATGAGTGCGAGAACGGTTTCCAGCCTCATCGCCAGGCTAAGACGCCTGGCGCCGTCGTCACGCGGCAGCGCAGGACCCAGGGCCGATGGCCCGACACCAGCCCCGCCGACCACCAGCCGGCCTCACTCCCGGCGGGGCGCGCCGCGGCGACGGGCCAGCACCTGCTGCACCTCGCGCCAGCTGACGCCGTGATGGGCCAGCGCCACCTGCAGGTGGAAGAGGATGTCGGCGGCTTCACCGGCGATCTCAGCGGGATCACCGTCCTTGCAGGCCATCACGAACTCGGCACTCTCCTCACCGATCTTCTTGAGGATGCGGTTATCGCCACCCTCCAGCAGCTTGTTGGTGTAGCTGCCGGGTTCGGGCCGATCGCGCCGCCCTTCGATCACCCGCATCAGCTCGGTGCACACATCCGCCGGTGGCGGAGCGGCGGCCGGTCCACCGGCGCTGGGGGCCGCACCGGCGTCGTAGAAGCAGCTGCGGGCGCCGGTGTGGCAGGCCACATCGCCGCGCTGCTCGATCGTCAGCAGCAGCACATCGGCATCGCAGTCGTAGCGCAGCTCGCGCAGGGCCTGGGTGTGGCCGCTGGTGGCGCCCTTGTGCCACAGCTCCTGGCGCGAACGGCTCCAGTAGTGCACCTCTCCGGTGGCGATGGTGCGCTCGAGGGCCTCGCGATTCATCCAGGCCACCATCAGCACGGCACCATCGAGCCAGTCCTGGGCGATGGCGGGAATCAGACCGGCCTCGTTGAAGCGCAGGCTGGCGATCAGCGCCGGATCGGGGCGAGGGGTCTCAGGCTGAAATGATGCTTGCAAGGCCACCGCGGTGCCGCTGCACCGATCTTCCACCATGTCGACACCGGGGTCGTACACCTGCAGCAAGCGCTTCAGCGGCTACCCCTGCACCCACCGCCAGTGGCGTCATGCGGGCCATTGCCGCTTCGTGCATGGCTACAGCCGCAGCTTCACCGTCTGGTTCCGGGCCACCAGCCTCGACATCCACGGCTTCGTGGTGGATTTCTCCAGCCTGCAGGATCTGGAGCGGCAGCTGAGCGACCAGTTTGATCACACCTTTCTGGTGAATGCCGACGATCCGCTGCTGCCCACCTGGCGGCAGCTGCACGAGCAGGGGGCCCTCGACCTGCGGGTGATGGAGAACGTGGGCATGGAAGCCAGCGCCGCCCTGGTGTGGGAGTGGGCCAATGCCCTGCTGCTGCAGCGCGACGGCGGCCGCTGCTGCTGCTGGAAGGTGGAGGCGCGCGAGAACGAGAAGAACGCCGCCTGCTTCGAGGCGGTACCGCCCTGGTTCCGGAGCTGAGGACCTCAGCCGTCAGGGACCGGCGAAGGCCTGACGCACCGTTGCCGCGTTGCTGCGCATCACGCGCAGATAGGTGTCGGGATCAGCGGCGGCCGCTGCAGGGGCGGTTTCCAGGGGATCGAAGCTGAGCACCCGCAACCCCAGGTCGCGGGCCAGGGCCTCCAGGGAGCGGCTGGGGCGCGGCGGTTCACTGAGCAGAGCCCTGAGACCCTGCTGGCGCGCCAGGCGGCTGATGCGCTGCAGATCGGCGGGAGTGGGGGGCTGATCGGGTTGCTCCACCAGCGCCGCGGCCTGCAGGCCATAGCGCTGGGCGAAGTAGGGCAGCACGTCGTGGTGGGTCACCAGGGTGCGGCCGCGGTATGGAGCGAGCTCCGCCGCGATCTGCCGATCCAGCGCACGCAGCTGCTGCCCATAGGCGCTGGCATTGCGCCGGTAGGTGGCGGCGCAGCCGGGATCCACCTGCACCAAGGCATCGCGGATGGTGTTGAGCTGCTGCTCGGCGCGCTGGGGATCGAGCCAGATGTGGGGATTGAGCGGCCCATGGCTGTGGCGATGCTGGTGCTCATCGCCGTGCTGGTCGGGCTCGACCGGGCTGTGATCGCCTGGATCCTGGTCGTGGTCATGGTCGTGGTCGCGGCCTGGAGCATCGGCCTCGGCATCTCCAGCCGCGGAGGGCAGGGCCGCCACGCCCTGGCTGGTGTCCACCACCCGCAGATCCGGCGGGGCCGCCGAGGTGATCCAGGGCTTCACGTAATCGTCGAGCCCGAGGCCGTTGCGCACCAGAACCCGGGCGCGGCGCAGCAGCAGCAGATCGGCGGGCCGGGCCTGTACGTCATGGGGATCGAGACCCTCCGGAATCAGCGCCTGCACCTCAGCGCAGTCGCCAGCCACAGCGCGGCTGAGCAGGGTGAGGGGCAGGGCGGTGGTGACCACCTGCAGGCGCGACGCGGTGGCCTGCGGTGGCGAGGGAGCAACGCAGGCGCCGAGCAGCGGCGCCAGGGGCAGCAGCGCCAGCAGGGGTCGCCAGCGGATGGGCCCCCGCGATTCGCGCCAGAACGCCCGGCTCCCTGGGGCCGCTGCTCGATGAGTCGCCGTGCCGCAGGAGGCGGGTTTGACCAGCACCAGCGGCAGACCAGACGAACGGGGCATCAGCAACACCAGAGAGCAGGACGCACGTCAGACCCGAGAGCCGCCATAGACCCGAGAGCTGCCATCCATCAACCCAGAACCACGAGTCGATAACGGTTCTCATTTTAGAGGCCCCACAGCCTGGCCGGCAGGGGCAGAATCCGCCGGTGGCTGCTCCGGCCGATGGCTGCTCCCGCCCTGGCGCAACTCAGCACCGCCTGGGCCCTCTTTCAGGGTCTGCTGCTGGAAGCCCTGCCCTTCCTGCTGCTGGGGGTGCTGATCGCGGCGCTGGCCCGCTGGCTCAATCCCGGCGGCAGCTGGCTGCAGCGCCTGCCGGCACACCCCCTGGGCGGCCCCTTGACCGGCGCCGCCCTCGGCTTCGCGCTGCCGGCCTGCGAATGCGGCAATGTGCCGGTGGCGCGCCGGCTGCTGGTGGGCGGAGCGCCGATCGGCACGGCCCTGGGCTTCCTGTTCGCCGCGCCGGTGCTCAATCCGATCGTGCTGGCCAGCACCTGGGCCGCCTTTCCCGATCAGCCCTGGCTGCTGCTGGCTCGCCCCGCCGGCGCCGTGCTGGTGGCCCTAGGGCTGGCGCTGCTGCTGCGGCTGCTGCCGGACGGCGAACTGCTGCGCGCTGACCTGCTGGCGGAGCGCAGGTTGAGCCAGCCCCTGGCTCAACTCAGCCTGCTGGAGCGGCGCAGCGGCCTGATCGGTGGCGGCCTGAGCGGCGGGCCGGCGGCACCGCCACCGCCCACCACCAACCCCAGGCCAGCGCCGGCGGAGCTGCTCCGTCACAGCAGCCGCGAGTTCCTCAACCTGGCGCTGCTGCTGGTGGCGGGCTGCGCCATCGCCGCCCTGGTGCAGACGCTGCTGCCGCGCCAGTGGCTGCTGGCGGTGGGCGGCGCGCCCACGCTGTCAATCCTGGCGCTGATGCTGCTCAGCCTGGTGGTGTCGGTGTGCTCGAGCGTCGATGCCTTTCTCGCCCTCGGCTTCGCCGCCCAGGTGACCCCCGGTGCGGTGCTGGCCTTCCTGCTGCTCGGGCCGGTGATCGACCTCAAGCTGCTGGGGCTGCTGGGGCTGCTGTTCCGGCCCAAGGGGCTGGCGCTCACCAGCGCCGGCGCGGCGGTGCTGGTGCTGCTGATCGGCCAGTGGGTGAACCTGTGGCGGCTCTGATCCGATCGCTGGCCCTGGGGCTCTGGGCGCTGGTGCTGCTGCGCAGCGCCGGCGATGGGCGGCTGGATCTGCTGCTGCGCTCGATCTTCCATCCGCTGGTGCAGGGCGCCGGCTGGCTGCTGCTGCTGCTGGCTCTGGTGCAGCTGCTGCTGGCGCTGCAGGAGCTGCGGGCGGGCCGCAGGGTCACCCGCCAGGAGCTGCGGATCAGCAGCCTCAGCGCCGCAGCCACCGCAGCGATCGCCGGCCTGATGCTGACCCTGCCCCCCAACCCCTCCTTCGCCGAGCTGGCACGCCAGCGGCCATCGGAGGACAGCAGCGACCCGGGCCTGAGCTTCACCGTGCCGCCGGCCCAGCGCAGCCTCACCGACTGGGTGCGCCTGCTGCGCAGCCATCCCGACCCAGCCCTGCACGTCGGCGAACCGGTGCGGATCAGCGGCTTCGTGCTGCCCATGCCGGATGGGCCACCGCAGCTGGCCCGGCTGCTGGTGCGCTGCTGCCTGGCCGATGCCACCCCGGTGGGCCTGCCGGTGCGCTGGCCCGCGGGTGCCCTGCCCGCCGCCGACCGCTGGCTGGCCATCGAGGGCCGGCTGGAGCGGGAGGGGGAAGGGCTGGTGGTGGTGCCCTCACGGATCCGCAGCATGGCGCGGCCGGCGCGGCCGCTCGAACCATGACCCCGCCCACCAGGACAGCGCTGCATCCGCCTCAACTGGCGCTGGCCATCGGCCTGCCGCTGCTGCTGGCACTCGGCCAGCAACAACTGCTGCTGCGGCTGCCGCCACGGCTGGAGCAGCTGCAGACCGCCAGCGCCAGCGCCGGCCCCGCAGCCCTGCAACTGCGCTTCAGCCGACCCATGGATGGCGCCAGCCTGGCGCGCCTCAGCCGGCTGCAACCGCCGCTGAGCCACCGCTGGCTGGGCAGCGGCAACCGCTGGCAGCTGAGCCTGGCGCCGGGACAACAGCTGAATGCCCCCCTGCAGCTGGATCTCGCCGGCCTCGACAGCCGGGGCCTGGCCCTGCGCCCGCAGCGCTGGCTCTGGGATCCACGGCCACGGCCCCTGGCGGTGGTGACGGTGGCGGGCGGCGAGCAGCTGCAGCTGCGGCAGAACGATGGCCACTGGCAACCGCTGGGCCCGGTGTGGCGGGAGATCGTGCAGCTGCAGCCCTTGGGGGATGGCTCCGGGGTAGCCCTGGCCAACCGCAACGCCGCAGGGCTGCTGGAGCTCTGGCGGATCCCCCTGCAGCAACGGGATCTGCAACCACTGGCGGCGGGCGATGGCGGCCTGACGGGCCCGGCAGCGGTGCGGAGCCTGGCCCAGCTGCACCGGGTCCAGGCCGGCGGCGGCCAGGCGCTGTTGGGCGAGGGGCTGCTGTTTGCCCACCTCAGCAGCAACCGGGCCGGAGAGCTGCTGATCCAGAGCGGCCGGCTGGAGCCGGCCAGCAGCACGGCCCTGCTGCTCAGCCCGAATGGCCAGCGGCGGCAACTGGAAGCTGAGGCCAGCGGCCCGATGCAGCTGCTGCCCGCCGGTGGCGCTGTGGTGGTGCCCGATGGCGAAGGGCTGCATCTGCAGGTGTTGCCACCCCAGCAGCAGCGCCGCCAGACCCTGCCGGGCAGCCGTGATCTCAGCAGTTTCTGCCCAGGGTCGGGGCGGGCGCTGCTGCTGCGCCACTGGCCCGACTTCCGGCGCTCGCTGGAGCTGGTGGAACCGGGTCAACCGCCGCGGCAGCTGTGGCTCGGCGCAGCGGCGGTGCTGGCCAGCGCCTGCAGTCGCCATGGCGAGCGGATCTGGGTGCTGCTGCAGGACGGTGGCGCCCAGCCCAGCCTGGAGCTGGTGGCGCTCGATCGCCGCGGACGGATGCTGCAGCGGCGCCGGCTGGAGGGCTGGGAGCTGGAGCCGGGCACCGGCCTGCACTGGGATGCCAGCACCGCCCAGCTGCTGCTGGCCCTGCGCCGCCGCAGCGCCGGTGATCGCCCGCCGGCACCGGCCCAGGCGGTGCTGATCGATGCCGCGAGCCTGGAGCTGCGGCCGCTGCAGCCGCCGGTGCGGCAGGTGCAATGGCTGCCCGCGGGCTAGAACAGCCCCGATGGAAGCGGCAGTTGTGGGGCCCAAGCTCAGCGCCAGACAGGAACAACTGCTCGCCGCCCTGCGCACGGCGGCGGCAGAGCTGTCAGGCCAGGACCTCCACGCTCAACTGCGCGGCAGCCCCCAGCCGATGGGGCTGGCCACGGTGTACCGGCATCTGCGGCAGCTGCAGCAGTGGGGGTTGGTGCGCTGCCGGCACCTGCCCAGCGGCGAAGCCCTGTTCGCCCCCACGGAGCGGGATGAACATCACCTCACCTGCGTCGACTGCGGCGCCACCCAACCGCTGAGCCACTGCCCGGTGCATGCCCTGGAGCTGCCCCAGGGCGAACTGGGCGGTTTCCTGCCGCTGTTTCACACCCTGGAATTCTTCGGGCTGTGCCACGACTGCCAGCGGCGCCAGGGCCGGCTGGCGCCGGGCTGACCCGGTGCAGAGCAGAAAGCCTATGGTCTGGGAACCGTTCCCAGTGAGGCCATGGCCAGCAGCGCGGCCGCGACCCCAGCCCATGCCGGCGCCCTGCCGGTCACGATCCTCACCGGCTTTCTCGGCGCCGGCAAGACCACTCTGCTCAACCACATCCTCAGCAACCAGCAGGGCCTGAAGACGGCCGTGCTGGTGAATGAGTTCGGCGAGATCGGCATCGACAACGACCTGGTCGTCGCCACCGGCGAGGACATGGTGGAGCTGAGCAACGGCTGCATCTGCTGCTCGATCAATGGCGAGCTGCTGGAGGCGGTGTATCGCATCCTCGATCGCCCCGATCCGGTGGATTACCTGGTGGTGGAGACCACCGGTCTGGCCGACCCCCTGCCGGTGGCGATGACCTTCCTCGGCAGCGACCTGCGCGACGCCACCCGGCTCGATTCGATCATCACCCTGGTGGATGCCGAGAACTTCGGGCCGGAGATCCTCTCCGGTGAGGTGGGTCGCTCGCAGATCGTGTACAGCGACATGATCCTGCTGAACAAGTGCGATCTGGTGGAGGAATCGCGGCTGCAGGCCCTCGAGCAGGAGCTGCGGGAGATCAAGACCGACGCCCGCATCCTGCGCTCGGTGAAGGGGGAGGTGCCGCTGCCGCTGCTGCTGAGCGTGGGGCTGTTTGAAAGCGACAAGGTGGTGGCCGGGGCGCTGAAGCCCGATCCCGAGCTGGATCACAGCACCTGCGATCACGATCACGGCCACTGCAGCCACGACCACAGCCACGAGCACAAGGCCGCCCACAACCACGAGCACGCCCACGACCAGCCGCACGACCACAGCGGCTGCGATCACGACCACGGTCACTGCGAGCACGACCATGACGCTCACAGCCACGACCATGGCCATCACCACGATCACAGCCACGGCTATGGCGCTGAGGCCCACGCGATCGAAGGCTTCACGTCTCTCTCCTTCCAGAGCGATGGTCCCTTCGCCCTGCGCAAGTTCCAGAACTTCCTCGACAACCAGCTGCCGGCGGGCGTGTTCCGCGCCAAGGGCATCCTCTGGTTCAACGAAAGCCAGCGGCGCCATGTGTTCCACCTGGCCGGCAAGCGCTTCTCCATCGACGACTCCGACTGGCCCTCATCTGAACGCAAGAACCAGATCGTGCTGATCGGCAAGGAGCTGAACCACGCCAAATTGCGCCAGCAGCTGCAGGCCTGTGTGGCCCGCGATGCCGGCAAGGGCTTCGCCTGAGGCGCCGGCCGTCGATACTGAGATGGGGTTCGCCGGCAGCCACACCGGCGAGGCAACGAGGAAAGCCCGGTGCAGGTGAAAGCGAGCGGTTCGCCGCGCGGTTCACCCAGTCCGGCACTGTCCCGCAGCTGTGATGGTCGCGTCCGCCACAACGGCCGACAGCGCCCTCAGTCAGAACGCTCACCCCAGCCCCCACCCACCTTCAGCCCCGGCGCGGACCGGACTGTTCCATGACCTCTTCCTCGTCCTCCACGGCTCTGCAGCCCTCGGCACACCAAGCGGCAGCGCTTCGGCATCCGGCCTGGCAGCAGCTGGCCCTGCCCGCCGCCGCCGGCCTGGGCCTGAGCCTGCTCTCCGCTCTGCCCGCCTCCGCCCACGGCGGCGCCGGGGTAGGCCTGGCGGCTGGTGCCAGCCATCCGCTGCTCGGCCTGGATCACCTGCTGCTGCTGCTCGGTGTCGGCGCGGCCTCCTCGTTCATCAGCCGCAGCCTGCTGCTGTTCGCCCTGGGTGGCGCCCTGATCGGCGGCACGCTGGGGGCCAGCGGCCTCGATCTGCCCGCCGCCGAGGTGCTGGCCGCCCTGGCCGTGTCGGCCGTGGGGCTGCTGGTGCTGCAGAGCGCCCGCGGACGCCAGGCGCCGGCCCTCGGAGCGATCGGCAGCGTAGTGGCAGCCGCGGTGGCGGTGCACGCGCTGCTCCATGGCCAGGAAGCCAGTGGTGGTGCCCTGTGGTGGTTGGGTGCCGCCGCCGCGTCGGCCGCCGTGGTGGGCGTGAGTGGTCTGGTGCTGAGCCGGATCAACCGCCGCTGGACGCTGCTGCTGGCCGGTGGCCTCAGCCTGGCGGGCTTGGCCCTGGCCGTGGCGCCCCTGGCCTGAAGCAGCGCAACGCGCCAGCTGCAGCAGCGGCTACACCAACACCCTCCAGGACAGTTACCGTGGTGCGAACTGGAACGGGGTCATGGCGGAACTGCTGCTGTTCACCGGCGTGATCGCTCTCTTCGGCCTGGCCTTCTGGCTGACGACCGATTCCGATGACGACAACGGCGGCGGCGGCTTGATGCAGCCGGTGCTGGTGCCCGTCCGCGTGCAGCGACGTCGCTGAACGACCGCCAACCAGGTCAAGCCGCGTCAGATCCAGCCACCCAAGCGAGCCACGCCAGCCAGAACTCCATCCGCTGACGTCGGTCGGTGCCTTTGGTCACACGCCCCCGTCACCCGGCGGGGGCTTTTTAGCAGGCAAGTGCCGTAGACCGGAGGCCACGCCGCGGCGGCGCCTCGCGCCCGCGGCTCTGACCGTGTGAGGACCCGATGCAACCGATCCGCCTGATGCTGCTGGCCCTGGCCGGCGGCGGCCTGCTGGCGCCCCTGGCCGCTGCAGCCGAAACGCTGAACACCGAGACGCAGACCAGTGCTGCGGCGATCAGCAGCTACATGGACCAGCAGGACATCGACCGCTTCCGCGCCTGGGAAGCGCAGCACCAGGTGACCAGCGTCAGTCAGTTTCAGGACGTGCAGCCCAGCGACTGGGCCTACCAGGCGCTCAGCAACCTGATCGAGCGCTACGGCTGTGTGGCCGGCTACCCCGACGGCAGCTTCCGCGGCGGCCGGCCCCTGAGCCGCTATGAAGCGGCGGCTCTGCTCAACGCCTGCCTCGATCGCGTCACCGAGGTCACCGACGAGCTCAAGCGCCTGATGGCTGAGTTCGAGAAGGAACTGGCTGTGCTCAAGGGCCGCGTGGATGGCCTGGAGGCCAGGGTGGGTGAACTGGAATCGCAGCAGTTCTCCACCACCACCAAGCTGCGCGGCAAGGCCGACATGATCATCGGTGGCACCAGCTACACCGGCGATGTGGACCGCAACTTCCGCCGCAGCCCCGCCCTGGCGGAGAAGAGCAAGCAGGAGCAGGTGACCTTCAACTACCGGCTCACCCTGGATCTGGACACCAGCTTCACCGGCCGGGATCTGCTCTACACCCGCCTGCGCACGGGCAACTTCAGCGGCAACTTCTCCGGTGATCCGATCGGCCTCACCCAACTGGAGGACGCCAACACCAACGGCGATGTGCTGAAGGTGGACAAGCTTTGGTACCAGTTCCCGGTGGGCGGCAAGGGCAGCGACGGGATGATCTTCGTGGGCCCGCGGATCGAGGGCTACTACATGCTCGCCAGCCAGCCCACCCTCTACGGCAACGGCAATTTCATCCTCAAGGAGTTCAAGGGGCGCGGGGCCTCGGGTGTCTACGGCAACTCCACCGGCCAGGGCTTCGGCGCCTGGTGGCGCACCAAGGCCGACGGCAACGGCAACCGCTTCAGCGTGAGCAGCAACTACGTGGCCCAGAACGGGGCTAACTCCGGCAGCGACCCTGACTACGGCAGCGAAGGTCTGTTCAGCGAAGGCAGCAAGTCGAAGTTCATCACCCAACTGGCCTACGGCAGCAGCCAGTGGCAGGTGTCCACCGCCTATGCCTGGAGCTCCGCCGGCGCCACGATGGGCAAGGGCACTTACTACGGCGGCAAGGCGGTGGGGGTGGATCAGGAGGCCAATTCCTGGGCGATCAATGCCTTCTGGCAACCGAAGGAAGCCGGCTGGATCCCCTCGATCAGCCTGGGCTACGGCGTCAACTGGTTCAGCGATGGCGACACCAGCGGCCGCGACCAGACGATGGAGTGGCTGGTGGGCATGGAATGGGATGACCTCGGCAAGGTGGGCAACACCCTGGGCCTGGGCGTCAGCGGTCCCCAGTGGGTGAGCCAGGGGGATCAGAGCAACAACGACTTCGGCCTGGCGGTGGAGCTCTGGTACAAGATGCAGGTGAGCGACAACATCACCGTGACGCCGGCGGTGTTCTATCTGAGCAATCCACTCGGCAATGCCACCTCTGGCGATTTCGGCACGATCGGCTACCTGCTCAAGAGCACCTTCCGGTTCTGATCGCTGGCGGCTGCAGCCGCCGATTCAGCGCCATCGGCACTGACGACAGAATAGCCCTGCAGAGGGATGATCTCTGCAGGGCTTTTTTCGATATCTCTTCGATATCTCCGATTCTGGGGCTTCAGTTCATGGGAGCGGCACCATCAGCCGCAGCGGGAGTCGATTCAGAGCTGGAGGGATCCGCAGTGGGAGCAGCCGTGCGCTGGCGGCGGCGCTGCTCCAGACTCTGGCGCTCACAGTTCTCGCCCTCGCCGATCGGAATGCAATCGCTGGCCTGAGCCAACGCCGCCGCATCGAGCCGCGCTCCGGCGGCGGCGGATCCCTCCAGAGCAGCCTGCATCAAGGGCGAAGCCGACACCGGCGCCGCCGCCATCACCCCGGCGGTGGCCAGCAGCAGGGCCACACCGGTGCGCTGCTGGCGGAGGCGCTGCTGGCTGCGCTTGAGATCTCCCGGATTCGACATGGTGAGAAGACAGATCATCGTGCAGCCTAAACAGCCTCAGAAGGCCACAATCGCAGCGGTTGATGACAACCAGCCGCAGCCAACGCAAGAGCACGAGGAGTTGTGACCTGAGTCACAATCGATGAGCACCGATGCAGCAGCCAGCCCTTATCCAAGCCTCACCCAGCCGCCGAGCAGCGCCGCATCACCCACCCCACATCCGCAGCAGGTTGGCCTGGCAGCGATAGAGCAGATCCAGGGCATCGCTGCGGCCATGGGCGGCCGCCAGGGATCGACAGGCCGTTTCCAGCTCAAACAGCAGCTCACGCTGCTCGATCGCGCGCACGGCGCTCTGCACCCAACCCACCACCACCAGCCGCTCGCCAGCCGTCACCGGCTCCACCCGGTGCAGGTAGCTGCTGGGGTAAAGGATCGCCGCGCCGGCCGGCAACTTGATCACCTCCTCGCCGTGGGGCAGCTCCAGCACCAGCTCACCGCCGCCGTAGCTGTCCGGCTCGCTGAGGGCGAGGGTGAAGGAAAGATCGGTGCGCCCCCCGGGCATGAAGGGGTTGTCCACATGGCGCCCGTAGCCCTGGCCCACGCCGCTGCGGCTGAACAGCAGGCTGTGCAGGCGCACCGGCATCGCCACGGGGCGGAACAGGGGATGGGCCTGCAGCGCGGCATGCACCTGCTCCACCAGGGCAGCCGCGCCGGGGGTCTGCAGATCGAGCTGCCGGTTGCTCTTGACGGCGGCGGCATAGGCGCCGGCGGTCTCCGCCCCGGGGAACCAGGACGCCTCGGGCAAGGCGGCCAGCTGCTGCTGCAGCTGCCGCAGCGGCTCGGCCGCCAGCACCCCATCGAGCTGAACGTGCATCGCTGGCAGATCGGGGGTCAACGCCATGCTGCGGCGGCCTGCACCAGCCCCAGGCCCGGCCGAGGTGACATTTGCTACACGCCGATGCGGCCGATGAGGCGCTCGCCGTTCGGGGCGCTCGATAGCTTGCTGCGCAGCCAGGGATGCCCGCTGCCGCGCCGGCTGGCCGCAGCCGCATCCACCCCGCCCACCATCGACCGCCCCGGAGCCGCCGCCATGCGCTTCAGCCCAGAGCCACGCCGCAAGCCTGTCCTGCGCCGCCTGCTGGGCGTTGGCCTGATCGGCCTCAGCAGCAGCCTCACCCTGCTGGCTGCAGGAGCGGCAGAAACCCGCGAGGTGCGCGTCTATTCCGGCCGCCACTACAACAGCGACAACGCCATCTACAAGCAGTTCGAGAAGGCCACCGGCATCAAGGTGCGGCTGCTCGAATCCAACGACGCCGCGATCGTGGAGCGCCTGCAGCGGGAGGGCAAGAACAGCTCCGCCGATGTGCTGGTCCTGGTGGATGCCGCCCGCCTCGATCAGGCCACCGAGGCCGGCCTGTTCCAACCGGTGCGCTCGGCCGCACTGATGCGTGATGTGCCCCTCAGCCTGCGCGATCCCAAGGGCCGCTGGTTCGGCCTCACCCGCCGCGTGCGAGCGCTGGCGATCAACCCGAAGCTGGTGAAGCCCGGGCTGATCAACACCTACGCCGATCTGGCCAAGCCCGAGCTGAAGGGCAAGCTCTGCCTGCGCAACCGCGCCAACGTCTACAACCAGTCGCTGGTGGCCGACCAGATGGTGCTGCGCGGCGATGCCGCCGCCGCCAGCTGGGTGAAAGGGATGGTGGCCAACCTCGGCCGACCGGTGTTCACCAGTGACATGACCCTGGCCCGCGCCGTGGCCCAGGGCCAGTGCGGCGTGGGGGTGGTGAACAGCTATTACGTGGCGCGGATGCTGGCCGGCCAGTCGGGCGCCGCCGACAAGGCCCTGGCCTCGCGCATCCAGATCCGCTATCCCAACCCGGCCCACGTCAACGTGAGTGGGGCCGGCGTCACCCGCCATGCCAGCAACCGCGCCGAAGCCGTGGCGCTGATCGAATACCTCACCTCGCCCACCGCCGCCGAGGGCTTCGCCCAGGGCAGCCTGGAATATCCGCTCAAGGGCTACGGCAACAACCCGATCCTGCGCCGCTTCGGCGACTTCCGCCCGGATGGGGTCTCGGCGGCCCAGCTGGGTGATAAAAACAAGGCGGCCGTGGCCCTGATGGCTGCCAACGGCTGGAAGTAAGCCCCGGCCGGAGCCACCGGCCGCGATCCCCCTCGGCCGTCTCGCGGCGGCCGCGTCCCCCGGCCCTCCGCCAGGCCGGCCCAGCCCTTGGTGCAGCCCTTGCGATCCCCGGCCCCGTCGCCCCTGCCAACCCTCACCTGGCCCAGCTGGCGCCCAGGCCGGAGCTGGCTGGTGCTGGTGGTGGTGGTCATCAGCCTGCTGGCCCTGTGGCCGCTGCTGGCCCTGGCGGCTGACGCCCTGCTGGGCCCGGCCAGCGACGGCCCCTCCCTCGGCAGCGATGGCCTCGAGCAGATCCGCGGCACACTGCTGCTGGTGATCGGAGAGGGCCTGCTGGGGGCCCTGATCGGCACCGCCAACGGCTGGCTCACCGCCGCCTGCCGCTTCCCGGGCCGCCGGCTGCTGCGCATCGCCCAGCTGATCCCCCTGGCGATCCCCTCCTACCTGCTGGCGGCCAGCCTGATCGACTGGGGCAGTCGCCGGAGCCTGCACATCCACGGCCTCGGCTGGGCCATCACCGTGCTCACCCTGGCCAACTACACCTATGTGTTCCTGCTGAGCACCGAAAGCTTTGCCATGAGCGGCCGGCGGCTGCTGGAGGCCAGCCGCAGCCTGGGGGTGGGCCCCTGGGCCGGCTTCTTCCGGGTGGCCCTGCCGATCGCCCTGCCCTCGATCGGGGCCGGCGTGGCCCTCAGCGCCATGGAGGTGGTGAACGAGCTGGGGGCGGTGCGGCTGCTGGGGGTGCCGAGCCTCTCGGCCGGGATCCTCGATCTCTGGCAGGTGCAGGGCAATCCCCGCGGCGCAGCATTGCTCTCCCTGGTGGCCCTGGCGCTGGTGGCGCTGCTGATTGCCGTGGAGCGGCGGCTGCGCAGCCGCAGTCGGCGCTGGAACCTCGGCGGGGCCGGCGAACACCAGCAGGCCTGGGAGCTCAAGGGCTGGCGGGCCCTGGCCGCCCAGCTGGTGACGGCGCTGCCGCCGCTACTGGCCCTGGCCATCCCGGTGCTGTGGGTGCAGCAGGGCTGGGAGGGACTGGAGGCCCTGGCGCTGGAGGATCTGGCGCCACTGGCGGGCCGCAGCCTGATGCTGGCCCTGCTGGCCACCCTGGTGACCTGCAGCGGCGCCCTGCTGCTGGCGATCTGCCGCCGCTGGAGCCCGCAACCGCTGGTGCAGCAGCTCAGCTTCCTGGCGGGCCTGGGCTACGCCATCCCCGGCAGCGTGCTGGCCCTGGGGTTGATGGTGTTCGGTAGTCCGCTGCTGCTCAGCCCGATGCTGCTGCTGGTGTGGGGCTACGGCGACCGCTTCATGGCGGTGTCCAAGCAGGGACTGGATGCGGCCCTGGAGCGGATCCCCCCGAGCATCGACGAAACCGCCGCCAGCCTCGGCAGCAACTGGCTGGCGGTGCTGGGGCGCATCCACCTGCCACTGCTGCGCGGTCCACTGCTGGTGGGGGCACTGCTGGTGTTCGTGGATGTGGTCAAGGAACTGCCGATCACCCTGGCGCTGCGGCCCTTTGATTTCGACACCCTGGCGGTGCGGGTGTTCCAGTACGCCAGCGATGAGCGGGTGGGGGCGGCGATGGGGCCGGCGCTGCTGATCATGCTGTTCGGCCTGGCGGCGGCCCTGGCCTTGATTCCCAGCCTGGAGCGCCAGGGCTGAAGCGCCGCCCAGGGCAACGGCGGGCCACCAGGCGGCGTCAGCCAGGCAGGCCGCGGGTTCAATCCCGGCCGCAGCGGCACTTGCCGCCCTTCCAATGGGAGCACTTGCGCTGCTTGCAGCCTTTCTTCTTGGCCTGCACCGGGCCGCGGCTGGTGGCGGTGTTGGCCGGGGCGGCGGTGCTGGGCTGATCGGCAGCGAAGGCGTTGGAGCCGAGGGGCTGGGCCATGGCGGAAGAGAAACGGGAAAACGGAGAAGCGAGAAAACAGAGACGAACAACCAGAGGGGGAACCAGGCCCCGGCAACGACGGGCCTCTGCACCCCGCGAACGCTCAGGCCGCCAGGGGGGCGGATTCCACCAGAGCCGGCGCCAGGCGCAGGCCGGGTTCGCCGGCCGGCACCTGCAGCAGCTCAGCGCGGCGGATGCGCGACAGCAGGCGGGTGGTGGTGACGCGGGTGGTGCCGATCAGCTCACCGATCCGCTCGTGGGTGAGGCGGAAGGGGAGATCGCACCAGGGGCCGCAGCGGCGCCCCATCCGCTGCACCAGCAGAGCCAGCAGGGCATGCAGGCGCTGCTCGGCGCTGCCGAGATGGCGGATGCGCAGCAGCTGCAGGGTCCATTCATTCACCGGATCCATGCCGGAGCCCTCAGCCGGCAGGGGCTGACTGCGAAAGCGCAGGGGGGTGAGGGCTTCGACGCAGACCCCCTCGCTGCAGAGGCGATCACCGCGCAGCTGATCCCCCGGCTGCAGGAAGGCCAGGGTCATGCCCTCGGTCTCCTCGCAGGGGCAGTAGACGCGGGCCATGCCCTCGAGCACCTCGATGCAGGGACCACCGAAGCGGCCGGAGGGATCGAGCAGCACCACCTGACCCACAGGCAGGGCCACGGCGGGGCCGGCGTCGCGCGGCGATCGATCCACCGCAGCCGCAGCCAGGGGCGAGGGAGCGACTGCCGAGCGACCGGCCTGGGGCTGCAGCGCCGGACGGGACACCAGGACGACAGACGACAAGGGGGCTGTTGCGAATGACTCGCAACCTAAACAAGCCCCGCCCCCTTTTGCAAGCGATTCTCAATAGCGATTCACTGTTGCGAGGTCGGCGGTCCCGGGTTCGGCCGTTACGTGTTGCTGTGCTGCGCAGACAACACCCCAGGCGATCACCACGATTTGTAGTGCCCGTCGTGGACGGCGGGCAGCGGTCTGTCTCTCGTCCTGCAACGCCCTCCGCCTCGATCCATGCCCATCGCCGCGACCCCTCTCCAGGCCTGGCGCCGACTGCGCCTGCTCCACACCACGGCTGCCATCGCCACGGCCACCACCGCCGCTTCGGCTGCACTGCTTCTCTCCGGCAGCCCGGCCCGCGCCGCCAGCGAATCGCTCTACGTGCTGGAAACCACCTGCAGCCTCCAGAGCGGTCCTGCCCAACCCTGCGTGGTGGAGGCGATCAATGAAGACGACGCCACCCTCTACCGCCACCGGATCGGCAAACAGGAGGAGGTGATCCGCATCAGCGAGAAGCCGGTGCGCATGGCCCGCTGGGACGCCACCACCAAAAGCTGGGTGGGACTGAGCTCCGCCGGCGCCCGCTTCTCCACCAACACGATCTGCTTCAACGGCCGCGATCTGTGTGTGGTGAACGCCAACTACCTCAACAGCGTGCGGGAGGACAAGAGTGAGTCCACGGCCGGCCGCGATCTGGTGCGGGTGAAATTCGATGCCGATGGGCGCATCAACCTCACCTGCTACGACGAGGCCTGCGAGGGGGTGCAGTGATGGCCCACCGACAGCACAGCCTCGCCCTGCTGCTCACCGCCCTGATCAGCCTGCCGGCTCTGCCGGCGACAGCGGCCTTCGGCCCGGACGGGGCGGTCAGCAGCAGGGCCGCACAGCTGGAGTCAGCGGCCTCCGGCGACGGCAGCAGCGAGCTGCTGGCCCGTAAGGGCGGCGGGGGCGGCAGCAGAGGCGGTGGCCGCAGCGGTGGCAGTCGCAGCAGTGGCAGTCGTGGCGGCTCGCGCGGCTCCAGCGGCTTCAAGCACTCCGGCTCCAGCCTCAACCGGGGCTCGAAACAACCGCAGGGCGGCTGGAGCAAGAAGAGCTCCGGCAAATCCAGCCCCTCGCTGGATCGACCCGGCAGCAAGAGCCGCAGCGATAACCGCAGCGGCAAACGCGACGACAGGAATCGCCAGACCAGCAAGGACAACCGCAGGGGTGACCGCAACGACAGCCGCAACAAGAACCGCGACGACCGCTTCGACAGCCGGCAGGATCGCCGCGACGACCGCTGGAACAGCCGCGACAACCGCCGCGATGATCGCTGGGACAACCGCGACAACCGGCGCGACGATCGCTGGCACAACCGCAACAAGCGCTGGGATGACCGCTGGGATCGCTATCCCGGCTGGGCCCGTCCGGGCTGGGGCTACGCCCGCCCCTGGAACTACGGCTGGTACGGCGGTTGGTCCTCGCCCAGCTGGGGCTGGTGGGGAGCCAACGCCGCCGCCTGGGGGATCACCACCCTCACCACCGCAGCGATCATCAACGCGGCGGTCGATAACGCCGTGAGCTCCCAGAGCACCACGATCGTGGTGCCGAACAGCACCTACAACCTGCTGTACGGCACGGTGCAGCCGGTGAACGACCAGTCGGTGCGCTTCGCGATCGACTCGGGCGGCGCCGAGGTGCAGATGAGCGCCGACTGCCGGGCCGGCACCCTCGATGGTCGCAGCCCCAACAGCGCCGCCGAAGCGGAGCTGCTCAATGCGGCCTGCCAGGTGGCCTTCGGCAACCCCTGAGCCTCAGGGGCAAGGCCCGGAGACCCGGCTCAGGCCGAGGGCTCCGGGTCCACAGGGTCCACAGGGTCCACCGGGGGCTCCACGGGCTCCGGCCGATGAGCGCAGAAGCCATGGCTGATCCAGCCGGGCACGGCCACCACCACCACCAGGATGGTCAGGGCCGTGCTCAGACGGCTGGAGGCGGTGCGAGCCGCATCCAGACCGGAATGGACATACACCAGCGTGACCAAGGTGGCGAACACCCCCGTGGTGAAGGCGCTGGCGGAGCGCAGCAGGTCGCGGGGCCGGCGCCCCGGCGGGAACACACCGCGGCGGCCGATGCTGAGGCCGGCGATGCTGCCCGCCAGAGCCAACAGCAGCACCAGCGCCAGCCGCTCACCGCTCTGCTCCGCCGGTGAACGCTGCTGCAGCGCGGCTGCCAGCACCGTGGCGTTGCCCAGCAGCACGCCGGCACCGCCGCCGATCAGCCCCCACCAGTGGGCCACGCGCCGCAGATGGGCGCTGATGCTGATGCCGGCCGCGATCACCAGCGCGCTGAGCACGGTGGACGGCACCAGCGGCAGACGGCTGGCCAGGCCGTAGCCCAGGACCATGCCGGCACCGGCACCGACCAGGCGCCCGATCTGCAGCCGATGGGGCGCGGCGGCGGGATCCTTCATGGCAGGGACAGCAGCGGGGCAACGGGGAGCGGTTGTGCGGTGGGCGGATGCACCACGGCCCAGTCACGGGCCATATCGAGCACCAGCCAACCGTCGCGGCGGGCCTGGTCGAGGGCGCGATCGAGCCGGCCCACCGGCGAACGTCGGTCGTAGGCCCACTCGCGGCGGCCATCGGTGTGATGCACCAGCAGCGCCAGGCGCGGACCAGGGCCGGCCATGGTCCAGGCCAGCATCGCCCGATCGCCATCGGAATTGCCGAAGGCCGCCACGGGACGGCGGCCGAGGGCCTGCTCGATCGCCACAGGTTTCGCCGGCCCATCCACCAGCAGATCCAGCACGGGCAACCGCTCCAGGCGGGGCCCGCCGGGGGCATCCTCCCGGTAGGCGAGCTGCAGCCGCGTGCCGATCACCTGCTCCGGGGGACTGCCATACACCGCCTCACTCCAGGCCCGCAGAAACATCGCATCGCCGCCGGTGACGATGTAAGTGCGAAAGCCGAGCTGGCGCAGGTGGCGGAGCAGCTCCAGCATCGGCTGAAACACCAGAGCCGTCAGCGGCCGGCCGCTGCCGGGCTGGCGGGCCCGCAGCAACCAGCTGCGCACATCAGCGCGGAAGGCCTGCGGACTCAGCCCCATCACACTGGCCTCCAGCAGCGGCGTGAGGGCCGGCGGCCCCTGGCGCAGCAGGGCGGCCAGATCGCCGCGCAGGGCTGAGGCGTAGGGCTCCTGCCGGCGCCAACGCGGATGCTGCGGGGCCAGGCGCTGCACCCGATCGATGGCATAGAGCATCGGGAAGTAGAGCGGCTGCTCGCTCCAGAGGGTGCCGTCGTGATCGAAGACGGCGATCCGCTCCTCCGGGGGCAGAGCCGCGGTCCCATTGCTGCTCTGCTCCACGAAGCTGAGCAGGGCCCGCTTGCGCGGTCCCTCCCGCCAGGAGGGCAGGGGGTCGGCCGCCGGCGACACCGCTCCCCGCTTCGGCTGGGCCCGAGCCGGCTGGGCCTGAGCCGGCTGGGCCCGAGCCGGCAGGGGCCGGATCGCGGGGGCAGCATCCACCGGGCAGAGCAACGACAGCGCCAGCGCGCAGACGCCAGCCAGCCGCAGCAGGCGCCGCGAGGGGGCAACGCGGAGCTGCCGGTGCAGCGGGGAGGCGGGGTGCATGGCGCGGCGGCAGCGGGCCCATGCTGGCGAGGGCCGGCGCCAGCGCCTCAGGGACGCCGCCAGATCACCGGCCGCCGCCGGCGCGGATACAGCTCGCGGCACAGGGGGCACACCGTGCCATCGCAACCGCGGGCGGTGCAGTGCTCACGCCCGTAGAAGATGATCTGCAGATGCAGCCGGTTCCAGGCCTCGCGCGGGAACAGGGCCTTGAGATCGTGCTCGGTGCGCTGCACGCTCTCGCCGCTGCTGAGCCCCCAGCGCTGGGCCAGGCGATGGATGTGGGTGTCCACCGGAAAGGCGGGCACACCGAAGGCCTGGGCCATCACCACGCTGGCGGTCTTGTGCCCCACACCGGGGAGTCGCTCCAGGGCGGCGAAGCTGCGGGGCACCTCGCCGCCGTGCTCCGCCAGCAGCTGCTCCGCCAGGCGCTTCACGTGGCGGGCCTTGGTGCGAGCCAGGCCGAGCTGACGGATGCAGGCCAGAATCCCCTCCTCGCTCAGCTGGGCCATCGCCGCCGGGCTGCCGCCCAGGGCGAACAGGGCGGGCGTGACCTCATTGACTTTTTTGTCGGTGCACTGGGCGCTGAGCAGCACCGCGATCAACAGCGTGAAGGCGTCGTGGTGATCCAGTGGCACGGGCGGATCGGGATAGAGCGCCTGCAGACGCTCCAGCACCAGCGCTGCACGCTCCTGCTTGCGCACGCGTTTCCCCTCCATCCCGGTGGCGGCGACCCTAGGCGGGGCCGTCACCACAGGCGATCACAAGCGGCGGACAAACCGTCCCGGCCGCCCAAGAATCAGCGCAGCATCGGCCCCGCATCCCCATGGCCCGCCACGGCCAACGCCGCGACGCTTCGCAGCAGATCCCGATTGGTTCTGCGTCCAACTGGCCGCTTCGTCAACGGCCGCTGCGGCGGGCCGCCCTCACCCTGGCGCTGGTGCTGTGCTGCTGGGGGGGACTGGCCAGCTGGCTGATGCCGGCGGGCCTGGCTGCAGCCAACGCCGCAACCGCCGCTGCCGGAACGCAGACCGCAACCCAGGCCGGGACGGAAGCCGGAAGCCGCGATCCTCAAGGCTGCGTCAATCCGGGGCGCTTCATCCGCCTGGAGGGCCAACCGGTGCTGGAGATCCGGCGCGCACCCGCACCCCAGCGGATCGAGAATTACGCGCAGCGCGGCGAAGAGCGGCTGCTGGATCTGGCCCAGGATCCGCGCATCCAGCCAGGCCGCCTGCAGACCCGCGAAGAGCCCCCCTTCACCGTGATCGGCTTCGCCCAGGCCGATGGATCGTTCCAGACGGAAATGGGCGTGGATGATGCGATGGCGCGCTGCTTCGGGCAATCGCGCCAGCAGCTGGCCCGTCTCTACCGCGATCGGCTGGCGGCGGCGATCCTGCGCTACCGCAGCAGCCACAGCCTCGGCACCTGGCTGAAGGGAACAGGGCTCGCGGCCCTGGTGCTGGCGACCTATCTGGTCTGGTGGCGTGTGCAGGGGCGGATCAATGACCAGCTGCGCCAGGTGATTGAGCAGAAGCCATTGCCGGTGCTGCAGCTGCTGCGGCGCCTGGGGGTCGGCGCCCTGGTGGAACCGGGCCAGGTGCGTGGCTGGCTGCAGGGGCTGCGCCAGGTGCTGCACTGGTGCCTGCTGCTGCTGATCAGCTATCTGCTGATTCCGCTGCTGCTGGGGCTGTTCCCGCCCACCCAGCTGATCGCCGCCGGCCTGCGCCAGCACCTCAAGGGCCTGGTGCTGAGCTTCTTCGGCGGCGTGGTGCAGGCCATTCCCAATGGACTGTCGATCGTGGTGATCACCATGATCACCGTGCTGGCGATCCGCGCCAGCAACGCCTGGTTCCGGGCGCTGGAGAGCGGCCGTGTTCGCCTGCCCGGCTTCTACCAGGAGTGGGCACAACCGACGGCACGGCTGGTGGCGATCGTGCTCACCCTGGCGGGGCTGGTGGCCGCCTTTCCTTATATCCCCGGATCGGACAGCAAGGTGTTTCAGGGGGCAGGCCTGCTGGTGGGCGTGCTGGCGACCCTGGGCTCCAGTGCCATCGCCTCCAATGTGATCAGCGGCCTGATGCTGATCTACACCCGGGCCTTCCAGGAAGGCGATCGGGTGGAGATCAATGGTGTGCTGGGCGTGGTGCAGGATCGGGCGCTGCTGGTGACACGACTGCAGACACCGCGCAATGAACTGGTGAGCATCCCCAATGCCACCGTGATCGGTGCTTCGGTGGTGAACTTCAGCTTCTCCCGCCGGGAGATTCAGCAGCCGGTGGCGCTGGCCACCACGATCACCATCGGCTACGACGTGCCCTGGCGGCAGGTGCATGAGCTGATGCTCAACGCCGCCCGCAGCGTGGATGGCATCACCGATGAAGTAGAGCCGTTTGTGCTGCAGACATCGCTGAACGACTACCACATCAGCTACGAACTGAATGCCTTCGTTCGCGATCCCGCCACCTACCGCCAGACCCTCTCAGCGGTGCTGGCAGCGCTGCAGGATCAGTTCGCCGCGGCCGATGTCGAAATCCTCTCGCCGGGCTATCACGCCATCCGCAACGGCAACCGCAGCACCGTGCCGCCAGCGGCGGGCGGCGGCTGATGGCGCCGCCGCCAGCAGCGGGATCCATCAGCGGCCTCTGCAGCATCTGGATCAAGCCGCAACGCGAGACCTGATCATTCGTCGGAACTTTGGGCTCTGGGCCGGAGCAGCGCGGCGAGCAGCGAGCTAACGACGGGAGCGCCAGCGCAGGAAGGGAATCTGCACCACCAGCGTCACCAGCAGATAGAGCAGGATTCCCAGCTTGAGAGAAGGCAGCGATGGCGCATAGGTCGAGGCCAGCAGCAGCGCCAGGCCGGGATTGCGCATCGAGGTCACCAGCGGCACGGTGATGCGCTCCTGCCGGCCGCGACCAGCGGCCCACCAGCCCACCAGCAGCGAGAGCAGCACCAGCGCGGCCATCAGCACCACGCTGCGGCCATTGGCGAGGGCGAAGCCGAGCAGCGCCGGCCCCGCCTTGATCAGCACCAACAGCAACAGGGCCAGCAGCAGGAGATTGGCCAGGCGATCACAGGGCCCCAGCCAGCGCTGGGCCCAGCCGGGGCAGCGGCGGCGCACCAGCAGGCCGCAGCCCAGCGGCAGCAGCTGGGCCAGGCCCACCTGACGCGCCACGCTGGAGGGGCCGATGTCCCAGCCCGTCAGACCGAAGGCGAGCGTGAACAGCTCCGCCATCAGGGGCACCGAGGCGATCGCCGCCAGGGCCGCCGCCACCTGCAGCTGCGCCGCCAGAGCGGCATCACCATCGGCCTTGTCAGCCTTGCGCAGGATCAGCGGCGCGCTGGGGCAGATCGCCATCAGGGCGATCGCCAGCCGCGCCGGCTCCGGCAGCGCCAGGCTGATGGGCAGGCGCAGCAGCAGCAGGGCCAGCAGCGGCACCAGCAGGCAACTGCCCAGCAGCACCCGCAGCAGCAGCCCGGGCCGCTGGCGCAGCAGGCCGAGGCGATCCCCCGGCAGGCCGAGCCCCAGGGCGAACATGATCACGAACAGCGTGGCGGGGATCAGCAGGGTCATCGTTCAGAGCGTCGTCAGCTGCCGAGCAGGAGTCGCCGCAGCACCCCCGGCACCAGCAGGGCGAAGGCCACCGCCCCGATCAGGATCAGGGCGAAGGCGGTGAGCACCGCCAGCGAGGGGCCGCCGCCGCTGTAGGTGAAATCGTCGCGGCGGATCAGGCGCAGGTCGCGGCGGTGCTGGCCGATGGCGGCAGCCAGGGAGAGCACCCCCACCAGCACAAAGCCCATCGACAGCAGCTTGACGCTGAGATCGGCGTGGCCGCTGCCCTGCAGGCCGGAGCGGTTGATGGCGGCGATGATCTTGTCGAGGCCAAAGCCAAAGCTGATCAGAGCCAGGGCGGTGCGGATCCAGGCCATCAGCGTGCGCTCGGCGGCGGCGCGGTTGCGCTCCTTCGCCAGCTCGTTGGTGAGGCTGGCCATCAGCTGACGGGCAATGCGGTCGGGCGCTGGGCGGAGGCGGCCGTTGCAGCGGGCCGGACGATGCAGCGGAAGCCCAGATGGCAGGTGGCGGTGTCGATCCCCTGGGCCATCCGCGCCGCCGGGCGGTAGCGCCGGCAGTAGCTGGGCGCGCAGAGAAAGGATCCCCCCTTCACCACCTTGCGGGGCAGGGAACCGTGCTGGGAGGCGGCATCGATGCTGGCCTGTCGCTCCCCGCCCCGGGGATTGTCGATGGTGCAGCATCCCCCGGCGGCCTTGTGGCGCTGGAGGGTGTCGCCATGGTCGGCGTACCAGTCGTCGGTCCATTCCCAGACGTTGCCGATCATATCCACCAGGCCATAGCCGTTGGCCGGAAAGACGCCCACCGGCGAGGTGCGCTCCCAGCCATCGAGGCGGCTGTTGAAGTGGGGAAAGTCGCCCTGAAACGTGTTGGCCACGGGACGGCCGCCGGGATGCAGCTCATCCCCCCAGGCGTACTCGGCCCCCTCGAGGCCGCCACGGGCGGCCCGCTCCCATTCCGCTTCGCTGGGAAGCTGCTTGCCGACCCAGGCGGCGTAGGCCAGGGCATCCGCATGGGCCACATGCACCACCGGATGCTGCTCACGCCCCTTGATCGAACTGCCGGGGCCCTCCGGATGGCGCCAGTCGGCGCCGGGGATGTACTGCCACCAGCGGTAGTGATTGGCCGTCCCCACCGGCTGCGGCGGCGGCACGAACACGATCGAGGCGGGGGCGAGCAGCTCCGGCCGGGCATCCGGGTAGAGGGCTGGATCAGCCGGCTGCTCGGCCAGGGTGATGTGGCCGGTGGCCTTGACGAACTTCTGGAACTGAGCGTTGGTCACCGGCGCACGATCGATCCAGAAGCCCTCCACCTGCACCCGATGGGCCGGGGCCTCCTCGGGGTAGTGATCGTCGGAGCCCATCACAAAGGAGCCCGCCGGAATCCAGAGCATGTCCCGCGCCGGCGGCCGCCCGCCCCGCAGAGGGGAGCGGCGCTGGACCGTGCGGCGCTGGGCGGTGACGCTGGAGCGGGGCATGGGCAACGGGCCGGAGACCGGCTCAGGAGAGGCCGGTGGTGCTGGTCATCTTCTCCATCACCTGCTCCAGCGAGAAGCTGGCGGCCTTCTGCCGCGGCGGGAACTCCTTGAAGGTCTCCAGGAACTGGGCCACATAGGCCTGGGCCGGCACCAGCAGGAACACGTGATCGAGGATCCAGTCCCAGTAGGTGTTGGAAGTGATGTCCGCTCGCTCGTAGGGGTCAGTCTTGAGATTGAAGATCTTCGGCACCCGCAGGGCGGTGAAGGGTTCGGCCCAGACCTGCAGCGTGCCGGCGGCGCGCTGCTCCATGAACACGATCTTCCAGTTGTCGTAGCGCAGACCGGTGAGGTCGCCGTCATCGGAGAAGTAGAAGAACTCCACCCGTGGGCTCTTGTCCGTCTGGCCGGTCCAGTAGTCGAGCATGTTGTAGCCGTCGAGGTGCACCTTGTAGTACCGGCTTCCGGCCTGGTGACCGGCCTTGAGCTTGGCCTTGATCTCCGGCTCGCCGGCAGCGGCGAGCAGGGTGGGCAACCAGTCGAGATGGCTGACGATCTCGGTGAACAGCGTGCCGGGCGCGATCTTGCCGGGCCAGCGCACCAGGGCCGGCACGCGATAGGCGCCCTCCCAGTTGGAGTTCTTCTCGTTGCGGAACGGGGTCATGCCGGCATCGGGCCAGCTGTTCATGTGCGGACCGTTATCGGTGCTGTACATCACCAGGGTGTCATCGGTGATGCCCAGCTCATCCAGCAGGTTGAGCATCTCGCCGATGCAGTTGTCGTGATAGATCATCACGTCGTGATATTCCGACTGCCAGCGCCCGGCCTGGCCGAGATCCTGGGGGCGGGCATGGGTGCGGAAGTGCATGTGGGTGGTGTTGAACCACACGAAGAAGGGTTCCCCGGAGGCCACCGCATCGCGGATGAAACGCTTGGCCTCGGCCATGAACTCCTCATCGGCCGTTTCCATCCGCTTCTTGGTGAGCGGGCCGGTGTTCTCGATCCGCTGGGCGCCGTCGCCATTGGCCCAGCAGTGCAGCACGCCGCGGGGGCCGTAGTTCTGGCGGAAATTCGGAAAATCCTCCGGCTGGGGGTAATCGCGCAGCTCCGGCTCCTCCTCGGCATTGAGGTGATAAAGGTTGCCGAAGAACTCATCGAAGCCGTGCATCGTCGGCAGATGCTCGTCGCGATCACCGAAATGGTTCTTGCCGAACTGGCCGGTGCGGTAGCCGAGGGGCTTGAGCAGCGAGGCAATGGTGGGATCCTCGGCGCGATAGCCCAGTTCAGCGCCCGGCAACCCCACCTTGCTCAGGCCGGTGCGGAAGACGCTCTGACCACTGATGAAGGCAGCCCGACCGGCCGTGCAGCTCTGCTCGGCGTAGTAGTGGATGAAGCGGCCACCCTCCTTGGCCACCCGGTCGATGTTGGGGGTCTGATACCCCATCAGACCATCGCTGTAACAACTGAGATTGCTCTGGCCGATATCATCGCCCCAGAGAATCAGGATGTTGGGTCGGCCGTTGGGCATGGCGGCACGCCAGGAACACTGGATTTCATGCTGGAGAGCTTCGGCCGGGCTGTCAGCCCGGCCCCATCCGAGCGTTGTGAACTGAAGCTGCGCGAATCGACAACTGTGGCGTGTTCAGCCACAGCGGTGCAGCCCATGGCGAAACGGGCCTAGGGTCCGAACCGAGGCACCCGTGGCCCCTGGCCATGCACGACCAGCCCGGTGACACAGCGATGTCCCTGCCGCTGCTGTTTCGCAACCACCACAGCGAGGAGGATCGCGATCCCCAGGCCCTGGCCGAGCGGCTGGCCCAGAGCCATCCGGTGCTCGACCTGGCGCCGCGGCGCGGCCATGGCACCGCCTTCCTGCACCGCACCCACACCATCCGGGCGGGATCCCTGCTGCTCACCAGCGGCTACAGCTCACCGATCGCCGGTGCCATGGGCGACGACCCGGGCAAGGCTTACGTGAACCTGTGCCTCGCCGGCAGCATCCGCTACCAGACCCAGGGCCTGCGCCAGGTGATCCATCCGCAGCAGCCGCTCTGGTTCTCGCCGGGCTCCAGCTATCGCTACAGCACCGATCACCTCAGCGCCCTGGTGATGCGCCTCGATCTGGCGCGCCTGCGCAGCACGGCCTGCGCCATCGCCGGCATCGGCGTATCGCCGCAGCGGTTCACCAGCGACCTGGAGCGCCCCAGGGTGCTGGGCGATGAGCAACCGCGCAGCCAGCGCCTGATCCGGGTGTTTCGGCAGACGCTGACCCTGCTCGACAATGCCGAGCGGGACCTTCAGGGGCACCTGGATGCGCTGCAGGTGGATGATCTGATCTACCGCGTCTTCGCGCTGCTGCTGCATCCGCGGCTGGATGCGGTTCTCGCAGGCAGCGGGCAGCCGGCTGGGAGCACAACCCGAGAGCGGGTCTTCGAGGAGCTGCTGGAATGGGCGCGAGCCAACCTGCATGCCCCGCTCAACCTCACCGCCCTGGAGCGGCGCAGCGGCTACTCCCGCCGCACCCTGCAGCTGGCCTTCCAGCAGCGCTTCGGCTGCGGGCCGATGCAGTGGGTGCGCCGGCAGCGCCTGGAGCAGGCGCACCGGGCGCTGCTGCATCCCCAGGCCGGCGACTCCGTCGGCAGCATCGCCGCCCGACTCGGCTTCAGCAATCTGGCGGCCTTCAGCCGCGCCTTCATGGCTCATCACGGCCGGCGACCTTCGGATGTGCTGCGGGAAGGCCTGCACCGGCAGGGCTGAAGCCACGCCGCAGGGCGTCAGTCCTGCTGGGCGCAGCGCGGGCAGACGGCCCGCACGGTGAGCACGCACTCCAGCAGGTGAAAGCCGTGCTGCAGGCAGGCCTGATCACCGGCCAGCAGCACGGCGCCATCCTCGAATTCCTCGGTGCGGCCACAGCGCACGCACACCAGATGGTGATGGTCGCGGTGGCTGTCGCTGGTGAGCTCGTAGCGCCGCCCGCCCTCGGGCAGCTCCAGCTCCTGCAGCAGGCCCATCGAGCTCAGCAGCCGCAGGGTGCGATACACGGTGGCCAGCGACACCTTCTCGGCCTGGGCCAGCAACCGCTGATGCACCTGCTCGGCGCTGAGGTGGGTGCCGGCGCCGATCTGCTCAAACAGGGCCAGCACCCGCTGGCGCTGCGGCGTGAGGCGCTGGCCGCGGTCATGCAGGGTGCTGCGCAGCGCATCGCTGCTGGGGGCCGGCAGGGGCGCCGCCGCCGCTGCGGGGCCGGCAGCCGCGACGGCGGCAGGGCTGGTGATGGGGCTGCTGGGAGAGGCGCTGGGGGAGCGGGGCACCACAACGTCCCTGGGCTTCTCAACAATAGGCGTAGTTGCGAAGCGCAGCCATGGAGCCCGCCAACCCCTCAATCTCCAGCCCGGCTGCGCCGGCGGTGTTTCTCGATGCCCTCAGCCTCGGCGCCGTCGATCTGACGCCGCTGCAGCGCTGGTGCAGCCTGCAGACCTGGCCCAGCACCGCCCCGGAGCAGCGGCTGGAGCGGTTGGCTGCGGCAGAGATCGCCATCACCAACAAGATCCCGCTCGATGGCGCCCTGCTGCGGCAGCTGCCGCGGCTGCGGCTGATCTGCACCGCCAGCACCGGCACCGATCAGCTCGATCTGGAGGCCTGCCGGGAGCGCGGCATCACGGTGTGCAACGCCGGCCGCTACAGCCGGCCCTCGGTGGTGCAGATCACCTGGGCGCTGATCCTGGAGCTCTGCTGCCGGATGGAGGCGCGGCGCGAGCGCCTGCGGCAGGGCGACTGGCAGCGCAGCCCGGTGTTCGCCCTGGTGGAGCCGGAGTTCGATGAGCTGGCCGGTCGCTGCCTGGTGGTGGTGGGGGCCGGCGACATCGGCGGCGGCGTGGCAGCGGTGGGGGAGGCCTTCGGCATGGAGGTGCAGCGGATCACCAGCCGCAGCAGCGCCAGCAGCCTGGAGCAGGCCCTGCGCCAGGCCGATGTGGTGAGCCTGCACGCCCCGCTCAATGCCGCCACCCGCGGGCTGATCAACGCCGAGCGGCTGAGCTGGCTGAAGCCCTCCGCCGTGCTGGTGAACATGGCCCGCGGCGGCCTGGTGGAGCTGGAGGCCCTGACGGCAGCGCTGCGGCAGGGGCGCCTGGCCGGCGCCGCCCTGGATGTGCTCGAGCAGGAGCCCCCGGGGGCCGAACTGGAGCCGCTGCTGACGGTGCCGAACCTGCTGCTCAGCCCCCACATGGGCTGGGCGTCGCGCCAGGCGCGCCAGCGGCTGGTGCAGACCCTGGCCGGCCACCTGGAGCGCTACGCCGCCAGCCGCTGATCGATCCAGCCGTCGAGGCGCACCAGGGCGGCGGCCAGCAGATCGGCCAGGCTCACGATCAACCGGTAGCTGAGGGCAACCGCCAGCAGCGCCGCCTCCGGGATCGACCCGCTGAAGCGCAGCAGCAGGGCCGCCTCGAACACGCCGAGGCCACCGGGGGCACCGGGCACCACCAGGCCGATCGTCCAGGCCAGGGCGAAGCCGGCAAGCCAGTCGGTCCAGCCCAGGCTGGCCTGTAGATCAAAGGCGAGCACGCAGCAACCGAAGCCGGCGAAGCGCAGCAGCACGAACAGCAGCTGGGCCAGCAGGGGTTGCAGGGGATAGGCGGGCAGGGCCAGGGCGGCGGGGGGCTCCAGCTGCAGGCGCCGCGCCTGGCGCTGCTCCAGCCGCAGCAGCAGGGGCTGCAGCCAGCGGGGTGTGAGCAGCAGCAGGGCTGCCGGTGCCAGCAGCGCCAGGCCCGCCTGCCAGCCCCCCAGGGGCACCAGGGCCAGGGCCGCGGCAGCGGCCACCAGCGGATCGAACACCACCGCCGCCAGCGCCAGCGCCAGCCCCGCCGGCTGGCGCAGCGGCGCCTCGGGGCTGCGCAGGCGCTCCACCCGGCTGGTGAGATGCCAGATGCCACCGGGCAGGTACTTGCGCAGGTTGGTATCCAGATACAGCGCCACCAGGGCCGGCCAACGGGGCACAAAACCAAACCAGCGCAGCACCAACCCCAGGCCCAGGCCGTTGACCACCAGGCTCAGCAGGCTGATGCCGACGCCCAGCAGCAGCCACCACCAGCCCTGGGGATCGAGGGAGAGCTGCAGCATCTGGCGGCCATGGCCCACCAGGGCCGCCAGCAGGAAGCCGAAGCTGAGCAGGCTGATCCACAGCGAGGAGCCGCCCGGGAGGGGGGGCAGCTGGGGCAAGCGGGACCACGGCAAGCGCTGGGCCAGGCGATCGAGCGCGCACCAGGCCGGCAGCGATCTGGGCAGCCATCGCCGGAGCTGCTCCCAGCAGGAGGCCAGCGACCGCAGCAGGGCCTGAATCGGTTGAGACAACGGCATGGCGGGGATCAGCCTTGGGGGATCAGCCTTCGGATGCAGAGGCTGGCCCCGGCGCGTCCAGCGGGTCCAGGGCCTGCAGCACAGTGGCACGAACCTGATCCAGAGCCAGCCCATGGCGTTCCGCCAGGGCCACCAGATCATCGTGCTCCGGCTTGCTGCGCCAGCGGCCATCGGGCAGCAAGGCCCACTTGATCCGCACCGGCCCCAGCGGCGTGGACAGCTCCTGGCTGCGGCGCGGCAGACACCAGCGCTGCTGCAGATGCTCCCGCAGCCCCAGGCTGCTGCTGTGCTGCCACCACACCTGGCGCAGGCTGGCAGCCGGTGCACCGGGCCGCGTCAGGGCGGTGAGCAGCCAACCCGGCCGCCCCTTCTTCATCGTCAGCGGCTGGCAGAAGGCCTCCAGAGCGCCAGCGCGGCGCAGGGCCGCCAGCAGATGGGCCAGATCCTCCGGCGTGGCGTCATCGATCTGGGCCTGCTGCACCAGCAACGGTTCGGGGGGCTGCTCCCCAGGCAAACCCGGAGCCTGGGACGGTGAGGCCTCGAGGGGCTCCGCCAGCACCAGCCGCAGCAGGTTGGGGCGATCGAGCCGGCGGCTGCCGAGCCCCACACCCACCTGCAGGGGCCGGTGGGCCGGCGGCAAAGCGAAGGCCTCGGCCCAGCCCGCCGCCAGGGCCAGACCGGTGGGGGTGGTGAGCTCCACGGCGGGCAGGCCCTCGCTGCTGGCCAGGGGGACGCAGCAGCGACGGGCGATCTCCAGCACCGCCGGCACCGGCACCGGCAGCAGGCCATGGGCCGTGGCCACCTGGCCGTGGCCGGCGGGCGGCGGCAGACAGATCAGGCGATCAACGCCGAAGTGCAGCAGGCCGGCGCAGACGCCCACCACATCCACCAGGGCATCGATCGCCCCCACTTCATGGAAGTGCACCCGCTCCGGCGGATGGCCATGCACAGCGGCTTCGGCCTCGGCGAGCAGGGTGAACACCGCCAGCACCCGCCGGCGCAACGGCTCAGCCAGGGGCGCCTGCTCCAGCAGGCGGCGCAGCGCGCCCCACTGGCGCGCCGGCGGCTCCGCTTCCAGGCCGATCACCGCCAGATGCAGGCCGCGCAGGCCCGCGCTGCGCCGCTCCTCGATCTCCAGCCGGTAGGCCCCCTGCAGGCCCAGGGCCGCCAGCGGTTCGTGCAGCACCGCCTCGGGCAGGCCCAGATCCAGCAGCGCCGCCAGCAGCATGTTGCCGGCCAGGCCCGTGGGGCAATCGATCAGGGCCAGCGTCATCGCGCCATCTCAGGGGTTGGCCGGGGCGCTCTCGGCGGCCGCGGCCGCTGGGCGCCGGCCCAGACGCGGTGCCGCCGCCAGCAGCCGCTCCGCCTCTGCCTCCAGTTGTGGCCGCGCAGCGCGCAGAGCCTGGTCGATCTCGCGGCGGGCCCGGCGCTGCTCCCGCTGGGCGGTGTCCACATCGTGGCCGGACAGCCCCCAGATGCGGCCAAGCAGGGCGCGATCATCGGCGCCGCCGAGGCTGGAGCCGTAGAGCAGCTGTTCAGCCGCCATGCCGGCCTGCAGCACCCGGCTCCAGCGGCGCAGCTGCTCCAGGGGCAGCTTGGCCTGGGCGGGCGGCTCGAATTCGGTGCTGCCGGCGGCCACCAGACCGGCCTGCAGGCAGGCCAGGTTGCCCACCAGCACCCGCTGCACCGGCAGCTGCTCCGCCTCGGCGATCAGCAGATGCCCAGCCTCATGCACGGCGATGCGCCGCAGCCGGGCCTCACCACCAGGGAGAGCCTCGGCCAGCAGGTGGCCGCCGCGGCCGGAGAAGCGGGCGGCATCCACGGTGAGCGCCGTCAGCACCAGCCCCACCGCCAGGGTGATCAACCAGGGGGAGAGGCCCAGCAGCGGACCCACCACCGCCAGCAGGCTGATCAGAGCGACGGCAACACCGGCGGCGAGGGGGGAGGTCATGGGCTGAGGCTGAGGGTGGAGCCCACCAGGGGCGCCAGGAGCAAGGCCGGCAGCGCGTTGACGCTGCTGGGATGGGGCAGATCGAGCAGCTCCAGGGCCAGGGCCAGCACAAGCACACCGCCGAGGGCGGAGCTGAACAGCAGTGCCGGCGACGCCATCGGGTCGGGCAGACCGCCGGCCAGCAACACGCCGGCGCCGCAGAGGCTGAGCTGCAGCACCGCCATCGGCAGCAGCACCCAGGCGAGGGCCAGGCCGATGCCGGAGGCGAGCAGCGCAGCGCTCAGACCATCCAGGCAGGCCTTCACCAGCAGCAGATCCGGTTCGCCGAGGGCACCATTGCGCAGGCAGCCCAGCAGCGTCATCGGCCCAACGCAGAACAGCACGAACGTGCCGGCCAACACATCGGCCACATCGCGCTCGGGGGCCACCGCCTCTGGGCCGGATCGATCAGCGGCAGCGGGTCCGGCAGCAGAGCGCTGCGGCCCAGCGCCGGAGGATGGCTGAAAGCGGCAGAGCCAGCGGCGCAGGCGCTGATCCAGCTGCCACCACTGGCCGAGGCTGGCGCCGAGCACGAGGGTGACCAGGGCCGGCAGCACCGCCGGCAGAGCGCCGAGCTGCTGCTGCCAGAGCGGCTGCACCATGCGAATGGCCAGCAACAAGGTGATCAGCCCGAGCCAGCGACGCCACTGCTGGGCCAGGGAGGGCTGCAGGCGATCGAGCAGCCGAGCCCCCAGCAGGCATCCAGCCAGCACCGTGGCGAGATTGATCCAGGTGCCGCTGGTGGCCGCCCAGAAGGCCATGGTCAGCGGCTGGGGCGGCTGATGGCGGAACGGCTGGAGCCGGGACGCGATTCGGATCGCGCCTCGGGGGCGGAGCGGCCATCACGCCCCTCGCGGCGGGCGCCACCGCCGGCTCCACCGGCACCTGAGCGGCCAGCACCGCCACCCCGAGGAGCCGCACCGCCCCGACGACCATCGCGCCGGCCCTTGCCGCCGCGGTTGCCCCGCTGGGCCACCGGTGCGATCACCTCCAGGTCCTGCACCTGCAGCTGCTGCCCCTCACGACGAACCTGCAGCGAGACGAAGTGACGCAGATGCTCCAGGGGAACGGCGCCGCTGAGCTGAATCTTGAAGGGAGCCGGCCGCTGGCCATCGGCGCGGGGCAGCTGGCGCACCTTCACCACCAGCTGAGCGTCTTCAGGGCGGGTGTAAACGAGCTCGCCGCGCACGGAGAAGTAGTTGTCGCCCTCCGGCAGGGCATCGCCGCAGGAGGTGATCGGCGCGGAGGCGGGCTCGGCAGCCGCCGGCTCAGCTGCAGCCTCAGCTGCTGGAACCGCATCCGCCGCATCCGCGTCGACCGCCGCCGCGTCAGCAACAGCAGCGCTGGCAGCAGTCTCGGCCTCAGGCAGCTCAGCCTCCGGGCCCGCCGCGGCGGGCCGCTCGGTGGCCACCTGGGTGGCAGCCAGGGTGCTCGGTTCCCAGACGCCAACCATCTGCAGATGCAGACCGCCTTCCTCGCGGCAGCGGGGATAGACCACCCAGAGATGGGGCAGGGCCAGGTCGAGATGGCGACGCATCAGCGTCAGCAACCGGCCGAGGACCACCGCTTCCAGCTCGTCGCCGTCGTCGGTGCGGATCACACCGCGGGTGAGCTGATCCGCATCGGCCGGCACATAGGTGCCGCGCACGACGCCGATGGCCCGGTACTGCAGGGGCTCGGTGACCGGGGGGATGGGGTGGGGGCGCATCGGGCCAATGTAAAGGCCTCGAGCCCGGGCGGGTCCGGGCAGACTGATGGCCCATCCCACGCCGGCGCCGATGGCTGCCACTCCCAACCGCGCAACCGGGCGGCTGGCCCTGGCGCTGGGCCTGGCGGCCCTGGCGATGGCCAGCCTGGGGCTGGGCTGGTGGCTGGGCGATCGCCACGGCAGCGGCCAGGGCAGCACCAACCCACAGGCCCGGCTTGAGCGCGAGCTGCAGCAGCTGCAACGCCGCCAGGCGGCGGGGCAGGCCAGCAGCGCCGAGCAGCAGCGGCTGCTGGAGCTGCTGGTGGGCCTCGAGCGGCGCCAGGAGGCCGTGCCGCTGCTGGAGCGCCTGGCGGATCAGCAACCGCAGCGCTGGAGCCTGCGGCTGCTGCTGGCGGAGCTGCGCCGCGACCAGCAGGACCGTGCCGGCGCCGAGCGGGAGCTGCGCCAACTGCTGCATCAGCGCCCCGACCAGATTGAGGCCCTGCAGCTGATGACGCTGCTGCAGCTGGAATCGGGCCGGGCGGAGCAGGCCCAGCAGCAGCTGGAGGCGGCCTGGAAGCGCCAGAGCGAACCGCAGCTGAAACCGGAGGCGCTGGCGATCGGTCTGCTGCTGGCGGATCTGCAGCAGCGCCGCGGCCAGGCGGGCGCCGCCGAAGCCACCCTGATCCGGGTCAGCACCCGCTTTCCCGCCGATCCACGGCCACTGCTGGCCCGGGCCTTGCTGCAGCAGGAGCGGGGCGACCGCAGCGGCGCCCAGCGCAGCCTCAGCGAAGCCCGCAGCCGCCAGAACGACCCCAAGGCCCAGGCCGAGCTCGACCGGGTCGCCGCCGCCTGGGGATTGCAGGCGCTCAAGCCAGCAGCCAGTAGCGCCGCGACGGCGGGCAGCACCGATCCAGCAGCGGCAGATCCGGCCGCCACCAACCAGCCGGCAACCAATCCGGCCACAACCAATCCACCAGCCACGACTCCAGCAGCCACCGACCCAGCCGCCGCCACGCGCTGAGGCCGCCAGCGCCGCCCGAGGGGGCGGCTCAGCGAGCCGGAGCAGCGGCTGAGCGGGGCGGCCTCAGGGGGCCTTCACCGGCTGGTTCTGGAAATCCCTCAGGGCCGCATCGATGGCATCAGCCGGCGGCGTGGCGTCGTCCATGGCGGTCGCCCGCTGCAGCCGATTCATCAGGTCGATCGGATTGGTGGCATCGAGCACGGTGTTGCGGGCCGGGCCGGTGCCGTAGTCGAGCTCGCGCTGCTGCTGCGGCGAATTGAGCGTCTGGCCGTAGCCGGCCTCCTGGGCTGCGGCCGGGTTGGCCAGCGGGGCAGCGGCGGCCAGCAGTCCCAGCCAGAGCGCTAGCGGAACCAGCGGGCGCCGCGCAGTGGGCCGGCAGAGCAGGGCTGGCTTACGAAGCGGAACCCACACGCGACGCGGAGCGGTGGCCATGGCAGCGCGACGATCCATCCCTCTCATCCTGACGCCTGCCGGCACCGATGGGGGCCGCGCCAGGACCGGAGTGGGCAGCGGCAGCTGGCAGGATCGCCGGCCTGTGCCCGGGGCCGCCATGCGCATCGCCAGCTGGAACGTCAACTCCGTGCGCACCCGGCTGGAGCAGGTGCGCAGCTGGCTGCAGCAGGAAGCGCCCGACGTGCTCTGCCTGCAGGAGACCAAGGTGGACGATCCCCTGTTTCCCCATCAGGCCTTCGAAGAGCTCGGCTACCGCACCGCCATCAGCGGCCAGAAGGCCTACAACGGCGTGGCGATCCTCAGCCGGCTGCCCCTCGAAGACGTGCAGATCGGCTTTGCCGCGCTGCTGCCGGGCGATCCGGAGGCCGAGCGGCTGGGTGAGCAGAAACGGGTGATCAGCGCCCGCATCGAAGGGCTGCGCATCCTCAACCTCTATGTGCCCAACGGCAGCTCCCTGAAGAGCGAGAAGTACCCCTACAAGTTGGAGTGGCTGGCCTGCCTGACGCGCTACCTGGCGGTGCAGGAGCAGCAGGGGGAACCGCTGGTGATGCTGGGCGATTTCAACATCGGTCCGGAGGCGCGCGATCTCCCCGATCCCGACCGCCAGACCGGCGGCATCATGGCCAGTGAACCGGAGCGACAGGCGCTGCAGGCGGTGCTGGGGGAGCGGCTGCAGGATGTGTTCCGGCTGTTCGAGCCGGACAGCGGCCACTGGAGCTGGTGGGATTACCGCAGCGGCGCCTGGGAGCGGGATCGGGGCTGGCGCATCGATCACATCTATCTGGAGCAGGAGCTGCTGGAGCTGGCCAGCGGCTGCGTGATCCACAAAGCCACCCGCGGGCAGCTGCAGCCGAGCGACCACGCGCCGGTGGTGGTGAACCTGGCCTGGCCCCCCGCGGAGGACGAGGACGCAGAGGGAGACGGCGAGGACGACGGCAGCTGGCTCTGATTGGGTCTGAGGAGGCTGATGGGTCGCCCCTCGGCCACCTCAGAAGACCACTGCCTCCTCGGGCAGCCGCACCCCCGCGGCCTGCAGCACCTGCACCCGCCGGGCTGATTCAGCGCAGCTGCGCGGGGTGGGGAAGATCTTGCCGGGATTGGCCAGCCCCTGGGGGTCGAAGGCACGACGCAGCAACTGCATCGTCGCCAGATCATCGGGGCTGTACATCCAGTCGAGGTAGCAGCGCTTGTCGCTGCCCACACCGTGCTCGCCACTGATGCTGCCGCCGGCCTCCACGCACAGCAGCAGGATCGCCGCCCCCAGCTCCTGCACCCGCTGCCGCACCCCGGGATCGCCGTCGCGATACAGGATCAGCGGATGCAGATTGCCGTCGCCGGCGTGGAACACGTTGGCCACCGGCAGGCCATGGCTGGCGCTGAGGGCATCGATCGCCGCGAGCACCTGCGGCAGGACGCTGCGGGGCACCACGCCATCCTGGAGGTAATAGTTAGGGAAGCTGCGCCCCAGGGCCGAAATCGCCGACTTGCGCCCCTTCCACAGCAGCGCCCGCTCAGCGTCATCCCAAGCCTGGCGCACCTGGCGGGCGCCGGCCTCACGGCAGAGGGCGGTGGCCAGCTCGGCAGCGGCCGCCACCTCCCGCTGCTGACCGTCGAGTTCGATCAACAGCACCGCCGCGGCGTCACGCGGGTATTCCTCGGCGCCGAGGTAGTCGTCCACCGCCTCGATCGTGAGGCGATCCATCATCTCCATCCCGGCCGGCAGCACCCCGGCGGCGGTGACGCGGCGCACGGCCTCGCCGGCGGCCTCCATCGAGGTGAAATCCGCCAGCAGCACCGCCACGCACTGGGGGGCGCGCAGCAGCCGCAGGGTGATGGCGGTGGCGATGCCGAGGGTGCCCTCGCTGCCGATGAAGGCCCCGCGCAGATCCAGCTCGGGGGTCTCGTCGAGGCCGCTGCCGAGGGTGGTGATCGTGCCGTCCGGCAGCACCACCTCCAGCTCCAGCACGTGGTTGCTGGTCACGCCGTATTTCAGGCAGTGCACACCGCCGGAGTTCTCGGCCACGTTGCCGCCCACGCTGCAGGCCACCTGGCTGGAGGGATCGGGGGCGTAATAGAAGCCATCGCCGGCCACCGCCCGCGTCACCCAGCTGTTGATCACGCCGGGCTGCACCACCACGCGGCGGTTGGGCAGATCCACCGCCAGCACGCGCCGCATGCGGCTGGTGGCCACCACCAGGGCCTCGGTTTCAGCCACCGCACCGCCGGAGAGGCCGGTGCCGCTGCCGCGCGCCACAAACGGCACACCGCGCTCATGACAGAGGCGCAGCACCGCCGCCACCTGCTCGGTGGTTTCCGGCAGCACCACCAGCGGCGGCTGATGGCGCTGCAGCGTCAGGCCGTCGCAGTCGTAGGCCAGCAGCTCCTGGCGGGCGGCCACCACCGCCCGGGACGGCAGCAGGCGGCGCAGCTGACGCTCCAGGTCCGGCCAGTCGCAGCGGGTGGGGCTCAAGGCGATCTCCGGGGTCGACTCACGGGGCAGGCTCAGGGGGCACTCGGGCAGGCCGAGGCCGCGCGGATCAAGGCGATGGGGAACATGGCCAGCGGCTGCGGCCAGGGGCCGTCCCGGTCTGCAGAGCCGCTGCAGCGTAAGAGCGAAACCCCGTCAGGGCCCGGGGTTGGGGGGCCGGAACGGCAGCGGCAAGCGGAAGCGGCGGGTTCTGGGTCAGGATGGGCGCCGGTCACCCCCCTCGCGGTATCCGCCTTGACCTCGGCACCCGTTTCGGCACCCGCCTTGAATACCACCCGCTCCCAGGAACTGTTCAGCGCTGCCCAGGCCCTGATGCCCGGCGGCGTGAGCTCGCCGGTGCGGGCCTTCCGCTCGGTGGGCGGCAACCCGATCGTGTTCGACCGCGTCAAGGGCGCCTACGCCTGGGATGTGGATGGCAACCGCTACATCGACTACATCGGCAGCTGGGGCCCCGCCATCTGCGGCCACGCCCATCCCGAGGTGATCGGTGCCCTGCATGAGGCCCTCGACAAGGGCACCAGCTTCGGCGCCCCCTGCGCGCTGGAGAACCAGCTGGCGGAGATGGTGATCGATGCCGTGCCCTCGGTGGAGATGGTGCGCTTCGTCAACAGCGGCACCGAGGCCTGCATGTCGGTGTTGCGCCTGATGCGCGCCTTCACCGGCCGCGAAAAGATCATCAAGTTCGAAGGCTGCTACCACGGCCACGCGGACATGTTCCTGGTGAAGGCCGGCTCGGGTGTCGCCACCCTCGGCCTGCCTGATTCCCCCGGTGTGCCGCGCACCACCGCCGCCAGCACCCTCACCGCCCCCTACAACGACCTGGAGGCGGTGAAGAAACTCTTCGCCGAAAACCCCGGTGAGATCGCCGGCGTGATTCTCGAGCCCGTTGTGGGCAACGCCGGCTTCATCACGCCGGTGCCCGGCTTCCTCGAGGGCATCCGCGAGCTCACCAAGGAGAACGGCGCCCTGCTGGTGTTCGACGAGGTGATGACCGGCTTCCGCATCAGCTACGGCGGTGCCCAGGCCAGGTTCGGCGTGACGCCCGACCTGACCACCATGGGCAAGGTGATCGGCGGCGGCCTGCCCGTGGGTGCTTACGGCGGCCGCGCCGACATCATGGGCATGGTGGCGCCCGCCGGCCCGATGTATCAGGCCGGCACCCTCAGCGGTAACCCGCTGGCGATGACCGCCGGCATCAAGACCCTGGAACTGCTCAAGCAGCCCGGCACCTACGACCGCCTGGAGGCGATCACCCTTCGCCTCAGCGACGGCATCCAGGACGCCGCCCGCAGCGCTGGCCTGCCGATCACCGGCGGCTCGATCAGCGCCATGTTCGGCTTCTTCCTCTGCGAGGGTCCGGTGCGCAACTTCGAGGAGGCCAAGGCAGCGGACACCGCCCGCTTCGGCAAGCTGCACCGCGCCATGCTGGAGCGCGGCGTGTACCTGGCCCCCAGCGCCTTCGAGGCCGGCTTCACCTCCCTGGCCCACAGCGACGAGGACATCGACGCCACGATCGCGGCCTTCCGCGAGTGCTTCGCCCAGGTGGCCTGATCGCGCGGGTCTGACAGCACAGACCTGCGATCACGGAGCAGCAGCTCTCGGTGGCGGATCGTTGGCCCGGGTGGCCAACGTTCGCTATCGAGACGGCAATTCTATGGCGTTCGCCCAAGGCCATCGTTATGTCCGATCACCTTGCGGTGGGTCCTGAGGAGAGCAGCGCGCCGGCCAACCCCAGGCCAGGGCTGACCCTGCAGGGACTGCGCCAGGCCCTCGGGCCCGGCATCCTGCTGGCCGCCGCGGCGATCGGCGGCTCCCATCTGGTGGCCTCCACCCAGGCCGGCGCCCTCTACGGCGTCGGCCTGCTGGGGCTGCTGCTGGCGGCCAACCTGTTCAAGTACCCCTTTCTGCTGGTGGGCAGCCGTTTCACGGCGGTCACCGGCCTCAGCCTGCTGGAGGGCTACCAGCGCCAGAGCCGCTGGTATCTGCCGGTGTATCTGCTGATCACGCTCACCACCGGCGTCGGCAACATCGCGGCGGTGACCGCCGTGGCCGGCAGCCTGGCCACGGCGCTGCTGCCCTTCGGCGTCCAGCCGCTGACCCTCACTCTGCTGGCGCTCTGCCTGCTGGTGCTGCTGCTGGGCCACTACCGCAGCCTCGATCGCCTCAGCAAGCTGGTGGTGAGCCTGCTGGTGATGAGCACGGTGGTGGCCACCGGCGCCACCCTGCTGCGCGGCCCGGCAGCACCCCTGGGCGAGCTGTTCAACCCCAACCCCTGGACCTGGGCCTCACTGCCCTTCCTGGTGGCGCTGATGGGCTGGATGCCCTGTCCGCTGGATCTGGCGGCCTGGTCATCGCTGTGGATCTACGCCCGCGAGCAGGATTCCGGCCACCGCAGCAGCCGCCCGGAGGTGGAGGCCGACTTCAACCTCGGCTACCTGGCCACCGTGGTGATGGCGGTGCTGTTCCTGCTGCTGGGAGCCTGGGTGATGCACGGCACCGGCAGAACGTTCTCGCCCGCCGGTGGCGCCTTCGCCCAGGAGTTGATCACGCTCTACACCGCCAGCCTCGGCGGCTGGGCCTATCCACTGATCGCCGTGGCGGGCTTCACCACGATGTTCAGCACAGCCCTCACCTGCCTCGATGGCTACCCGCGCTCAGCCTCGGCTTCGGTGCAGCTGCTGCGGGGCCGCCGCGGCACGGCGGTGCACGACCGCCGCGATCACCAGCTCTGGATGCTGCTGCACTTCGCCCTGGCGGCGGCGGTGCTGCTGTGGTGGTCGGGCTCGATGGGAACGCTGGTGACCCTGGCGATGTGGGTGTCCTTCGTCACCACCCCGGTGCTGGCCTGGATGAACCTGCAGGTGATGCAGGGGCGCCAGGTCGCCCCCGCCGATCGCTTCGGGCCACAGCTGCTGCTGGTGGCCCGGGTGGGCTTGGTGGTGCTGAGCCTGTTCGTGCTGCTGTTCGCCCTGACGCTGCTCTGAAGGCCGAGCCTGGCAGTCCGTCGATCCTGATCACGCCCGGCCAGGCCAGCGTGGGCATTCGGGACGCACGACGATGCGCCGATCCATCAGCACCCCATCAACGGGAATGCAGCCGAAGGCATCCGGGCTGAGCCGAAGTTGGTGATGCCTTGCCAATCACGCTGAGACGCGCAACCACACCCTCACGGATCCGCACCTGAAAGCAGCCAGGGCCGATCCGCTCCTTCTGCACCACGGGAAGGGTTGGTGAGCCAAACGGGTGGAAGCCGTTGGATACCTTCTGCCTTCCTGCGATCGTTGCAGGCACCCCAAGGAAACGGGCCGATGGTCGACCTGCACACCCGGCTCAGAGCCTTCCTTTGCCACCGGCGGATCCAGCTGAACGTGGTGGCGTCCAGCCCCCGCCACGGGGGAACGATGCTGCTGATCAGCCTGGGCTGCGCCGAGCTTGCCGAAGGACGCCAAGCCATCGGTTTGGTCAATGAGCCCGGCAACCTGGGGGTCCTGCCCGGGTGTCGTCACGACCAGGCAGATAATCCCCGCAGCGAGGTCGACATGGACCGGCTGCTGCTGATCACCGTCCAGCTGGCCTGGCTGCAGTGGCACCTGCAGGAACTGGTACGCGCCGGGGGCTGCAACGACGGCTGGATCGAGCGCCACAGCGAGCTGGCCCGGCGCCTGCGGCAGCCCAGGGTCGCCGATGCATCGGGCCGCTACGACGCCAGCTTCGATGCCGCCCTGCTGAACGATCTGGAGGATCTGCTGCAGAGCCTTGATCGCGAGGCTGACGGCCCGCGGTTCCCGGCGCCGGATCAGCCACCCCTGCTCCTCACGATCAAGGAACACACCTACAACCGCAACGAAGGCGAGTTCCTACGCCTCCTGGCACTTGTGCAGGACAGCGACGGCAGCCTTGTGTTCACCACAAGGCGACCCGACGACTGCTTCCACTCGTTTCTGCTGCGCCGCACCGTGCACTTTCTGAGCGCAGCCGGCACCATCACCAACCGGGAGATCGCCGAGGTGGTGATGCTGCTGCTGGCCCCTGCAGCCAAAGCTGGCGATCCGGAGCAAGCACTCACCTGCCTCAGCAGCTGGGCAACGACCGGCTTCAGGGACAGCGCTGATCGCATCGATCTGCAGCGCCTGCTCAGCTTCGTGGGCAAGAAGGCCGGCGACCGGCTCACGGCAACTGATCTCCAGGAGGCGGGCCAGCGGATCTGGCGACACTGTCTGAGCATCATGCAGATCAGCTACGCCAACACGGAGCGCTACCTGCAGCTGGCCCGCGATCGGCTCCCCGCATCCACCCACCGGGTGGATTTCGACGCGCTGCTGGAGCAGCCGGATGCCTATTGCAGCGAGCTGGCCCGGACGATCCCCTGGATCAAGACATTGCGCAGCCGGAACTGGGATCCCGAGCGCCTCAGGGACCTCATCAACATCCCGGAGGCCTTCGTGCTGCCTGGCAGTGAGATCGAGCGCAATGTCTGGTTCCAGGACACCCTGAGCAGCACGGGCATCCGCCCCCGGACCGGCCGGCAGACCAGGCTGGACTTGCTGGCAGAGCATGCCCCCCAGGCAGCAGCCGACCTGGAACGCGCCTATCGAGCTGTGCTGGCTCAGGGCTGACCGCCATGCGGCGCTCAGCCCTGGGCTTCGGACTCAGGAGGGCAGTGCCTGCTGACCGTGCCGGATCGCCACAGCGCGGTAATCGCTGCGAGAGGCTTCAACGGGCAAGGCCGCCAGATCGCGGTACATCGGTGCAGCGGCCTTGCCCGACGTGACGGAGAGGAACTGCCCTTCCTCCTCATCAAAGCGATACCAATGCCGTTCGCCACCGGCCACATGGACAAGCGTTCCAGCGGCGATCCACTGCTCCTGGTCGCCGATGCCGAACAGCACTGGTCCTCGGATCACGTAGAAGGTTTCGTCCCAGGGATGGGCATGGGGAGCCGCTCCGGCACCGTCGCGGCCCGTAGTGAAGAACACTTCAAAAGCCTGAGCCTGATCGCCAGAGATCAGGGCCTGAATGTCGAACCCGGCGATGCGCATCGCCTCGGGTCGCTGCTGGGACTCAATGATGCGCGCTGTGGCCACGGGATGCAGACCGAGGTTGCTTCACGCTCCTCCGCCTGGCAGGGGCTGTCAACCGGATCAACAGCCGAGCACGGAGCAGCCGGCGAGCTGAGGCAACTCCACTCCACCCTGCGGCCCGATCAGCATCAGGAGCCAGGGGGAACCACCGGCAGAGCCTCAAGGGCACGCAGCTCAACCACCAACGCGCAGTAGCGCTCGATCTCTTCGTCCTCCAGCAGCAGCACCTGGGCATCCACGTTGGGATTCAACTGCCAGTGATGCAGCAGCAGCACCGCCGAAAGGCAGCGCAGGGACGCGAGTTGAAGGTCGCTCCAGGCTTGTTCCACCGAGTCATCGCGGACTCCATGACGCACCAGCCCCTGGTGCCACCGCTTCAGCAGCGCAGGGATCCGCCCCCGTCGAGCAGGCATTGGCATGCTGCCCCCGATCAGGAAGGCCAGGTCGATGGCGGCCAGTGACCGCGTGCAGGTTCCCCAATCGATCAGCGCCACTTCACGCTGTTCCGCGTTCTGCGCAAACAGCAGATTCTCAGCCCGCAGATCACCATGCACCAGAGTCCAGGGCCGGTGGGCGATGGCCTCATCAATCAGCGGCGATCGCTGGATCATCTGCTCCACCACCACCAGCGCATCGGGCTCCACCCGCAGGGCGTAATCCTCCAGAAAGGGGCGGTGGTCAGTGGCGAGCAGCTCCGGAGTGCCCTTGAACCAGAAATCGTGGGCCGGCAGCCAGCCTTGAGCCTGGAGTTCGGCAGCCTGCCAGAAGCGGGCGTGCATCAGAGCGATCGCGTCGATCACCGGGCTGATGGCCGCAGCCGAGAGGCCGCGAACCTGATTGCCGACCCGCATCGCCGAGAGATCCTCCAGCAGCAGTCAGCGACTGTCGTCCCCAACGCCATCGCCGCTGGCAAAGCAGCGGGGCGTCACCCGCGCCAGTTCGCCTCCGCAGTGCAGGTAGAAGCCACCCTCACGCCGGAAGGCCTGCATGAACTGGGCCAGATCGCGACCCACCGGATCATCCGTATCGATCTTGAGGATCAACGACGGCGGCAATGCCTCGCCCGGGCCCTTCGGTCGCAAGCGCACGGTGCGAGACACCAGACCCTGGGCAACCCCAAGCGGTTCCAAGGAGAACTCATCGACAGCCTGACCCAGCTGCCGCGCCAGCCAGGCCTCGTCGATGCAGGTTCCATCGGGAAGGGAGAGCATCGGTTTGAGGCAAGGGGCGAGGATGTCCTGGCGGCACGAGGCATGACCGTCCTGTGATCCAAGTCTTGCTGAACCTGCTCACGGCGCCGAGCGCACCGGCGAACTGAGGCTCTCGGCCACAGCGGCCGCCCCCAGCCGGCGCGGATCGGCCACCCCCAGGCTGCCGCCGCCGGCGGGGAGCACTTCGACGCTGTTGGCCGAACCCATCGCCGGCGTCAGCTGCAGCTGGTGGCCGCGCCGCTGCAGCAGCTCCAGGGTGTCGGGGCTGATCCCCTGCTCATGGCTGATCTGATCCGGCCAGAGCTGGCTGTGCACCCGGGGGCTGGCCACCGACGCAGCCAGGTTGAGGCCGTGCACCAGCCGGCCGAGCAGCACCTGCAGCACGGTGGTGATGATGCGGCTGCCGCCAGGGCTGCCGGTGGCCAGCCAGGGGGTGCCATCGGCGCGGAACACGAGGGTGGGGCTCATCGAGCTGAGCGGTCGCTTGCCCGGGGCGATGGCATTGGCCTCCCCCTGCACCAGGCCGAAGGCATTGGGCTGACCGGGACTGGCACTGAAATCGTCCATCTCGTTGTTGAGCAGGAAGCCAGCGCCCGGCACGCTGACGCCATTGCCATAGGCGAAGTTGAGGGTGGTGGTGAGGGCCACCAGCCCGCCATCCCGATCGGCCACCGAGAGGTGGGTGGTGTTGGGTCCCTCCCGGCCGGCCGGCCCAGGCGCAGCGAGACTGGCCGCGGGGCGATGGCGCTGCAGATCCAGCTGGCGGCGCTGCGCCGCGGCGTAGGTGGGGCTGAGCAGGCGATCCAGCGGCATCGCCACCTGATCGGGATCACCGAGCCAGTGGTTGCGGTCGCGGTAGGCCAGGTTCATCGCCTCCACCAGGGCATGAATGCCGGCGGCGCTGTTCAGGCCCCAGCGCTCCAGGGGCAGCGGTTCGAGGATCTGCAGCAGCTGCAGCAGCGTCACACCACCGCTGCTCGGCGGCGGCATGCCCAGCACGCTGGCGCCGCGGAAGCGGCCGAGCAGGGGCCGCACCAGCTGGGCCCGGTAGGCATCGAGATCGGCCTGAACGATCAGGCCACCCCGCTGCCGCATCAGCTGCACCAAGGCCCGGGCGGTTGCCCCGCGATAAAACCCGGCTTCGCCGCCGGTGGCGATGCGGCGCAGGCTGACGGCCAGCTGGGGCTGGCGCAGACGCTCCCCAGGGCTGTAGGGCTGGGGGTCGGCGCCAGGGCGGTGCGGCGGCTTGAAGAACAGGGCGCGCGAGCTGGGATCCGCCTGCAGCAGCGGTGCCGCCTGGCGCAAGGAGCGGCTGAGTTCGGGCCCCACCACGAAGCCCTGGTCGGCCAGCTGGATCGCCGGCGCCATCACCTGAGCCAGGGTCAGACGGCCGTAGCAGCGCTGGGCCAGCAGCAAACCGGCGGGCGTGCCGGGTACGGCGGTGCTGAGCAGGCTGCGGCTGGCCCGCTGGCGATCCACCCGGCCATCCGCACCCAGAAACATCGTTGGCGTGGCCGCCAGGGGCGCCGTTTCGCGGAAGTTCACCGCCACGGCCACACCGCCGCCGATCGCCAGCTCAGGGTTGCGCGCAGCCGCCGGGGCAGCGCCGGCCAGGCAGCCCCGCTGACGCGCGGGCGAGGGGCCCGGCAGCCAGAGCACGGCGAAGCCACCGCCGCCGAGGTTGCCGGCCTGGGGCAGGGTCACCGCCAGGGCGAAGGCCGTGGCCACCGCCGCATCCACGGCGTTGCCCCCCTGGCGCAGCACCGCCGCCCCCGCCTCGGAGGCGAGGCGCTCCTGGCTGGCCACCATGCCAGCAGCCGACCACTCCGGCTGAAAGCGCTGGCGACCTTCCTGCAGGGGATTGGCCTGCAGAGGCAGGCCAGCGTGCAGCAGCGGCAGAACCGCCAGGGCAGAAACACGGCGACGGAGCACCGGTGCAGAGCGCTGTGTCATGACGAGCCGTGAACGATCCGGAACCGCCGGGAAGGCACATCGCTGTGAGCATCCCATCACCAGCAGCGGAGCCGCCGGGCCTGCAGGGAACCGGGCCTGCCGAACCTGAACAGCATCCGTACAGTGCGCCGCACATGGACGACGGCGGATGCGGCGACAGGTCATCAGCAAGAGCCTGCTGCTAGCACTCGGCCTCACCAGCGCAGCCGCCCCAGCGCAGGCGGTGGAGGAGCTGGAACTGAAGCTGCCGCTGATCGAGGACAAGCTGGTGCTCAACCTGAGCGAGCTCAGCAGCGCCGAGGCGCTGCTGAGCGGCTCCAGCGATCTGGCTGAACTCGACCGGGCCAGCGACGGGCGCATCGGGGAGATGGTGCTGCGCCTGTTCAACCAACCGATCCAACTGCCGGCCGGGGTGAGCCGCGGCCTGGAGGCCTCCGTGGGCTCGCCGCTGCTGCATGAGGCCCTGCTGGCCACCACGGCGCTTGTGCAGGTGGACGGCCTGCCCACGGACCTCAGCGGACAGACCCTGTCGGCCGCGCTGACCCGCAGTGAACAGCAGGGCAGCGTCACGCTGGTGCGTCTCCTGCAGGCGATGCCGGGGCAGCGAGCCTCCATCGACCTGCAGCGGGCGCTGTTCGTGCTCGATCGCCTGCATCGGCAGCAGCAGCCAGCGATGGCGTTGCTGGCCGAGCGAGAACCGGTGAGCATCGATGCAGCCCGCAGCGCGCCCGGCCCGTGGGTCGTGCAGCGCCAGGAGCGGCAGCTGAAGGTTGCCCACCGGGCGCAGCCCCTGCGTGCCGTGATCCTGCTGCCGGAAGGCGTCAACCCCAAGGGGCTGGTGGTGATCTCCCATGGCCTGTGGGACAGCCCGGTCAACTTTGAGGGCTGGGGACGCCACCTGGCGAGCCATGGCTACGCCGTGCTGCTGCCGGAACATCCCGGCAGCGATCGCAGCCAGCAGGCGGCGATGCTGAGCGGCGCCATCCCGCCGCCAGCGCCGGAGGAGTTGGGGCTGCGCCCGCTCGACATCAGCGCCCTGCTGGATGCAGCGGCGGCGGGCCAGCTGGCGAACGGCCGGCTGCCCGTGCAGGGCACGGTCGTGCTGGGTCACTCCTGGGGGGCGATCACCGCCCTGCAACTGGCGGGCCTGAAACCCAGCGACAGCCGACTGGGACGGCGCTGCGGCAACCTCAATGACCCCGAAACCAACGTGAGCTGGGTGCTGCAATGCAGCTTCCTGCGGGCCGCCACCGGGGGAAGCCACCCCGACCGGCGGGTGCTGGGGGTGGCGGCGGTGAGCCCGCCGATGCGGCTGCTGTTCGACCAGGGAGCCTCCGCAGGGATGCACGCCCGGGCGGTGGTGGTGAGCGGCTCCCGGGACTGGGTGGTGCCCTTCGGGCCGGAAGCCCTCAGCCCGTTCCAACAGCAGCCTCAGAAACGCGGCCACCAGCTGGTGCTGGCCAATGGCGGCACCCACTTCAATCTGCGCCCCGGCGCCGAGGCTGGATCGCCGGTGCTGGGGGGCCTGATGCTGACCTGGGTGCAAGCGGTGGGGGCAGCCGGCGAGGCGGCGCGGCCCGCCCAGGGTGCACCGCAGCTGCTGCCCCCGGGGGGCTGGGGGGACGCAGCCCGGCCCTTGATCGAAGCGACCCCAACCCCACCGAGCGGAAGCACAACGAGCAACTGACCCTCAGAGGCCGCGAAACACCCCCTGGGCGGCACTGCCACCAGCACCCGTGGCACGGCTGAACCGCTGCACCAGGGGCACGGCGCTGAAGCCGTGGGCCATCACGCTGATGGCCACGGTGAGGGCCATCACCCCAGCGATCTGCTGGCCGTGGGGCAGATCGCGCTCCAGCACCATCACTGCAAAGACGATCGTGGCCAGGCCCCGGGGACCGAACCAACCGATGAACAGGGTGGTGCTCCAGCGCAGACCCATCGGAGCCAGGGCCAGCGCCACGGGCAGAATCCGCACCACGGTCAGGCTGAGCAGGGCATAGACGAGGGCCGTCGGGGTCATGGCGGCCAGCGCGCGCGGCAGCACCACGGCTCCAAACGCCATCCAGGTGATCAGCGAAAGCACATCGCCGGCACCTTCTGCCGCTACCAGGTCCTGCTCCTGGGGGCGACGGGTCAGCCCCGCCATGGCCAGGCCGGCGCAGAAGCAGGCGATGAAACCGCTGCCGCCCAGAAGCTGGGCCAGGGTGAAGGCGAGCACAGGCAGAGCCACCGCCAGCAGCGGGCGCCAGTCCCGGGCGATCCAGCGCCGTTCCAGACAGCGGTCGCGCAGGGTGCAGCCGACCATCGCCAGCAACACCCCCACCAGCACACCCACACCGATCTGAGCGAGGAAGAACTGCCCGAGCAGGGGAACCTGCTGAGAAGGCTGCAGGCTGCCGGAGGTCAGGGTGAGCAGAAAGAGCAGAAACGGCACACAGATGCCGTCATTGAGACCGCTCTCAGCGCTGAGGTCTTCGCGCAGGGGAGCCGGCACGGCGGGATTGGTGACCACCGGTTGGCCAAGGGCGGCATCGGTGGGCGCGAGGGCCACCGCCAGGATGCCCGCCTCCGCCAGGGGCCAGGCGGGGAAAAGAAGATGCGCCAGCAGGGCACCGACCACGATCGTGAGCGGCAGCCCCAGGCCCAGCAAGCGGATCGGTAGACGGGCGCTGTTGCGCAGCATCGCCAGATTGGCCTTGGCGGCATCCGTGAAGAGGATCAGCGCCAGGGTGAATTCGGTGAGGATGCGAAGCCCCTCGGAATCGAGAGAGAGATGCAACCAACCCAGCAGTGATGGGCTCAACACCCAACCACCGAGCAAAAACACCATGGCCGCCGACACAGGCGTCTGCTGTAGACGTCCAGAAAGCAGGGCGTAACCAAACAGAAACGCCGCCAGAATGGCCCAGTCGAGATAGCCAGCCATCACACTGGAAGCACCGAAACCATCGCTTCGGCAGCCTATGGCGTCAGACCATGCACAACCAGAAAATCGCCCTAATCTGAGATTTAATGAATGACTGCCTCCTCGTTGCTGCACGCCTCGACAATCCCCAGGCGGCGCCGTGGGCCGAAGTCCGCCCTGCGCGCCCTGGCCACGGCCGCCCTGGGCAGCAGCCTGATCGGAGTGTCGCTCCTGCGGGCTGCGCAGGCTGAACCAGCCGCGGGCAGCAGCACCGCCCCAAGCCTTGAGGCAGCGCTGGAACAGGCGGTGCAGCAATCACCGCAGCTGCTGGAGCAACTGCTGCTGGCTGCGGTGATGGTGCTGGCCTGCACGCTGATTCATCTGGCCGTGACGCTGGCCGTGGTGAAGGGCTATGAACATCCTCAACTGCTGCGCTGGGCCTCGCGATCCTCGCGCCACCGCATCAGCCTGATCGCCCTGACCGGCCTAATCACCTTTCTGGCGATGGTGATCGAAATCCTGGCCTGGGCGCTGCTGTATCTGAGCCAGGGTGCCATTAGCGATCTGGAGCAGTCTCTGTACTTTTCCAGTGTCACCTTCGCCTCCCTGGGCTATGGCGACATCACCCTACCAACCCCCTTCCGGCTGCTCGCCTCCCTGGAAGCCCTGGTGGGCATCCTGATGGCCGGCTGGAGCACAGCCCTGCTGGTGGCGGTGGCTCAGAAATGCCTCAGCTTGCGCGAACAACACACCAGCCAGCAGCGGGCAAGCGCAAACGGCGATGGCCAGGGCAACCGGGAGCCGCCCTCCAGCCGAGCGACGGGACAGTCCCCAGGGCCACATGGATGATCCCGCAAGATGCAACAACCCGGCCTACCTTGCAGCCAGAGAACTCGCCGCCATGAGCCACTCATGAACAAAGAGCAGAAAGCCCTGATCGAGAAGGCTCGGGAGTTTGTGAAACCATTCCGGATTGAGGATGGCAAAACTTTCCGGCTAGGCGACATCGATCCTGGCGACACCCTGCATCTGGAGCAGGAGGACAAACCCCAGGCCAAAGAGGCGCTGGCCCTGGGCGTGGAACTGCTGGCCACCTTTCAGGACATGCTCTACGCCCAGGATCGCTGGGCCCTGCTACTGGCCTTCCAGGCGATGGACGCCGCCGGCAAGGACGGCACCATCAAACATGTGATGAGCGGCGTCAATCCGCAGGGATGCCAGGTGACCAGCTTCAAGGCCCCCTCAGGCCTGGCGCTCGACCACGACTACCTGTGGCGCTGCAACATCGCCCTGCCGGAACGGGGCCGCATCGGCATCTTCAACCGCAGCTACTACGAGGAGACCCTGGTGGTGCGGGTTCACCCCGAGCTGCTGCACAAGCAGACACTACCGGACAGCCTGATCGACGACAGCATCTGGGAGAAGCGCTTCAAGGACATCCGCAACTACGAGAAATACCTGTCAAACAACGGCACCGTCATCCGCAAATTCTTCCTTCACGTCTCCAAGAAGGAACAGAAGAAACGCTTCCTCGAGCGCCTGGACAATCCCGACAAAAACTGGAAGTTCTCAGTCAACGATATCAAGGAGAGGGCCTACTGGGATGACTACATGAAGGCCTATGAGGAAATGATTCGCCACACAGCCAGCAAGCGGGCTCCCTGGTATGTGGTGCCAGCCGACAACAAGTGGTTCACGCGCATCGTGGTAGCAGCCGCCATCGTCGAGACGCTGGACTCCCTCAACCTGCACTACCCCAGCGTGAGCGAGGAGGATCGCGCCCGACTGGAAGAGGCCAGACAGACATTGCTGGCCGAATGAGCCCGCTGCCGCTGGCGGATTCCGGCACCAGGAGCAGCCAGCGCCGTGACCTCAGGATGGCACCGCTGAGGCGGGGAGCTGCAGCTGAGCGTCCACCAGTTCGCGGATCTGGCTCAGGTAACTGGCGTAGGTCGGCGAATCGGAGGCGGCGTAGTTGAGGTTCTTGAACAGACCGGTCAGGCGGGTGAAGAACGCGCGCACGACGGCCTTGTCGCTAAAGGCGTAGGGGCGATCAAGCAACTCGCACACCAGATCAAAGGACGCCTGCTGACGCTCGATCGGGCAGCTGGAATCGACCTCATCGAAAGCATCCTGCTGCAGATACACCATGTCGAGGAACAGCGCCTTCTGATAGAGGATGAAATCCTCCAGGGTGATCCCCTCCTCCCCGGTCACCTGAATCATCTGATTCACCGCATCACCGCGATGGAGCAGATCGGTCATCGCCTGCACGCGTTTCACCCAGTCAGGGGCCACATGACGCGCAAACCAACCCTCAAGCTGGCCAAAGTAACGTGACCAGGAGAGCAGCAGATCCACGGCCGGATAGAAGCGCTTGTAGGCCCGATCGGCGCTCAAACCCAGAAAGGTCTTGACGGTGCTGAGGGTAGACTGGGTGACAGGCTCCTCGAAATTACCCCCCGCCGGTGACACCGTGCCGATCATCGTCAGGCTGCCGGTGCTGCCATCGTTGCTGCGGATGATGCCCGCCCGCTCATAAACGGCTTTGATCGAGGAATCGAGGTAGGCCGGAAACGCTTCCTCACCAGGGATCTCCTCCAGTCGGCCCGAGGTTTCCCGCATCGCCTGAGCCCAACGGGACGTGGAGTCGGCGATCAGCAACACATGGAATCCCATCTGCCGGTAATACTCGCCCAGGGTCAGACCGGTATAAATCGAGGCCTCCCGCGCCGCCACCGGCATCGAGGAGGTGTTGCAGATGATGATCGTGCGATCCATCAGCGATCCGCCGGTCTTCGGATCCACGAGCTTGGGAAATTCGGTGATCGTCTCCACCACCTCCCCGGCCCGCTCGCCGCAGGCCACCACGATCACCAGATCCACATCCGAGTGGCGGGAGATCATGTTCTGCAGCACCGTTTTGCCGGCGCCGAAGGGCCCCGGAATGCAGCCGGTGCCGCCGCGGGCGATCGGCAGAAAGGTGTCAACAATCCGCTGGGTGGTGATCAGCGGCTCCTCGGGATAGAGGCGCTCGCACAGCCGTCGCTCCAGCAGCCCCTGGGGCAACGAGCGGCGCACCGGCCAGTCCTGGGTGAGGGTGAGCGAACGCACATTGCCGCGGCCGTCGCGGATGCGCGCCACGGCTGTATCGACGGTGAAGCTGCCCTGCTGAATCCACTCCAGCGTCACCTCCCCCGGCTCGGCGAAGGGCACCATGATCTTGTGGGTGAAGCGGCCCTCCTGCACGGTGCCGATCACATCACCGGCCCGCAGGCGATCCCCCATCCGCGCGACCGACTGAAACGACCACTTGCGCTCGCCATCGAGCGGGGGTGCCGCGGCACCGCGCGGCAGGAAGGTGCCGTAGCCCGCCGCCAGGGCGGCGAGCGGATTCTGCAGACCGTCGTACACCTGGCCGAGCAGACCGGGGCCGAGGGTCACCGAGAGCAGTTCACCGGTCTGCTCCACCGGATCGCCCACACCCACGCCCTTGGTGCTCTCATACACCTGGGCATCGGCGGTGGTGCCATGCACCCGCAGCACTTCGGCCTTCAGCCGCTCCTGGCGGTCGCCATCGAGGCGCCGGGGCAGGATGTAGATCACCTCGTTCTTGAGGATCGGCCGCGGATCGGTCTCGGCCATGGCAATCGTCACCAGGTCGTCCTGAACGGCGATCACACGAGCCGGCTGGAAGTGATCGGGCTGGAAGCGATCGGATTGAGAGCGATCGGACGGGAAGGGGGCGTCGGTCATCGGCCGGCAGCGACAGGTTGATGGGCAGGGAGCGCCGCCTCCACCAGGGCGGCGAAGCGGGCTTCGGCGGCTTCGGCGTCGTAGCGGGACCAGCGATCCACCAGCGCCCAGCGGGCCACGTAGATCACCACCGCCTCGAAATCAAACAGGTGGCCGGCGCCGAGGCGATCGAGATCCTTCCAGATCACCGCGAACAGGCTGCGTTCCAGGTTCACCAGATCACCGGCCTCCAGCAGGCGATGCACCTCGGGGATCCAGGGGAACACCGCGTCGAGCCCGAAGGCCGGCTCCTTCCAGCGTTGCTCGATCGCCGGCACCCAGCTGCCGAAGCCCCAGATCTCCCCCCGGGGGGGCTCGCTCTCACCGCGATGGCGCCGGCGCAGGGCGGCCAGGATCGTGCGCAGATCCAGGCGGTTGGTCACCAGCTGCCGCAGAGTGGGATTGGCCACCTGGGCGAAGAAGCCCTGGGCCGACTGCAACAGGCGGGCATCGATCGGCCCCGCCAGGCTGTCGTCATCGCGCACCGCCTGGGAGAGGAAGCTCGCCAGCAGATCGAGGGTGCGCTGATCCTCCGGATGCAGCAGGCTCTGCAGCCGGCTCTGCAGCTTGAGCAGCGAAATGGCCGGTGAGCGCGCCTCGAACAGCCCCCCCAGGGGCGGCAGGCTGGCCATCAGCAGCGTGTAGCGGGGTGCCCGCCAGGGCAGCGCAACCTGCAGGCTCATTTCACAACGCCCTCCAGCAGAGCCCGGAAGCGCGGTTGCAGGTGCTGCAGGATCGTCTCGGCGACGGTGGCCTCGCTGAGATCGAGCACCACATCGCGGTCCACCAGGCGCAGGCGCAAACCCTGGCGCTGATCGCTGGCCACACCGAAGCTGACGCCCTCCCGCAGCAGGCCCTGCGACACGAGCTGCACAAAGCGCGTGAGCACGCCGTGCTCCAGCTCCTGCGGGTTCTGGCTCAACTCCTCGAGGCCCACGATGTGGCGGGGCAGGATCACCTCGATCTGGCCGGAGCGATCGGCCTCCTCGCGCACCCGGCCCACCACCTCCACAATCATCTTCTCCAGCAGTTCCTGTTTCTGCTGCTCCTCGCCCACCAGCTGGCGCACCTCACCGCGGAAGCGCTCCATCAGCTGGGACTTGAGCGCCAGGACCGCATCGCGCAGCGCCAACTCCAGCGCCTGGCGGCCGGAACTCTCCAGCGTCTGCGCCTCGGTGCGGGCCTGCTCCACGATCTGCTGCGCCTGCTGGCGGGCCTGAGCCAGGGTGCGCTGCGCCTCGGCGCGGGCCTCGGCGATGAGCCGATCCGCCTCAGTGCGGCCGGCAGCCACCCCCTGCTCGCGCAGCCGGGTGATCAGCTCCTCCACGCCCGAGGCCACCTGGGCAGGGGTGTCGGCACGGTTGCTTCGGGACCTGGACATCGAAGGACGGTGCAGAACGAACAGCGAACAAAGACGACGCGAGCGGACTCGCAACCAGGGGCATCGCCCATGGCGCGGCGATGGCGATCACTTGCTGGGGATGCCACCGGCGGCAACGAGGGCGAACACGAAGGCGAACACGGCAAAGCCCTCCACAATCGCCGCCGGTGCCAGCGACAGACCGAAGATTTCCGGCTTCGACTTCGAACCGGAAATCGCCGACGCGCAGCACAGCCCCTGATAGATGGCCGCCAGCAGGAAGGCGAGACCGGAGAGCACCCCCAGGCCGAACAGGGCGCCGGCGTTGATCGGCTGCACCGGCCGATTGAGGATGAACATCACCACGATGCCGTAGATCGACATCGAGGAGGGAAGGGCGGAGAGACCGACGAAGCGCCCATAGCCGCTGTTCACCTCCATCATCGCGCCGATGGCCGCCTGACCGGCGATCGTGCAGCCGATGGCCGCACCGATGGCACCGAGGGCCACCGGCGCGTAGATGCCGATCCAGCCGAGGGCAAGAAGAGCGAAGTGGTCGTTCAAGAGGCAAGCTCCTTTTTGATGAAAGGCCTGAAGGGAACTCCTTCCCCGGAGAGCCCCCAGTTGAAGAACTCGATGAAATTCAAGCGGAGGCCATGGACAAATCCACTGATGATCGCCAACAGCAGATTGATGCCATGGCCGAGCACCAGGATCAGCAGGGCGATCGGCACGCCCAGGGACAGATCGGAGCGGGACACCTGAGCCGCCAGCTGATTGAAGGTGAGCGCCAGCGACGCACTGGCCAAGCCAAGGGCGAACAGGCGCAGATAACTCATCACATCACCGAACAACTTGGAGATGGCGGTGAGCGATCCCAGGCCATCGAGCAGCCGCAGCAGCAGATCGGCCGGATGCTGGATGCGGCGTTCACTGCTGAGCACCAGAACGGTGAGCAGACCCGCCACGATCAGGCCGATGCCCAGGTGCAGGGCGGGGGGTGCCGCCTTGCCCAGAAAGAGCGTCAGCCCGCCGACGATCACCGTCATCCAGCCCAGGGGCGAAGCGCGCTGGGCCAGGGAATGGGCGCGCAGGGCCACGATCCCGTTGGCCAGCAGCAGATGGGCGCAACCCACGAGCAGCGAGAGCTGCATCATCGCGCTGAAGTCGTTGAGATCCAGCAGCTTCAGATGGGCCAGCGGTGATCCAGCCGGCGGCTCCACGCCGAAATAACTGCCGGCGAGGATTCCATAGAGCAAGGCCAGCACCAGGCCGAAGCAGGCGAGGAGGCGGAAGTGGCGGCCGCCAGCGGAACGCCCCATCGCCTTCCAGCGCAGGCCCAGCACCACCGCCAGCACCAGGGCATAGCCGGCATCCGCCAGGATCATGGCGAAGAAGAAGGCAAAGGAAAAGAAGACGACGATCGACGGATCCCAGTCGCGATAGGCGGGGGTTTCGTAGAAGGTGACCAGATCCTGGCCGCCGCTGAGGGCCGGCGGATTGCGCAACAGCGTCGGTGGCGTGTCGCTGGGCTGGGGCACCTCAGCCAGCACCGCCAGTCCCTGGTGGCCGGCGAACGCCTCCAACCGCGGCAGCAGCGGCCGGGGAAGCCAACCCTGCAACTGCACCAGGGTGTTGTCGTCGAGGGCCATGCCGCTGGCCTGCTCGCGGGCCTGGGCATCCTCCGCCTGGCAGAGGTGCTTGGAGAGCAGGAAGGCCCAGCGGCTGAGCGACTCATGCTCGGCCTCCACATCCTCCAGGGCGCTGACGGCGGCATCCAGTTCCAGCTGCACATCCCGATGGGACTGCGCGCCCACGTGGGAGCGCGGCACCGGCAGACAATCGGCATCGGGCTCCTGGAGAGCGATCAGCACGATGTACTGATGCCGGTTGCTGGCATGCAGGCACTGCCAGGGCAGCTCCAGCTGGGCGAGGGCCTGGTGGAAGACCGCCACCTTGGGATGGGGCACCCGGTAGAACCAGAGGCGACAGCCCCCCAGCTCGTCGAGGTCGGGCAGCTCAAAGTTGCCCCAGGGCCTGAGCTCCTCGCAGCGCTTGCGCAGCGCCAGCACGCGGTCTTCGGCCTGCTGGCGCTGGCTGCGGTTGGCGAGGGCCTCAGCCACGATCCGATCGAAGTCGAACGCGGCATCCACCCGCGTCTGATGGCGGCGGCGGCGCACATCGCTCAGATAGCGCAGCGCCCGGCGCGCCTCCTCACTGGGCCGCGACTGCGTGAAAGCCTCCTCAGCCGGAGCATCACCCAGGGGGATCAGGTGCAGGCAACCGAGGCTCTGCAGGCCATCGAGCAGGGCCTCGCGATCGGCGGAGAGGCCGAGCAGCGTCACCTTGACCAAGGGAATGATCGTCATGGCACGAGCGCGGCCGGCTGCCGCTTCTTGCGCTTGGCGATCTTGGAATTGACGACACTGGCCCGCTCGGCATCGGCCAGATAGATCGTGATCGCCTTGATCTGGCTGCGGGTGCGGGGGATCAGCACCTTGTCGAACAGATTGAAACGCTGGGTCACCTTGCGCTCCGCCTGCTGCAGCAGCATCAGCCGCTGCTCGGCCACCTGCAGCTGCAGCTGATTGCGCAGGGCCTCCTGCAGCCAACTCACCACGGCATCCACCCAGAAGGGACGGCTGAGCAGGCCGTAGGGAGCGATCTGAAACTCCACCCGTTCCAGCCTGGGCAGGCGGGTGCCCATCAGGTTCTCCTCCACCTGATGCACGGCGGCGATGGTGACCAGCCCCGAGAGATCAATGCGCTCATGGGCCAGCATCGGGCAGGCCCGCCCCACCTCGGCGGCGATCGCCGCGGCCCGCGTGCGCGCCTCCTGCAACTGCCGGCGGGCCTGCTCCCGCTCGGCCCCCAGCTGGCGGCGCTTGAGATCCAGCGACGGCAGCACGTCGTGATAGGTCTTGAGCAGCGCCTTCTGGCGGCTGAGGGAGGCCTTGGTGAGGGAGAGCCGGGTCATGGCGCCGCAGGGGCAGCAGCCGCAACAGCCGCCTGCTGGGTCGGGACGTCCTGCTTGGCTGGGGAGTCCTGCTTGGCTGGGAAGTACTTGTCGATCAGCTCCTGCTTCATCAGCAGCTCCTGCGGTTCAAAACACTCCGCCAGGGTTTGCCAGGCGAGATCAAGGGCGGCTTCCAGCGCCAGATCCACATTGATATCCATGAACCGCTGGCGGAAGAGATCACCGAAGCGGATCAGCTTGCGGTCGAAATCCGACAGCTCAAAGGCCATCGCCTGCTTCTGCTGGGCGTCTCTGGCACCGGCATAGAGGCGAATGGTGGTGTTCATGATCTGGCTGTGATCTTCGCGGGTCACCTTGCCGATCACATTCTGCTTGAGGCGCGAGAGCGAGCCGAAGGGATCGATCATGCCGTCGTGCAGATAGAACTGCCCCTCGGTGATGTAGCCGGTGTTATCGGGCACCGGATGGGTCACATCATCACCGGGCATGGTGGTCACCGTGAGCACGGTGACCGATCCCCCCTTGGCGTAATCGGCCGCCTTTTCATAGCGGCGCGCCAGCTCGGAGTAGAGATTGCCGGGATAGCCGCGATTGGCCGGCACCTGATCCATGGCGATGCTGATCTCCTTCAGCCCATCGGCGAAGGCGGTCATGTCACTGAGCAGCACCAGCACCCGCTTGCCCTCCTCCACCGCAAACTTCTCGGCTACCGCCAGGGCCATATCGGGGATCAGAATCCGCTCCACGATCGGATCGGAGGCCAGATTCACGAACATCACCGTGCGCGGAAACACGCCGGCCTCTTCAAAGGTCTTGCGGAAGGCGTAGTAGTCGTCAAAGATCAGCCCCAGGCCACCGAACACCACCACATCGGCATCGGCCTGAATGCCGATGCGCGCCAGGAAGGGATTGAAGGGCTCGCCGGACACCGAGAAGATCGGAATCTTCTGGCTCTCCACCAACGTGTTGTACACGTCGATCATCGGCACGTTGGTGCGGATCATCCGGGAAGCCAGGATGCGGCACATCGGATTCACCGACGGTCCACCGATCGGCACCCGCGGATCCTGGGAGAGGTCGGGGCCGCCATCGATCGGCTCGCCCGTGCCCCGGAACACCCGGCCGAGGATGTTGCCGGAATAGGTGGCCGTCATCGGATGGCCGAGAAAGCGCACCTGCGAGTTGGTTGACACCCCCTTGGTGCCGCGGAACACCTGCAGCGCCACCGAGCGCTGCTGCAGATCGATCACCTGGGCCAGGGAGGTGCTGCCGTCGGCGTTCTGGAGCACCGCCAGATCGTTGAAGCGCGGCGCCGACGCATCGCCCTCACCGCCCGGGGGCACCTCCACGCGGATGATGTCCCCCACGATCTCCAGAATCCTGGAGTAGCTGATCAGGGCGGTCATCGGCAGCGCAGGGGCGAGGCAGGGTTGCCCGTGAGCGCAGTGTTAAGGAGATGCCGGGGGCCGACCAGGCTCTGTAGCAGTTGTTGAACCAGCCGCCCCGGCAGGCGCGCCATAGCCGCCGCCGCCGGGCGTTTCGATCCGCAGCGCATCGCCCGCCGCCAGCTCCAGCTGCACCGCAGCGGGCAGGATCTGCTCGCGGCCATCGCGCCGCAGCAGCCGGTTGCAGCCCACCTGGCCGGCGCCGCCTCCGGCCAGGCCACTGGGCGGCACCCGCCGGCTCTGGGAGATCACGCCGACGCTGAGAGGCGCCAGGAAGCGCAGCTGCCGCACCACGCCATCGCCGCCGGGCCAGCGGCCGGCACCACCGGAGCCGCGGCGGATCGCGAACCGCTCCAGCCGCACCGGAAAGCGGGTTTCCAGCACCTCCGGATCGGTGAGGCGGGAGTTGGTCATGTGGGTCTGCACCGCCGCGGCGCCGGCGTAGCCGGGGCCGGCGCCGCTGCCACCGCAGATCGTTTCGTAGTACTGGCGCTCGGCGTCGCCGAAGCTGAGGTTGTTCATCGTGCCCTGGGAGGCGGCCTGCACCCCCAGGGCGAGCAGCAGGGCATTGGCCAGGGCCTGGGAGGTTTCCACATTGCCGGCCACCACAGCGGCCGGCGGCCGCGGATGCAGCAGGCAACCCTCGGGCACCACCAGCTCCAGCGGCTCGAAGCAGCCGGCGTTGAGCGGGATCGCCTCCCCCACCAGGCAGCGGAACACGTAGAGCACCACGGCCTTGGTGATCGCCAGCGGCGCATTGAGATTGCCGGGATGCTGCGGCGAGGTGCCGCTGCAGTCGATGCGGGCGCAGCCGCGCTCGGCATCCACGCTCACCGCCACCTGCAGGCGGTGGCCGTCATCGAGCTCCACCACGGCCTGGCCGGAGCGCAGGCGGCGGATGGCGCGGCGCACGGCCGCCGCCGCATTGGCCTGCACATGGCCCATGTAGGCCTGCACCTCGGCCAGGCCACTGCGCTGCACCAGCCGCTCCAGCTCCTGGCAGCCGAGCCGGTTGGCCGCCACCTGGGCCTGCAGATCGGCCAGCAGCTGATCGGGGTTGCGCACCGGATGGTCGCCGTCGCCGAGGCGTCGCCGCCAGGCCGGCTCATCCCACTGGCCGGCCTGCAGCAGGGGCACGTTGTCGAGCAGCAGACCCTCCTCGGCGATGCTGCGGCTGAAGGCGGGCATCGAGCCGGGGGTGATGCCGCCGACATCGGCGTGGTGCCCGCGGCTGGCCACATAGAACACCGGCGCCGGCTGGCCGGCGAACACCGGGCTGATCGCCGTGATGTCCGGCAGGTGGGTGCCGCCGTTGTAGGGGTCGTTGCTGACGACCACATCGCCGGGGCCGAGCGGCGATCGCTCACCGCGGCCGATCGCCGCCAGCAGGCTGGCGACGCTCTCGCCCATCGAGCCGAGGTGCACGGGAATGTGCGGTGCATTGGCCACGAGGCGACCGGCCGCATCGAACACGGCGCAGGAGAAGTCGAGCCGCTCGCGGATGTTCACGGAGCGGGCGCTCTGCTGCAGCAGCACCCCCATCTGCTCGGCGATGGCGCTGAAGCGGTGGTTGTAGAGCTCCAGCAGGGTGGGATCGGCGGCATCCGCAGCTCGCGTCACCGCTGGCGCCCCCGCCTGGCCCGCCGATGGCTCCTCGGGCTGATCGGACAGCTCCTGCACCGGCGCGTGTTCGAGCAGCAGGGCACCATCCGCCTGCAGCACACCGCTCCAGTGGCGCTCCAGCAGCGTGGTGCTGGTGGCATCGAGCAGCAGCGCCGGGCCCTGCAGGCGCTGCCCGGGGTGCAACTGCTCGCGGCGCCAGAGGGGCAGCTGCTGCCAGCCGTCGTCGTCGCCGAGCCACACCGGGGCGGTGGCCGGCGCCGGGCCGGCGCCGCCGGCAGGGGTGCGAGGGGCCGGCAAACCAGGGGCCGCCAGACGGAAGCCAGCCGTGCCAGCGGCAGCGGTGGCGGTGGCGGCAGAGGAACGGGTGGCAGAGGGACCCAGCTCCAGCAGCAGCCGCTCCACCACCAGATCGGCTGGCCCTAGGGCCGGCCGGTAGCCGAAACGCTGCTGATGGGCCGCCAGGAAAGCCTCCGCCAGGGCCGGGGCCGGATCCAGCGTCGAATCAGCATCGGCCGGTGAGGCCGTGACCAGCGGCCACTCCACCACCAGCCCCTGCTCCCGGCCCGCCACCCGCAGCTCCAGCCGCCGGCTGAGCTGGCCGGGATCACCGGCCGCCAGATCACCGGCGGCGCGCAGCTGCTGGCGACCCTGCTCCGCCAGCTCAGCGGCCTGCCGCTCCAGCTCCGCCAGGGCCTCAGCACCCAGCGGCAACCGCGGCGAGCGCTCCAGCAGCAGCCGCTGCTCCGCCTGGCCGATGCCGTAGGCCGAGAGCACACCGGCCAGGGGATGCAGCAGCACCCGCCGGATCGCCAGCGCCTCCGCCAGACGGCAGGCATGCTGGCCGCCGGCACCGCCGTAGCTCACCAGCAGGGCGCCGCGCAGATCGTGGCCACGCTCGATCGAGATGCGGCGGATGGCCCCGGCCATCGTCTCGATGGCGATCGCCAGGGCGCCGGCCGCCACCTGCTCCGGCGTGATGCCAGGCGCCACGGCTGCCATCGCCGCCGCCAGCTCCGTGAAGCGCTGCTGCACCGCCGTCAGGTCGGCCGGTTGATCGCCATCGGCGCCGAACACGGCGGGCAGCGCCTGCTGCGGCAGCCGGCCGAGCAGCAGGTTGGCATCGGTGATCGTGGCCGGCCCGCCGCGGCGATAGGCCGCCGG
>CBFHOT010000002.1:0-74063 GCA_965657465.1 Cyanobacteriota bacterium | reverse complement strand
GGCGGTGTTGAAGAAGATCGGCGCGATCTTGCCGCCCAGCACCACACCGCCGCTGCGCTTGTTGGGCACATGCGGAATGTCGGTGCCGGTGTGCCAGAGCACCGAGTTGATGGCGGATTTGCGGGAGCTGCCGGTGCCCACCACATCGCCCACGTAGGCCACGGGATGGCCCTTTGTTTTCAGCTCGGCGATCAGCGCCAGGCCGCCCGGCATGCGGGTCTCCAGCATCGCCGTGGCGTGCAGGGGGATGTCCGGGCGGGTGGTGGCGTGGGTGGCCGGCGACAGATCGTCGGTGTTGGTTTCCCCCTCCACCTTGAACACCGTCACGGTGATCTCGGCGGGCAGCTCGGGCTTGCCGGTGAACCATTCGGCGTTGGCCCAGCTGTCGATCACCCGCTTGGCGTAGGGGTTGCTGGCGGCCAGCTCCAGCACATCGTTGTAAGCGTCGTAAACCAGCAGCGTGCGGCTGAGGCCGGCGGCAGCGGCTTCGGCGATGGCCGCATCGGCGCTTCCGAGCAGCTCGATCAGGGCGCCCACGTTGTAGCCGCCGATCATCGTGGCCAGCAGGTTCACGGCCTCCACCGGGCTCACCAGTGGGCTGCTCGCTTTGCCCTGGGCCACGGCGCTCAGCCAGCTGGCCTTCACGTAGGCCGCTTCATCCACACCGGGGGGGATGCGTTCGGAGAGCAGGTGCAGCAGGAAGGCTTCCTCGCCAGCTGGAGGATCCTGCAGCAGTTCAGTGAGGGCCTGGGTCTGGGGGGCGGTGAGCGGCAGGGCCGGGATCCCCAGGGCCTCGCGTTCCGCGGCGGCGGCGCGGTAATCGACCAGGAAGGAGCCTGCGGTCATGCCGGAAACAGCGATCGGTCCTCCATTGTTCTTGCCGATGGGGCCCTGCTTTGGTGACAACCGCTGCCATCGGCGTTTGCTCTTGGCAGGAACCGATGGCCCGGCTGACTACTGTGGACTCCTCTGCGCGGCACCCCAGGCAGCCCGAATCCCATGCACGCCACCACCAGCGATCTCCATGTGGTGGAGACCCGGCCCCTGGTGCCACCGGCTGTGCTGCACGGGGAACTGCCGATCAGCGATGCCGCCGCCACCACCGTGCAGCAGGCGCGCGAGCGCATCCAGGCGATCCTGCATGGCCGCGATCAACGGCTGCTGGTGATCGTCGGTCCCTGTTCGGTGCATGACGTGGAGGCGGCCAAGGAGTACGCCCGCTTCATCGCTGAGATGCAGCAGCGCCACCGGGCCGAGCTGGAGGTGGTGATGCGGGTCTATTTCGAGAAGCCGCGCACCACCGTGGGCTGGAAGGGATTGATCAACGATCCCCACCTCGACGGCAGCTACGACATCAACACCGGTCTGCGCCGGGCCCGGTCCTTGCTGCTGCATGTCGCGGAACTGGGTCTGCCGGCGGCCACCGAGCTGCTCGATCCCGTGGTGCCCCAGTACATCGCCGATCTGATCAGCTGGACTGCCATCGGCGCCCGCACCACCGAAAGCCAGACCCACCGGGAGATGGCGTCGGGTCTGTCGATGCCGATCGGCTTCAAGAACGGCACCGATGGCAGCATCGGCACCGCCATCAATGCGGTGGAGGCGGCCGCCCGCTCTCACCACTTCCTGGGGATCAATCACCAGGGCTACGCCTCGATCATCACCACCACCGGCAATCCCGATGGTCATGTTGTGCTGCGGGGCGGCAAGCGCGGCACCAACTACCACCCCGAGGCGATCGAGGAGGCGGCGCTGCAGCTGGAGAAGGTGGGTCTCCCCTGCCGCCTGATGGTGGATTGCAGCCATGGCAACTCCAACAAGGACTACCGCCGTCAGGCGGAGGTGGCGGCGCGGGTGGCCGAGCAGGTGCGCGGCGGCTCCACCCACGTGATGGGCGTGATGCTGGAGAGCCATCTGGTGGCCGGCAACCAGAAGATCCCCGCCGACCTCAGCCAGCTCACCTACGGTCAGAGCGTCACCGACGCCTGCATCGACACGGCGACCACCGCCGCGGTGCTCGAGGATCTAGCCGCCGCCGTGCGTGAGGTGGCCGGTCGCTCGGTCTCCTCGCTGGCCGCCGCTGGCTGAGGCCCTGCTCCGGAGCCAGTCGGCGGCGCGAGTCTCGGCAGCAAGCGAGACCGCTGCCCTGGCTTGTCCGGGATGTCCCTGGCACTCGAGCGGCCTGAGTGCTAACTCAATTCTCCTGTAATCGCTCCGCTGATTGGATGCGAATCTGCTGATTGTTGCGACAAACCGTTCTTGGTGAACGGCTTGAATTGTCGCCGTTCCTAGGTTGTGGGCCAGTTCGACAGAGGCGATCGGCGATGACCTATCTGCTGCAGTTCTGCGGACTCTCCGATCCTTTGCAGCTGTTCTATCTGGAGCAGGCCCAGGGTCCGGGTCCGGCTTTTTGCGGCTTCCGGCCCTTTCAGCTCGATGGCCTGCTCAGCTGGGCGCAGCTGACCGCCCGCCAACGCCACTGGGATCTGGAGGTGATCCACCAGGCGGTGCTCGAGGCCTGGATGGAGCGGGCGGATCTGGTGCGCCAGTGGCAGCTGCGCTTGCGGGAGGAGCCGGCCGATCGCCTGCTGGCCGTGGGCCTGGGCACCGCCCACGACTGGGAGCAGCGCTGCGAAACCCTGCTGCGCGCTTAGCTCAGCTGCTGCCACAGCCAGGCTACGGCCAGCGGCACGCTGAGATTGTCGAGGCCGGCCAGGGCGATCTGCTCCAGCAGGGTTGCGGCGCCGGCGATCGCCAGCAGCGCCGGGGTGGAGGGGCCGCCGCTCACCAGGGACAGCAACCCCAGGCCGGCCAGGCTGGCCAGCCCCATCGTGGCCGTGCCCAGCAGGGAGCGCCGCTGGCCCAGTACCTGCCAGCTGGGGCTGGGCCAGGCGGAGCCGAGCAGCCCCGCCAGGCCATCGCCGAGGGCCATCACCAGCACGCCCGCCGTGGCGCAGGCGGCCTGCTGCGGCCAGTACAGCCACAGCAGCAGCGTGATCGACGCGCCGTAGGCCACCGTGCCGTAGCTGCGCCGCCCCACGTCCTCGACGGCCGGCAGCAATCGCAGCCGGTGGTTCAGGGCGGCCAGCAGCGTGATCAGCGCCGCCGCGGCCAGGGCGATGTCGCGCTCGATGCCCAACAGCCAGGCCAGCGGTACCACCGCACCGGTGCCGATGTGCACCAGCTTGCGGCTCCATTCCCGCTGGTTGTTGTCCGGCCCGGCAGCAGAGCCACCGTTGCCATCGGCATGACGGCCACGGTCACCGGGCCAGCGCCGCCGGACCGCCAGCGCCGCCAGCGCCAGCAGGGCCAGCCACAGCCCCACGGCGCCGATGCCGAGCAGTTGCCGGGGCCAGTCGATCGCCGCGTTCAGATGCCTCGATCAGGCCGCTTGCTGCAGGTTACTGAGCAGGCGCAGCTTGAGGATCGCCTTGGCTTCCAGCTGACGCACCCGCTCCCGCGAGACGTTGATCAACCGGCCGATCTCCGCCAGGGTGAGCGGCTCCTGGCCCCCCAGGCCGAAGCGCAGGGTGAGGATCTTCTGCTCCCGTTCATTCAGCTGCGACAGCCAGGTGCCGAGGTGCTCCTTCTGCAGATGGCGATCCATGCTGTCGAAGTGCTCGCCGCTACTGGGATCGGCGATCAGTTCCCCCAGGGTGCTGCGGTCCTCGTCGCCGCGGGCGTGGGCGTCCAGGGAGGCGCAGGGGGCGCTCTGGGAGATCAGCTCCTCCAGCTCCGTCGGCTGCATCTCCAGGGCGTGGGCCAGCTCGAGGCGATTCGGCTGCCGTCCCAGGCGATGGGAGAGCTCGCGGCTCACCCGCCGCATCTTCGAGAGCTTCTCGCTCACGTGGATCGGCAGGCGGATGGTGCGGGCGCTGTTATCGATCGCCCGCGTCATGCCCTGGCGGATCCACCAGTAGGCGTAGGTGGAGAACTTGTAACCCATGGCCGGGTCGAACTTGTCGACCGCGCGCTCCAGGCCGATCGCCCCTTCCTGAACCAGATCCAACAGTTCCAGGCCCTGGTTCTGATACTTCTTGGCAACGCTCACCACCAGGCGCAGGTTGGCGGCCATCATTCGGTCGCGGGCGCGCTGGGCCATGCGCAGCTGCCGTTGCTGCTTGGGTGTGAGGCTCTCCTGCGCTTGCTCCAGCAGGCGTTTGCCGGCCTGAACGTGATGGGCGAGCTCGATTTCTTCGGCGGCCGTGAGTAGTGGAACCCGGCCGATGTTGCTCAGGTACCAGCCGATCGAGTCGGCGCTGAGGCGGGTGGCGGGCCGTTGATTGGTTGCTGATTTCTGAGGCGATTTTGCTGGTCTGGCGATCTCGGTCGAGCCGCGATTGCCGGCGGAATGCACTGGCGTCCCCATTCCCAGGCCTCCTAAATAGCGTGTTGTGCGCGGAATGTAGCAGCGCTGCTACGGCTGTCCGGGTTCAATGCGGAAGACATTCTGGATCCCTTGTGTTAACGATTGTGCTGTCGTTTCAGGGCGGAGCGGTGCCCCCTTGGCAGGCCAGCTGGCCCTGTGCCGAGCGGAGAGCACCGATCAGAGCGGTCTGATCTGCTGAAGGATCCGCGCGTTGCGTTGAACCGGTCGACAGTCCTCTGCAGCCGGTTTGTCCGAGGGGCTCAGCCTAGGCCCGCTGCTGGAGCCGGGGCTGTGGCGCTGGCGACCGATGTCGGTGCTCGCCGCTGTGGCTCTATCCCGGGTTCAGCTGTTGCCGCTGCTGAGCCCGCCGCGCCAGCGCCGCATCAGCTCCCTCTGGGCCAGTTGCTCCTCTCCCTCGTGCTGCTGCTGCTGGAAGCTGCCATCGGGCCGCATGTGCCAGGCGCCTGTGTCCGCCAGGTAGAGCTCCAGCACCTGTTCCAGATGCTGGCGCAGCTGCGGATCGTCCACCGGCGCCACCGCCTCCACCCGCCGGTTGAGGTTGCGCGGCATCCAGTCGGCGCTGCCGATGAACAGCTCGGGGGCGCCGCCGTTGGCGAACCAGAACAGCCGTGAGTGCTCGAGGAAGCGGCCGATCACGCTCACCACCCGGATGTTCTCGCTCACCCCCTCCACGCCTGGGCGCAGGCTGCACATGCCGCGGATCACCAGTTCGATCTTCACGCCGGCCTGGGAGGCCTCGTAGAGCAGGCCGATGATCGCCGGATCCACCAGCGCATTCATCTTGGCCCGGATGTGCCCCCCGCGCCCGGCGCCGGCGTGTTCGATCTCCCGGCGGATCAGCTCCTCCATGCCGCGGCGCAGCGTCACCGGTGCCACCAGCAACCGGCGGAAGTTCTGCTGTTTGGAGAAGCCGGTGAGGTAGTTGAACAGCTCCACCAGATCGGCGCCGAACTCCGGCCGGGCCGTCAGCAGGCCCAGGTCGGTGTAGAGGCTGGAGGTCTTGGAGTTGTAATTGCCCGTGCCGATGTGGGCGTAGCTGCGCAGCTCCTTCTTCTCCCGCCGTACCACCAGGGCGATCTTGGTGTGGGTCTTGAGGCCGATCACGCCGTAGACCACATGCACGCCCGAGCGCTCCAGCTGCTTGGCCCACTGGATGTTGTTGTCCTCATCGAAGCGCGCCTTGAGCTCCACCAGCGCCATCACCTGCTTGCCGTTCTCGGCCGCCCGGATCAGCGCCGCCACCACCGGTGAATCCTTGGAGGTGCGGTAGAGCGTCATCTTGATCGCCAGCACCGCCGGGTCGTCGGCCGCCTGATGCAGGAACTCCTCCACGGAGGTGGAGAAGAGGTCGTAGGGATGCTGCAGCAGCACATCGCCGCGGCGCAGCGCCGAGAAGATGCTCTCGAACTCTTCGGCCTTGAGGGAGCCATCCTCCAGGTTGCTGCGCTGGGCCCGCACCAGGGACGGTGCGGTGCGGCCCTTGTAGGGTTTGTCCTTGAGCTGCGGCAGCGGAATGCTCAGCAGGCTCATCAGGTCATCCAGCCCGAGCGGTCCGTTGATGCGGTACACGTCCTCGGGCTCCACGGCCATGCCGTCCATCAGCAGCTGCACCACCGCTTCAGGCATCTCATCGGCGACTTCCAGCCGCACCACCTCGCCGCCGCGGCGGCGCTTGCGCAGACCCTCCTCCAAGGCCTCCATCAGGTCGTCGGCCTCCAGGTCGCGCAGTTCCAGGTCGGCGTCGCGGGTGACGCGGAAGAAGTAGTGACCCTCCACGGTCATCCCCGGGAACAGCAGCCCGAGGTTGAAGGCCACCACCTGCTCCAGCGGCACCGCACTGAACACCGGCTTGGGCCGCTTGCCGCTCAGCTCCACCGGCACATGCACGAAGCGCGGCAGCACCTTCTGCGGCACTTTCACCCGGGCGAATTGCTGCTGCCCGGTGTCGGGATCGCTCACCAGCGCCGCCACATTGAGGCTGAGGTTGCTGATGAACGGGAACGGGTGGGAGGGGTCGACCGCCAGTGGCGTCAGCACCGGAAAGATCGCGGTGCGGAAGTAGTCGTCGACCCAGTGGCGCTGCCGGGCGCTGAGGTTGGCGTAATCGATCAGCAGCACGCCGTATTCGGACAGCTGCCGTTTGAGCGTGAGGCGGTAGTGCTGCTGCTGCAGGTCGAGCAGGGGTCGCAGCTTGCCCTGGATCGCCTCCAGCTGCTCCTGGGGGGTGAGGCCGTCGTCGCTGAGGGCGGCCACGCCGGCTTCCAGCTGACTCTTCAGGGAGGCCACCCTCACCATGAAGAATTCATCGAGGTTGTTGCTGAAAATGGCGCTGAACTTGGCCTGCTCCAGCAGAGGCGTGTGCTCATCCAGGGCCTGGGCCAGCACCCGGTAGTTGAATTCGATCCAACTGAGCTCCCGGTTGATGTAGAGCTCGGGCGAAACCGGGGCGGAGGCGTCCTGCATGGTTGAACCGTAGCAATCGCGATGGAGACGCTCAGGTGCTCTCCGCACTTGACGCTCCGTGCTCCTGCAGCCGGCGCCGCCCCCCCGCCACCAGGGCGCCGACGCCGATCAGCAACGCCATCCCCAGCCAGAACGGGCTGGTGCGGCCGACGCTCTCGTAGGCCAGCCCCGCCAGCGGCGGGCCGATGAAGCTGCCGAGGCTCTGCAGACCCTGCAGGCTGCCCAGGGCGGCCCCCTGGCCGGCATCCGCCAGCCGGCGTGACACCAGCGCCCGCAGGCAGGGGGTCACCAGGCCGGTGCCCAGGGCCAGGCTGGCCACCGCCGGAAACACCACAGCCGTGGCGGTGGCCGGGGTGGCCAGCGGCACCAGGCCGCAGCCGAGCACCACGAACCCCAGGCCTGCCAGGCTCAGGCGCCATTCGCCGTAGCGCTTCACCAGCGGTCCGATCAGCCCGCCCTGCACCACCGTGGCCACGACACCCACCACCAGGAAGGCCAGGCCCGCCAGGCCCGGCCCCCAGTTGAAGCTCTGCTTGAAGTAGAGCACCAGCACGGCGGTGAAGCCGTTGAAGGCCAGGAAGAAGAGGAAGAAGGCGCCGCACAGGCGCCGCACCCGTGGGTTGCCGAACACCCGGGCCAGCTGACTGAAGGGCTGCAGCTCGCGCTTGCGCGGCAGGGCGATGCGCGCTGAAGTCGGATGGGTTTCCGGCAGCAGCGTCAGCACCAGCAGCAGGTTGAGGGCGGCGATGGCCACCGCCACCGCCAGGGGCAGGTTGACGTTGACCCGCCCCAGCAGGCCCCCCAGTGCCGGGCCGAGGATGAATCCCAGGCCGAAGGCCACGCCGATCAGGCCAAAGGCCTTGGCGCGCTTCTCCGGGGGTGAGATGTCGGCCAGCACGGCAGCGGCCGTGGCGGCCGTGCCGCCGCTCATGCCATCGATCAGCCGGCCGGCGAACAGCAGGGCCAGGGGCAGAGCCGTGCCGCTGGCCCACGGCACGGCCCGCCAGTCGATGGCGATCGTGGTGGCGAACAGCCCCAGCCCCAGCACTGATCCCAGCACGCAGACGGCGATCACCGGTTTGCGGCCGTAGCGGTCGCTGAGGGCGCCGATCAAGGGAGTCACCAGGAACTGCGCCACCGCATAGCTGCCGGTGAGCAGGCCCAGGGTTCGCCCGTCACTGGTGAAGCTCGCCAGCAGGAAGGGCAGCAGCGGGAAGATCAGCGTTTCGCTCAGCCGGTCGTTGAGCAGCGTCAGAAAGACGCACAGCAGGGTGGAGGGGCGTTGCAGCCGCAAGGGATCAACTCCGGTCCGGGGGCAGGTTCGCCGGTGTCATGGCTGCGCAATCGCCGGGCAGGGATTGGCTCCGAAGCGGCTGCTCAGCCGCTGGCTGCCCATCGCATAGATCTGTTGGGCCTGGGCGGGATTCCCCTGGGCGGCCTGGAGACGGCGAGCGAATTCCTGGCAGGCCTGCTGCTGTTCGGCGCTGGCAGCTGCCGGGGCTGTTGTGCCGGCTGCGGCTGCGGGGTTGGCGGGTGCCGTCGTCGCGGGTGTGGCCGTGGTCGGGGCTGCTGCTGCGGGGGCTGTCGTCGCCGGCGTGGTGGGCGCGCCGCCGGCCACCGGTGCCGGGATATCGCCGCAGGGGTTCTCGCCGAACTGCGCCACCAGCTTGAGTACGCCCTGCTGATAGATCTGCTGCGCCTGGGCCGGATTGCCGCTGCTCGCCTGCAGCTGGCGTGCGAACTCCTGGCAGGCCCGCCGCTCCTGGGCCCGGCGCACCAGCGGCCCCGCCTGCACCGTTGCCGGTGCCAGCACTCCGAGCGCCAGCAGCAGCGCCAGGGCCCCAGGGCGCTGCTGCTGGCGCTGGCGGTGGACCGGGGCGTTGGTCTCGGCTGTGCCGGGGTTCGATCGGTGCAGGCGATCGCTGGTCATCGGCCCGGAATGGTGGGGTCTGCTCAAGCTACGGGGCCATCGCCGGCCATGCTGGAGCCCGCATGGGTGATCGGGATGGCCGCCGCAGAAGCGAGTGCAGCTATGAATCCGGCGCTGCCTGCGCAAGGGCAGGGGGATGGGGCCGGCGCTGCACCGCCGCAACCAGCCGGTGATCCCGCCGCGAGCGGTTCTCTCAGCCACCTGAACGCCAGCGGCGAGGTGCACATGGTGGAGGTCGGTGATCGGCCCGCCAGCCGCCGCGAAGCCCGCGCTGAAGGCCTGATCCGGATGCGCCCCGAGGTGCTGGCCCTGGTGCTGGCGGGAAGCGCTCCCAAGGGCGACGTGCTGGCGGTGGCGCGGGTGGCGGCGATCCAGGCGGCCAAGCGCACCTGGGAGCTGATTCCCCTCTGCCATCCGATTGCCCTGAGCGGCGTGGAGGTGGTGATCGAGGCCTGCAGCGACGGCTCCGGGCTGCGCTTGGAGGCGAGTGCCCGCACCACCGGCAGCACCGGGGTGGAGATGGAGGCGCTCACCGCCGTGCAGGTGGGGCTGCTCACCCTCTACGACATGCTCAAGTCCGCCGATCCGGCGATGACGATCACCGCGGTGCGTCTGCTGAGCAAGAGCGGCGGCCGCCATGGCGACTGGCAGCGCGATGACTGAGCCCTATGGCCGCGAGGGGCTGCCACTGGAGCAGGCCCGCGCCCAGATCCTCGAAATACTGCAGCCCCTAGGGCTGGAGGAGACGGTGCCGCTCACTCAGGCTCTCGGCCGCAACACGGCCAGGCCGGTGCTGGCGGCCGCGGCGGTGCCCGGGTTTCGGGCCTCGATCATGGATGGCTACGCCATTGCCGGTGCGGCCCAGCCCGAGCCAGGCCAACGCTGGACATTGGTGGGGGTGTCGGCAGCCGGTGCACCCCGTGGCGCTCCCCTGGCCCCGGGCGAGGCGGTGCGGATTCTCACCGGCGCCGTGGTGCCCGAGGGCAGTGAGCGCGTGCTTCCCCAGGAGCTGGTGGCGCTGGAGGGTGAGCAGCTCGCACTGGTGAAGCCCTGCGGTTCCAACCCCTGGATTCGCCAACCCGCCGAGGAGGCGGCGCCTGATCAGGAGCTGGTGCCCGCCGGCCAGCGGCTGGGGGTGGCGGATCTGGGGCGTCTCGCCAGCTGCGGGGTGCAGCAGCTGGTGGTGACGCGTCGCCCGCGGCTGGGCCTGTTGATCAGCGGGGATGAACTGCTGCCGCCCGGTGAGGAGCGCGGCCCCGGCCAGATCTGGGAGAGCAATTCGGCGCTGCTCACGGCGCTGTTCCGCCGCCTGGGCTATGCCGTGGCTGAGCAGCGCGTGGTGGCGGATCAGCCGGAGCCCCTGCGCCAGGCGCTGCAGGAGCTGGCGGCGGGTTGCGATGTGGTGGTGAGCACCGGCGGCGTCTCCGCCGGCGACAGCGACTGGATCCGCCCGCTGGTGGCGGAGCTGGGGCAGCTGCGCTTCTGGAAGCTGTTCCTCAAGCCCGGGAGGCCCTTTGCCTGGGGCGAGGTGGCGGGTGTTCCCTTCTTCGGTCTGCCGGGCAATCCGGTGGCGGCCGCCATCACGGCGCTGCAGCTGCTCTGGCCGGCGCTGCAGCGCCTGGAGGGAGCGGAGGTGCAGCTGCTGCCGCGGCTGCTGGTGCGATTGGAGCAGCCCCTGCGCCGCGGCGCTGGCCGGCCGGAACTGGCGCGGGCCCGGCTGGTGGTGGCCGCCGATGGCGGGCTGTGGGCTCGGGTCGAGGGATCGCAGGCCTCCTCGCGCATCGGCTCGCTGCAGGGGGCCGATCTGCTGCTGGAGATCCCGGCGGAGCTGGGGGCCCTGGAGGCCGGCACGGAGCTGTGGGCGCAGCTGCTGCGGTTGCCGCTGCTCTGACGGGCGTGTGGTTGCTGCCGCCTGCGGTCACGCTGCCTGCGGTCAGAAGGTGGTGTTGCCGGTGATCCAGGCGCTGCTGCCATCGGTGCGCCACTCCCGCTTCCAGAAGGGCGCCTCGTGCTTGAGCGCCTCCAGCAGTTCCTGGCAGCAGCGCTGGGCGGGGCCGCGGCGGTCGGCGCCGATCGCCACCAGCACGATCGCCTCTCCTGGCAGCACCCGGCCGATGCGGTGCTGGATCAGGCAGCTGCGCGCCCCATGGCGCTGGCCACTGGCCTCGGCCAGCCGTTGCAGCTGAGCTTCGGTCATGCCGGGGTAGTGCTCCAGCTCCAGGGCCGCCAGCGGAGTGCCGTCGGCGGCGTTGCCGCGCACCCGGCCGATGAACAGGGCTTCGGCGGCGCTGCCGCTGTGGCCCTGGGCGGCGAGGTGGTTCTGCCACTGCTCCAGGCAGTGCAGCGGCGCAAAGGCCTCAGCGTGCAGATCGATCCGTAGGTGCATCGCCGCCGGCCTCAGCCCCCGCTGATCGGCGGCAGGAAGGCCAGCTCGTCGCCGGCCTGCAGCGCTGTGTCGGCGCTGGCGAACTGCTGGTTGATGGCGATGCGCACGCCGCTCAGCGCACCCGGCAGCTGCAGCATCGGCCCGAGCTGGCGCGGGGTGAGCGGCGCGGTTGCCTCGGCAGCGGTGGGCCAGTGACGCTCCGCCCAGCCCGCCTGTTCGCGCAGCCCGGCGAACAGGCGGATGCGGATGCCCTGACTCGCTGCACCTTCCATGCTCTGGTGGCCCGTGGCCGCAACGCTACCCAGCGCCCCGGCAGGCCCCTGCCACGATGGGCTGCCTGTTGTGCGCGCCGGTTTGAGCCTCGCCATCGCCCTGCTGACGGTGTCCGACAGCCGCACCCTGGCGGACGATCGCTCCGGTGATGCGCTGCAGCAGCGCCTGGAGGCGGCCGGGCACCAGTTGCGGGAGCGCTGCATCGTGCCGGACAACCGCTACCGCATCCGCGCCGAGCTGAGCCGCTGGATCGCCGATCCCGCCGTGCAGGTGGTGATCAGCAGCGGCGGCACCGGGCTCACCGGCCGCGATGGCACGCCGGAAGCGGTGGCTCCGCTGCTGGACAAGACGATCGAGGGTTTCGGCGAGCTGTTCCGGGTGCTCTCGTTTGACACGATCGGCACCAGCAGCCTGCAGAGCCGCTGTCTGGCCGGCGTGGCCAACGGCACGGTGATCTTCGTGCTGCCGGGCTCACTGGATGCGGTGGAAACCGCCTGGGATCGCCTGATCGCAGCCCAGCTCGATGCCGGCACCCGCCCCTGCAACCTGGTGCAGCTGCTGCCGCGGCTGACGGAGCGGGCGGATTGAGCCGTCTGCGGTGACGCCGTCTCGATGCAGGTCATCTGGAGCCAAGCGATTGCGGCCCTGGCGGCCCTGGTGCTGGCCGGTTCGCTCTAGCCGCCTAGATACGCCATCTCCGGGTGGGGCGATGGGCCGCGGAGCGCACGGCGGGCCTGCCGCTCCTCGCTGTAGCGATCCGTGCGCTGCTGCCACAGTCGGCCCAGGACGCTCTGCAGCGTTTCCGCCGGCGGCACCGCTGGCTGCAACCAGGGCTTGAGATCCAGGCCGCTGCCGGCCGCGGCGAACAGGCAGGTGTAGGCCATGCCATCGGCAGTGACCCGCAGGCGATTGCAGTCGCCGCAGAAGGGGGCGCTGATCGAGGCCACCACCGCCAGCTGCCCCGCCCCATCGCGGTAGCGCCAGCGGCTGGCGGTGCCGTGGGTTGTGCGGCCCAGCGGCTCCAGCGGCCAGCGCGCCCCGATCCGCTCCACCATCTCCGCCGCGGGCACCACGGCGCTCTCCTGCCAGCCGTTGCGGTTGCCCACATCCATGTATTCGATCAGGCGCAGCTCCACGCCGTGCTCGCGGGCCAGCGTCGCCAGCGGCAGCAGCTGATCGTCGTTGGCGCCCCGCTGGATCACGGCATTGAGCTTCAGGGCGCCGCTGCCGGGATCGAAGCCGGCGTGGCGGGCGTGCTCCAGCGCCGCCAGAACCCGCGCCAGGCTGGCCTCGCCGGCGGCGGCATCGGCCAGGCCGGCCATGCGCGCCACGCTGGAGCCATCGGCGCCATCGAGGCTGAGGGTGATGCGATCGAGGCCGGCCTGGCGCAGCGCCCGGGCGCGGTGGGCGCTGAGCAGGGTGCCGTTGCTGGTGAGGGCGATCTCCCGCAGCCCCTGCTCCCGCAGCGGTTGCACCGCCGCAATCAGGCTCTCCAGCTCGGGATGCAGCAGCGGTTCGCCGCCGGTGAGCCGCAGGCTGTGGGCCCCCAGGGCCACGGCCGCCTCCGCCACCTGCAGGCGCTGCTCCAGGTTGAGCAGCCCGGGCGGCTCACGGCCATCGGGCTGACAGTAGGGGCAGGCCAGGTTGCAGCGGGCCGTGAGCGAGAGCCGCAGCACGCCCAGGGGCCGGTGGTGCTGATCCAGGGGCGGCTCTGTAGCGGCCGCCGGGTTCGGTTGGGCTGCGGACACCCTCGTCATCGCTGCAGTCTGCCCGCCGGCAGCAGCAGCCGGCTTCAGAGTTCGCTGGCCCGGTTCACGTTGCGCAGGGTGGCGGGATTCAGGGGCACGCTGCGGTAGGGCTGCTGTGCCAGCCAGCCCTGCAGGCGTCGCTCCCCTTGCTCGATCGCCTGGGTCAGCGCGCTGCGCCGGGCGGCCGTACTGGGGTAGATCCCCAGCAGGGGTTGCAGCCGATCGCCGTCGTGGGCCAGGTGGATCGCCCTCGGTTCCGCAGCGCCAGCCTGCAGCAGCTCCTGCAGGCTGGCGCGCGTCAGCGCCGGCATGTCCACCGGGCAGAGCAGCAGCCGTTGCTCGGGGTGCTGTTGCATCAGCCGGTGCAGTGCCAGCAGGGGCCCCTCCCAGGGCGCTGGTTCGCTGATGGCCTCCAGCTGTGGCAGTTCCAGCGCCTTCGCCCGCTCCAGATGGTCCGGCCAGCGGCTGAGCAGGGTGACCGGCGCCTGCAGCCCCGCCAGCAGCTGCAGGCTGCGCTCCAGCCAGCAGCCGCCCTCGGGGTGGGGCAGCAGCCCCTTGTCGCGGCCCATCCGCCGGCTGGCGCCGCCGCTCAGCAGGCAGCAGCGCAGCGGCAGCTTCGGCGGTGCTGCAGGGATCACGGCGGCATCTTGAGGCAGATGCCAACCATCCTCAGCGCGTCCAGCAGCGTGAGTAGGCCGGCTGCCGCCTGGCTCAGGCTGGGTTAAGCAGATCGAATTCCGCCAGGGCGGCCGGCAGGTTGCGGTGTTCGTGGCCGGGGTGGCTGAGCTTCACCAGGGCGAAGCGCTGCAGCTCATCGAGGCTGGCCCAGCCCCCGGGCCGGATCTGCAACTTCAGTTGCTCGCACGACTGCTGCAGGCAGGTGGGCAGTGCCGCCGTCTGCTGCCAGGGTTCCTGCTCGGGCCGCGGCAGGGAGCCGGCGATGCCGGGGCTGAGCTGGGCCGTGCGCTCCAGCAGGTGCTCGCGCAGGGCCTCGATCGCCTCCGGTCCATCGCTCCAGGCCAGCAGCGCGTGGCGCTCCGGTTCGCTCAGCTCGCTCCAGTGCACCAGCTTCAGCTTCACGCCGGCCAGGTCGAGCTTGCGGCGCACGGCCATCGGAATGCATCGCAGCGAGCTGGTGAAGTCGGCCTCGAAGGCGAAGCAGCGCTGGTGCAGGGGCTCTGGCAGGGACACGGGCGGTGATGGCGTTGGCGAGCCCGGTGGTGCAGGGGCTGGCCGTGCCTCCGCATCGTGCCGCAGCCCGCCCTGGGCCGCCGCCGGTCATTCGGTAGCCGATGCCACCAACCGCTGGTCGCTCCGCTTGGTCGAATGCCCTCACTCGCATGCCCCACTGCCGGGCCCGGAGATGACCGCTTCCCCCTCCATCTCCCCAGCCCCGCAGCCGGCCCGCGCCCAGTGCCCCTACTGCGGTGTGGGTTGCGGCCTGGAGCTGAAGCCCCCTGCGGCGGATGCCGACGAGCAACTCTGGGTGGCGCGCGGCGACCGCCAGCACCCCTCCTCCCAGGGTCAGGTGTGCATCAAGGGCGCCACGGTGGGCGAAACGCTCGATCACAACCGCCTCACCACCCCCCTCTGGCGGGAGCGGCTCGATCAGCCGTTCGCGCCGATCAGCTGGGATCAGGCCTTTGGCCTGCTGGTGGCGCGCATCCGCACCACGCTGCGGGAGCAGGGCCCCAACGGCCTGGCGATCTACGGCTCCGGGCAGTTCCTCAGCGAGGACTACTACGTGGCCAACAAGCTGCTCAAGGGGGCCCTGGGCAGCAACAACTTCGATGCCAACTCCCGCCTCTGCATGAGTTCGGCGGTGGCGGGCTATGCCGCCAGCTTCGGCTCCGATGGTCCGCCCTGCTGCTACGACGACCTCGACCTGGCCGATCTGGTGCTGCTGATCGGCACCAACACCGCCGAGTGCCATCCGGTGCTGTTCCAGCGGCTGATCAAGCGCAAGCGCAAGGTGAAGCAGGCGCTGCGGCTGGTGGTGGTCGATCCGCGCCGCACCGCCACGGCCGAGGCGGCTGATCTGCATCTGGCGATCCGGCCGGGCACCGATCTGGTGCTGCTGCACGGCATCGGTCATCTGTTGCTGGAGGCGAGTGCCCTCGATCCCGCCTTCATCGCTGCCCACACCGACGGCTGGCCGGCGCTGGAGGCCCTCTGGCGCCAGTGGACTCCGGAGCGGGTCTGCGCGCTCTGCGGCATCGCCGAGGCCGACCTGCGCCAGCTGGCTGCCTGGTGGGCGGAGGCCGCCGCCGCCCTTAGCCTCTGGTCGATGGGGGTGAACCAGAGCCGCGAGGGCACCGCCACCGTGGCGGGCCTCTGCAATCTGCATCTGGTCACCGGTCAGATCGGCCGCGAGGGGGCGGGCCCCTTCTCGCTCACCGGCCAGCCCAACGCCATGGGCGGCCGCGAGGTGGGCGGTCTGGCTCAGCTGCTGCCCGGCTACCGCAGCGTCAGCGATCCGCAGCACCGCGCTGCGGTGGAGGCCCACTGGGGTTTTGCGCCGGGATCGATCGCTTCCCAGCCCGGTCTGGCGGTGTGGCAGCAGATCGAGGCGATGGAGCACGGCGCGCTGGGCCTCTGGTGGGTGGCGGCCACCAATCCGCTGGTGAGCATGCCCTCGCTGGATCGCGTCAAGGCCGCGGCGGCCCGCTGTCCGCTGGTGGTGCTGAGCGAGGCCTACGCCGGCACCGAAACCGCGGCGGTGGCCCATCTGCTGCTGCCGGCGGCCCAGTGGAGCGAGAAGACCGGCGTGATGACCAATTCCGAGCGGCGGGTCACCCTCTGTTCGGCGTTCCGCCAGCCCCCCGGCGAGGCGCGGCCCGACTGGGCGATCTTCGCTGAGCTGGGCCGGCGCCTCGGCTTTGACGACCAGTTCCGCTACAGCTCCGCCGCTGAGGTCTATGCCGAACTGGTGGCGCTCACCGCCGGGCGGGTGTGCGATCTCAGTGGCCTCAGCCACGGGCTGCTGGCCGAGCACGGCCCGCAGCAGTGGCCTTTCCCGGCCGGCACGGCTCCCGGCGGCGGTCAGGCCCGGCTCTATGGCGCGGTGGATCCCTTTCCGGCCGCACCGGCGGGCCATCGCTTTCCCACGGCCAACGGCCGGGCCCGGCTGTTGGCGGAGCAGCCCTTCGGGCTGGCGGAACCCCCCTGCGACACCTACCCGCTGGTGCTCACCGTGGGCCGCTACCTCGGCCACTGGCACACGATGACCCGCACCGCCCATGTGGCGCGGCTGCGCAAGCAGCATCCCCAGCCCCTGCTGGAGGTGCATCCCGACGATGCCGCACGCCATGGCCTCAGCGACGGCGCTCTGGCGGAGGTGGCCTCGCGGCGGGCGGCGATCACGGCCCGGGTGCAGGTCACCGCGCAGATCCGCCCCGGCACCGTGTTTCTGCCGATGCACTGGGGCGCCAGCCAGGAGGAGCCCTGCGAGGCCAACCGGCTGATGCACGAGCAGGCCTGCCCCCAGTCGAAGCAGCCGGAGCTCAAGGCGGCCGCCGTGCGCCTGCGGCCGCTCTGACACATGACGCGTCTTCAGTCGTCGTCGTGGGCGTAGCGGCGGTAGAGGAAGTCGAGGGCGTGGTTGCGCAGCTGGCCGTAGCGCGGATCCTCCTGGATCGCCTCGTAGCTGCGGGGCCGCTCGAACGGCACCTCCACGATCTCGCCGATGCCGGCCGAAGGACCGTTGGTCATCATCACGATCCGATCGGCGAGGAACAGAGCCTCGTCGATGTCGTGGGTGATCATCAGCACCGTGGGCTTGTGCTCCTCCCAGATCGCCAGCAGCTCCTCCTGCAGCTCCTCCTTGGTGATCGCATCGAGGGCGCCGAAGGGTTCATCGAGCACCAGCACCTCCGGTTGCACGGCCAGGGCGCGGGCGATCGCCACCCTCTGGCGCATGCCGCCGGAGATCTGCCCAGGGCGCTTCTGCCGCGCCTCGGTGAGGCCCACCATCTCCAGGTGATGCTGCACCACCTGGGCCCGGGTGCCGGCTGACAGCTCCGGCCGCGCCGCCCGCACCGCCAGCTCCACGTTCTGCTCCACCGTCTGCCAGGGCAGCAGCGAGTAGTTCTGGAACACCACCATCCGGTCGGGGCCGGGCCGCTCGATCGGTACATCGCGCAGGGTCACCGAGCCGCTGCTGGGCTGCAGGAAGCCCGACACCATGTTCAGCAGCGTGCTCTTGCCGCAGCCGGAGTGGCCGATCACGCAGATGAATTCCCCCTGCTGCACCTCGAGGTTGATGTCCTTCAGGGCTTCGAAGGGGCCGCGGGCGGTCTGGAAGATCTGGCCCACGTTGCGGAAGCTGAGGTAGCTGGCGGCCGCGTCCGGGCCGGGTGCCGCAGCCAGGGGTGTGGTGGTCATGGCGATGGTCATCTCAGGGGGCGGCGATGGGGCGTTGGGCGCTCGGCAGCGGCACCGGCTCCACGGCGCCGTGACGGCTGAGCGGCAGCTGCTGTAGGTAGGCCAGCGGGTTGTCCTGGTCGAACACCACGCCATCGGCCAGTGCGAAGGGCTGGCGGTCGGGGCGCAGGGCGGCGAAACCGGCACTCTCCAGGGCGCTGCTGCAGAGGTCGTTGCGATACAGCTGGCTGAGCAGTTCCACCCGGTTGCTGGGGAACGGCGTCCAGCCCCAGCGGCTGAACTGGCTGAGGATCCAGGTGCCCTCGGCGGCGTTGGCCAGGTGGGCCCGGTCGCTGTGGAAGCGGTTGAGCGGCAGGCGCTGGCCGGCCGGTTCGCCGGTGCCCAGGTCGAACTGGCGCTGCAGGGCCAGGTCGGAGCCGCGGCCCAGCCACTGGGGCTGGCTGAGCAGCGTCACCAGCTGCTGGTGCTCGGCGCCGTCCTCGCACAGGCGGCCCGCCTGCATCAGGGCGGCGCAGAGGTCGATCAGCTCCCCGCTGTGCTGGCTGGCCCAGTCCTCATGGCAGGTGAGCACCTTCTCCGGATGGGAGGCCCAGATGTCGAGGTCGGTGGCCAGCACGTAGGTGAGGCCCGCCTCCACCGCCTTGGCCACGCGATAGCGACCGGCGATGAAGCCGTCGATCTCGCCCGCCCGCAGGGTGGCCTCCATCGCCATCGGCGAGAGGCTGAGCAGCTCCACATCCCGGTCGGGATCGATGCCGCCGCTGGCCAGCCAGTGGCGCAGCAGCAGTTCCTGCATGTTGCCCTTCTGGGCGATCGCCAGCCGCAGCGGCCACTCCCGGCCCTTGAGGCGCTCGGCCAGCTCCGCCAGCGAGCGGATGCCCAGCTCCAGGAAGCGTCGCGACAGGCAGAGGGCATTGCCGCTGCGGGTCACCGTCATCGGCGTGATCGCCGGCCAGGCGGGCTTGCCGTCGAGGCCGAGGGCCAGGGCCAGGGGGGTGGTGGCGGAGGTGATCGCCACATCCAGCTGGCCCTCGCGCAGTTCGGCCTCGAGGGTCTGCCAGCGGTCGAAGCTGATCGGCCGCACCGTCAGGCCGCGCTCTTCCAGCAGGCCGCGCTCGATCGCCACCGCCAGCGGGGCGATGTCCAGGCCGGGCAGATAGCCGAGGCGCACGGTGGCCGGGCTGCTGCGGCGCGCTCCGCTGCCGGCCGCCGCCGCCGTTGGGGCGACGGATGGCTTGCGGCGCTGCTTGAGGCGGCGCTGCTGCTGCAGGAAGCCGATCAGCTCGCTGCGCAGGTGGTAGTAGTCGGGGTGATTCATCACCTCCAACCGCTGCCGCGGCCGGGGCAGATCCACCGTCAGGATCTGGCCGATGCCGGCGGCCGGACCGTTGGTGAGGCACACCACCCGGTCGGAGAGCAGCAGCGCCTCGTCCACGTCGTGGGTCACCATCACGGTGGTCACGCCGGCCTGCTGGCAGATCTGCATCAGCTGCTGCTGCAGATTGCCGCGGGTGAGGGCGTCGAGGGCGCCGAAGGGTTCATCGAGTAGCAGCAGCTTCGGACGGATCGCCAGGGCGCGGGCGATCGCCACCCGCTGCTTCATGCCGCCCGAGAGCTCGCCGGGATACTTCTCGGCTGCATGGCCGAGCCCCACCATCTGGATGCTCTCCTCGATGCGCTGGCGCCGGGCAGCCTCACCCTGGTCGGCCATCACGGTGTTCACCGCCAGGGCGATGTTCTGGCGCACCGACAGCCAGGGCAGCAGCGAGTAGTTCTGGAACACCACCATCCGATCCGGACCCGGATCGACCACCTGGCGGCCGCCCATCAGGATGCCGCCGCTGCTGGCCTGGGTCAGGCCGGCCATCAGGTTGAGCAGGGTCGATTTGCCGCAGCCCGAGTGGCCGATCAGCGAGATGAATTCGCCCTCGGCGATGCTCAGATCGATGTCCTTGAGGGCCACGTACTGGCCGCCATCGTCGAGGGGAAACGTCTGGGTGACGTCGTCGACGGTGAGGAACGCGGGTGCCATCGTCAGTTGCCTCCCTTGGCGGCGAGCTTGCCGGCGTAGGCCACCAGGCGATCGAGGGCCAGACCCACCACGCCCACATAGAGGATCGCCAGGATGATCTGGCTGGAGCTGGAATCGCCGCCGGCGTTGTAGGCATCCCAGATGAAGTAGCCGATGCCGCCGTCGGCCTTGAGCATCTCCGCGGCCACGATCGCCAGCCAGGCCAGGCCCACCGAGATGCGCAGACCGGTGAACACGTAGGGCACCGTTGCCGGAATCACGATGTTGCGGATGTAGGCGCCTTTGCGCAGCCGCAGCACCCGCGCCACGTTGGTGTAGTCCTGCGGGATCTCGCGGATGCCCACGGCGGTGTTGATGATGATCGGCCAGATGGCGGTGATGAAGATCACGAAGATCGCCGAGGTGTTGGCGTCCTGGAACACCATCAGCGAGATCGGGAACCAGGCCAGCGGCGGCACGGTGCGCAGCACCTGGATCACCGGGTCGAAGCCCTTGCCGGCGAAGCGGTTCATGCCCAGCAGGCCGCCGATGGCCACGCCCACCACCGCTGCCAGGCCGTAGCCCACCGCCACCCGCTGCAGCGAGATCAGGATCTGCCAGCCCAGGCCCTTGCTGGTGCCGCCGTCGTCATAGAAGGGCTGGCTGATGTAGGGGTCCCAGGTGTCCACCAGCACGTTCACCGGGCCGGGCAGCCGGGCGGCGCCGAGGGCCAGCGACAGCAGCTGCCAGGAGATCAGAAAGGAGCCGATGCAGAGCAGGTAGGGCAGAACGGCCTTGAGATTGCCCTTGAGCCTGCGGCGGGAGGGCCGTCCCGCGCGGTTGGCGGAACTCACGGTGGTGGTCATGGCAGCAAGCAACGAACGGGGTTGAGCCCCGGCTCAGGCCGGAGCTCGCGGTGGCCGGGCGCCCAGGGGCCCCGGTGGCGGACCTCAGCTGAGGGCCTTGATCTTGAGGCTGTCGAGGTAGGCCTTCGGGTTCTCCGGATCGAACACCACGCCGTCGAAGAAGGTCTCCTTGCCGCGGGAATCGCTGGCCGGAATGGCGCCTTGCTGGCCGATGGCGATGGCGGCCTCCTTCCACAGGTCGGAGCGGTTCACCTTGTCGATCAGCGCCGTGGTGTCGAGGTTCTGCGGCAGATAGCCCCAGCGCTGGTCTTCGGTGAGGAACCAGAGGTCGTGGCTCTTGTAGGGGAAGGAGTGGGAGTCCTTCTCGGCCCAGAAGTGCATCTTCAGCGGCGTGTCGGTGGCCGTGCGGCCATCGCCGTAGTCGAAGGTGCCGGCCAGGCGCGGCTTGATGTCAGAGACGCTGCACTTGAAGTACTTGTCCTTGGAGGTGATCTCGCAGAGTTCGTCGAGGTTGGCGGGGTCCTCGCACCACATCTGGGCTTCCTGCACCGCCATCAGCATCGCCTTGGCGGCCTTGGGGTTCTGGTCGACCCAGTCGGCGCGCAGCGAGAAGGCTTTCTCGGGGTGGTCCTTCCAGAGTTCGCCGGTGATCGCGCCGGTGTAGCCCACCTTCTTGTTCACGGCGCGCTGGTTCCAGGGCTCACCCACGCAGAAGGTGTCCATGGTGCCGGTCTGCACATTGGCCACCATCTGGGCGGGGGGCACCACCACCAGGTCGGCGTCCTTGTTGGGGTCGACGCCGTTGGCGGCCAGCCAATAGCGCATCCAGAGATCGTGGGTGCCGCCGGGGAAGGTCTGGGCGGCCTTGAGCAGCTTGCCGCTGGCCTTCTTCTTGTCGGCGATCTGCTTGATCTTGGGATCCTGCAGCGTCACCTTCTCCTTCAGGAACTCGTTGGAAAGGGAAAGGCCCTGGCCGTTCACATTGAGCCGCGCCAGGATGTACATCGGCAGCGGCTTCTGCGTCTTGGTGATCTTGCCCACCGTCAGTAGATAGGGCATCGGCGTGAGGATGTGCGCCCCATCGATGCCGCCCCGCTTGCTGCCCAGCTCCAGGTTGTCGCGGGTGGCGGCCCAGGAGGTCTGCTTCACCACCTTCACATCGGGCATGCCGTGCTTGGCGAAGAAGCCCTTCTCTTTGGCGATGATCAGGGGCGAGGCATCGGTGAGGGCGATGAAGCCCAGGGTGGCGCCGCTCACTTCCGGAGCATCGGGGCCGGTGGCGGTGCTGCTGGGTTGAATGGCAGCTTTCTTGCTGCCGCCGCAGGCGGCCAGCCACACCGCGCCGGCGGCGGAGCCGGCGGCGGTGATCAGAAACTTGCGGCGGGAAAGATTCGACATGAAGGGGCGGCGCAGCGAGCGGTGGCGGCGTGGTGCAGACAGCACAAATCACCCCTGACTCCCTCAGGAATCAGCGGTGCAGGTGGCGGCTGATCGTGGCCCACAAGGGGCGCAACGGAGCGGTTGGCGCGCAGGCTGACCAACCCCCACAAGAACACCATGCAGCGGTGCGGCTGCGGGTGGCCGTTGCTACCAAACCATCGGCCGTTTGGTTGTTGTCGCTACAGAACGCCCGGCGTGAATCGGGCGGCGCCTTGTTCTGTGCCCGATGCTGCGATTCGCGCGGTCGGGGGCTGTCCGCTGGCCTCGGGGTCGAGGCCCCGGGTGCGGATCAGCCCAGGGCGGCCAGCTGCCGCAGTCCCGCCCGGGCCTGCAGCAGCGCTTCCGCCTGGCTTAGGCCGTCGCTCAGCTGCGCCACGCTGCCGGCGGCCCAGAGATACACGCCCAGGTTCCAGCGCAGCGCCGTCGCCAGCGGGCCAACGCCGGTCAGGGCCTCCAGGGCCTGCTCCCGCCAGCGCTCCAGCCCCTGGAAGGGCACTTCCTCCGCCAGGGCGCCGTGGTCGCGAGGGTGCAGCAGCAGGCGTTCGGCCTCACCCTGCCGCAGCCGCGAGCAGATGGCCGCCCGGGTGGTGGGCAGGTCGGTGGAGCCCTCCAGGCCCTTCACCAGCAGCACATCGGTTTCGCCGGCGGCGCTGAGGGCTTCCCAGGCCCGGCTCTCGGTGGGTGGATGCACGAAGCCGCTCACCAGCAGATGCTCCCCCTGATGAGGGGTCCAGAGCAGCTCCAGGCTGGCCACCGGCGGCCGCTTGCCGATCTCCTCGCGCACCTGCACCAGCCGCTCGGCGGCGGCGAAGTGGTCGGGCTGGTGGGTGAGGGCCAGGCCGTGGTGGTCGAGGCGCTGCTGCACGGCGGCCAGGCTCAGGCCGCGCCACTCCAGCCCCAGCGCGGCGAACAGTTCGGCCAGGGTGACGCCGTATTTCACCGGCATTGGCGCGCCGCCGTGCAGCACCACCGGTATGCCACTGGCGCTCAGCAGCAGGGCCAGCAGCGGCAGCAGCGGTGCCGTGCGGCTGCGGCCGTCGTAGGGCACACCGAAGCAGAGCGGCGGCCGCTGATCGGTGCTGTTCAGCTGAGGGCCATGGCGCCGGAAGCTGTCGAGCATCCCCGTCAGTTCCAGCGGTGCGGGCCGGCGGATGCGGTGGGCGATCAGGAAGGCCCCCAGCTGGGCGTCGCTGGCGCCGCCCGTGAGCATCAGGTCCATCGTTTCGGCGGCCTCGGCCCGGCTCAGGCCGCTGCTGGTGTGCTCGCCGCTGCCCACCTTGGCCAGCAGCTCGCGGAAGCGCGCCCCCTGGCGGCCGAGGGCCGCCTCACGGCTGGCGCGCCGCCTGCCGGGATCGCAGCCGGCGTCGTCGATCCCGGCAGGGTTGGGATTCGGTAACGGTTGCGACACGGGCTGAAGACGCCGATCGCCACATTGTGAATCTCTGTGTGTATCACCCTGCCGCCATGGTGTCTGCTGCTGCTGAACCGGAGGCCGGCCTGCCGGCGGACGCCCCGAAGCTGAGCAAGATCGAGCAGGCCAAGGCCGAGCTCTGCGGCCTGGAGCTGGCCCCCCGCCTGGCGGATCTGGCCGCTCAGGGCTGGGAGAGCCTTGATGAAGCCACCCTCACGATTCGTCTGAAGTGGCTGGGCATCTTCTTCCGCCCCGTGACCCCCGGCCGCTTCATGGTGCGCCTGCGGCTGCCCAACGGCGTGATCACGGCCGATCAGCTGGAGGTGCTGGCCGATGCGGTCGATCGCTGCGGCGATGACGGCTCGGCCGACATCACCACCCGTCAAAACATCCAGCTGCGCGGGCTGCTGCTGGAGGACATGGCCCCCCTGCTGACGGCGATGGAGGCGGTGGGGCTCACCAGCCGCCAGTCGGGCCACGACAATCCCCGCAACATCACCGGCAACCCCCTGGCCGGCCTCGATCCCGAGGAGCTGATCGATACCCGGCCCCTGGTGGAGGCGATCCAGGCGCGGCTGCTGGCCGATGACGGCCCGCGCAACCTGCCGCGCAAGTTCAATGTGGCGGTGGGCGGTGCCCCCGACAGCTTCCTGCTGCACAACGACCTCGCCTTCCTGCCCGCCCATCACCAGGGCGAGCTCGGCTTCACGGTGATGGTGGGCGGCTTCTTCTCGGCTCAGCGCAATGAGCTGGCCATTCCCCTGGGCCTGTGGCTGCGCCCCGAGCAGCTGCCGCTGTTCAGCCTGGCGCTGCTGCGCCACTTCGATCAGCACGGCAACCGCCAGGCGCGCAACAAGAGCCGCCTGATGTATCTGGTGGATCAGCTGGGGCTGGAGGGCTACCGCCAGGCGGTGCTGGAGCTGTTCAGCGGCCTCGGCGGCGAGGTCTTCCCCCACGACGGCCAGCATCTGGTGAATCGCGCTCCCCGCTCCGGCCTGGGCGTGAATCCCCAGAAGCAGGAGGGGCTCAGCTGGGTGGGCCTGGGGGTGCCGATGGGCCGCTTCGATGCCGCCTCGATGGCGGAGCTGGCGCGGCTGGCCCGCACCTATGGCAGCGGCGAGCTGCGCCTCACCGAAGCGCAGAACGTGCTGCTGGTGAACGTGCCGGCGGAGCGCCTCGAGGCCCTGCTGGCCGAGCCGCTGCTGCAGCGCTTCTCGCCCCAGCCGGGCCCGCTGATGGCCGAGGCGGTGAGCTGCACCGGCAACCGCTATTGCAGCTTCGCCCTGATTCCCACCAAGACCACCGCCGAGGCGGTGGTGGAGGAGCTGGAGCAGCGCCTCGAGCTGCCCCATCCGGTGCGCACCCACTGGACCGGTTGCCCCAACGCCTGCGGTCAGCCCTACATGGGCGAGATCGGTCTGATGGGGGCCAAGGCCCGCCATGAGGGCCAGATGGTGGAGGCCGCCAAGGTGTTCCTCGGCGGCAGCATGGGCGCCGAGCCCGCCCTGGCGGCACTGCACGACAAGGGCGTGCCCCTCAGCCAGCTGGCTGATGCACTCGAAGCGGTGCTGATCGAGCACCACGGCGCCCGCCGCCGCCAGAGCGCCGCCAGCTGAACCAGCGGCGGCTGGCCGGCCGGTGGCACGGCTCATGCCAGCTGCCATCGAGGTCCGCCAGGGCGCCGCTGTCCTGCGGGTCCTGGCCGCCATAGAGCAGATGGGTCACCCGCTCAGGATCGATCTGCAGCGCCGCCACCTCCTGCCACAGCCGTGCGCTGCAGGCGCGATCGCCCCGTTCGAACTGGGCGTAGGCCAGCTGCCGCACCAGCAGGAACAGCAACTGCTGCTCCTTGCAGGCGCTGAAGCCAGCGCTGCTGGTCCAGCCGTTGCCCGTGCCCAGCGCCATGTCCTGTCCTGCCGCTCGGCTGTCGGCGTGGCCAGCCGCCGTCTCCCCTGGGTGTCGATCGCCCATTGCCCGCTCCCGGTTCGTAACGTCCGTTTCCGTGCTACTCCCGCTTGAGGTCGTCGCCAAGGGGCCTGCGCCTTTCTCCCCCGCCACCGGCAGGCCATCGCTGATGCCACCGTCATCGTCGCCGCCATCGCTGGGGTCGCTGCCGCCCCCGGGGGATCCCGGCCGTTGGCCGCTGCTGCAGCGCCTGCGGCGCGGCGCCATCGACCCTGAGCCGCTGCTGCAGGCCCTGGAGTGCGGCGCGCAGGAGCCGGTGCTGGATCTGCTGGCGGCTTTGTGGGGGCGATTGGATCGGGCCCAGGTGGAGCGTCTGCTGGCCCTGCCGGCCCTGGTGGACGGCCGGGTGCTGCTGCTCGCCGGCCGCCAGGAGCTGCCGCAGCAGGCGGCTGATGCGGCCGTGCGCCAGGCCTGGCTTGAGCCCCTGTTGCAGCGCCACCGTGAGGCGGCTGGGGCAGCGGCGGCCGCTGTGGCTGAAGCGCCAGCGGCGGATGCCCTGCCCTGGCTGGAGCTGCTGGCCCACTTCCGCGATCCCCGGGTGGCTGAGCGCCTGCGCCGCTGCTGCGCGGCCCCGCCACCCGCCCAGCGATCGCCACAGTGGTGGCCCCTGCTGCCGCTGCTGGGCCGGCAACGGGATCCTCAGGATGCGTCGCTGCTGCTCGAGCTGGCCCTGGCGCCTCTGCCTCGGGACTGTCGCCTGGCGGCCCTGGAGGGCCTGGCCCTCGGCCTGGCCGTCTGGCCCGCGGCGGAGCTGGTGGAGGGCCTGGAGCGGCTGGCCAGCGATCTCGATGCCGCCCTGGCGGCCAAGGCGGTGGATCTGCTGGCGCGCCGGCCGGAGGCCACACCGGCCCTGCGGCGCTTGCAGCGCCGTCGCCTCGATCCGCTGGTGCAGCAGCGCCTGCGCCGCCGCCTGCCCCCCACCCCTCTGGTGCTCGTGGTGCATGGTCGCCAGGGCGGGCTGATCCCGCCGGAGCTGCAGCAGCTGGCGCTGGAGCTGGAGCAGCGCCGCGGCGCCCCGGTGCTGCTGCAGGCGCTCACGGCCGAGGCGCCGGAGCCGGGCCGTCGCTTCTGGTGGTGGGCCGAGCGGGCCGGCGGCCTCACCGTGGTGCCGCTGCTGCTACTTCCCGGCGGCCATGTACGCCACGACCTGCCGCTGCTCACCGCCGCCTGGCGTCAGCGTGCTGCCGCTCAGGCCTCGGCGCGCGTTCAGCGCCGCCCCTTCCTGGGGGCCTGGCCCGCCTGGCAGCAGCTGCTGGCTGAGGTGTGGCGCCAGCAGGCTGCTGACCAGCCCCTGCGCTGGCTGCATCACCCCCTCAGCGGCCCGCTGGCGGACCGCTTCCTCGCTCATCTGGCCGCAGTGCTGGGCAGCCCCGGCGTCGCCACCGCCTACGGCGCGCCGGCCGATGCCCTGCAGCAGCTGCCGTCATCACCGGCTGCCCCGGGGCCGCCCGGTGCGCCCCGGCCGGAACCGCCTGCATCGCTGCTGCTGGCGCCCCTCACCCTGGCGGCCAACCGCCTCAGTGAATCCCTCAACATGGAGTCGCTTGCGCCCAGCGTGCAGGTGCTTCCCCCCCTGCTCTCCCTTGCCGCCGTGCGTCAGTTTCTGCTCGATTCCCTGGAGGCTCTGCCGTGAGCCCCGGCACCGTGTATCTGGTGGGCGCCGGCCCCGGTGACCCGGATCTGCTCACCCTGCGGGCCCATCGCCTGCTGCAGCAGTGCGACGCCCTGGTGCACGACTCCCTGGTGCCCTGCCAGCTGCTCGATCTGGTGCCACCGCAGTGCGAGCGGGTGTTCGTGGGCAAGCGCCGCGGCCATCACTCGGTGCCCCAGCCCAGCACCAATGCCGTGCTGGTGGAGCTGGCCCAGCGCCACCGCACGGTGGTGCGGCTCAAGGGCGGCGATCCCTTCCTGTTCGGCCGCGGCGGTGAGGAGGCGGCCCATCTGGCGGCCCACGGGGTGCCGGTGCAGGTGGTGCCTGGGGTCACCGCCGGCATCGCCGCCCCCGCCTACGCCGGCATTCCGGTCACCCACCGCAGCGCCGGCTCCAGCGTCACCTTCGTCACCGGCCACGAGGAGATCGACAAGCGTCGACCCGGCGTCGACTGGCGCGGCCTGGCCCGCAGCAGTGACGGGCTGGTGATCTACATGGGGCTGCACAACCTGCGCCGGATCGTGGAGGAGCTGCTGGCCGGCGGCCTGGCCCCCGACACCCCGGCGGCGGTGATCCAGCAGGGCACGGTGGAGGGCCAGCGGCTGCTGCTCAGCCCCCTGGGCGCCTTGCCCGATCAGGCGGAGCTGGAGGCCTTTGCCTCCCCCTCGATCGTGCTGGTGGGCCAGGTGGTGGCCCAGCGGGTCGAGGCCTGCGCGCCGCCGCCGGCGCGGGTGGAGATGCCGATTCCCTTCTGAGCGGCACGGGCGGCCTGTCCGCTTCGGGGCCAGCCGGCCGGTTCGCTGACGCACAGGCCCGGGGTGGCTGCCGATTGGGCCCAATTGCGGAACTGCACGCCGAAGCGGTGGTTTCGGTAACCCACGGCACCGCCCGGGGTTGCCGGGCTTCGGTTCACTTGGCCCCTTCCAGCTCCTCCCCCCAGCCGCCATGGTGAGCGCCCCTCTGCACCACGACCCCGCCCTGCTGGAGAGCCAACCTCCGGCGCCGGTTCCGTTACATCGCCCGGCGCCGATGTTCGAGCTCATTCCCTATGAGCGCTTCCGCGATACCCCCAGCGTGCGCTTCTTCGACATCACCGTTCCGGCCTCCAATGCCCGCGATCTGGTGGTGCACAGCGGTCCGGCGATCTCGCCGCCCGATGACCCCGAGAGCGGTGCCTGGCAGTTCTATCTGCATCCCCACCAGGAGGACAACCTGCTGGCTCTGAACGGTGGCCGCACCTTCTATCTGGTGAACTTCGGCTGGAACTACCCGTTTCACATCGTGCGGCTGGAGACCGGCGGCGACATCCTGCGCATCCCGCCGGGCACCTTCCACCGCTCGGTGTCCGATCCGGAGGGCTCGGTGGTGCTCAACCAGGCGGTGCGCGAGGAGGGCGCCAGCGTGCTGCGGGAGTTCCGTGTCTACAACAGCCGCCGCATCCCGCGGCTGTTCGCAACCACCAGCCAGACCGCGCCGCTGCCCAAGCTGCACGGCCTGCACTGGTGAACGCCCTGCCCCATCGGCCTGGGTGAGTGTGGGTTCGGCTGGTCGCTCCGGGGGGCGGGGAGCGTCAGTCGGGGTCGCCGCTCACCACCAGCTGGCCCGGCCCGCGGTCGCGCACCTGCTCCAGGGCCTCCCGGGCCTCCCGCAGGATGGCTTCGGGGTCGATGCCACCCCTTGGTGCATCGGTGCTGCCGCCATCGAGATAGCTGATCCCCACGCTGATGCTCACCCGGATTTCATCGGCGCGGTTGTCCTTCGGCGCGCTGGGGGTGAGATACATGGCCTCGACGGCGTTCTGCAGGGAACCGGCCAGCTGGCGACCGTCCTCCGGGTAGCAGCCCGTGGCGACCACCACGAACCGATCCTCCCCCCAGCGGAACAGGTGATCGGTCACCCGTAGCCGGTCGGCCAGGGCCCGGGCGATGCTGCGCAGCAGCGTGTCGGTGGCGGCGATCCCCACCAGCTGCTGCAGGGCCTGGAAGCCATCCACTTCGATCCAGAGGCAGCAGCAGGTTTCCCGGCTGCGCCGCGAACGGTGCCACTCCTCCCGCAGGCGCTGCTCCAGGGAGCGCCGGTTGCCGCAGCCCGTGAGCGGATCGCGGCTGAGCAGTTGCTCCAGCTCCTGCTGCGATCGCCGCAACTGGCGGTTGGAGGCCCGCAGGTTGAGGCTCAGCCGGTTCACCTGGCGCATGCGGTGGTTGATGGTCACCGCCAGCTGCCGCAGTTCGCGCACGTGGGAGAGCGACAGGGAGGCCGGCCAGGTGTGTCGGCCGGTCAGCGGCCGGGTGGTGCGCTGGAACTCCGCCTCCAGCAGCTCCCCTACCCCGTGAATCCCCAGCGCCCCCAGCACCAGCACGGCCAGGGCCACCCCCAGCAGCACGGCACTCTGGCTCTGCAGCGCCAGCACGGTCGGGCGGGCTGGGGCCACCACCTGCACCATGGCGGTCGCCCCCCGGTCCCGGTTGGCGGCTGGGTACTGCTGGCTGTAGCTCCAGTAGCCCTGCACCCAGCGCTGCAGGGTGGCCTGCCGGCCCTTGGGCACCAGCAGCGCCAGCTCCCGGACGCGCACATGGGCCCGTCCGCCGTCCTGGAAGAGGCCATCCAGCCGCTGGAACAGCGCCGGGTCGGAGCTGAGCACCTGGCCGTCGCCGTCGATGCGCCGGTACGCCGGGTCTCTGCCCAGCTGCGTCATCAGCAGGGCCAGGGTGTCCGGGTCGGATCCCGCCCGCGACACCGCCAGGTTGACGCTCTGCAGATTGCGCAGTTCCCCGGCCTGAATCGCCCGCTCCAGCTGCGCGCTGGCCGTGAGGCTGATCACCAGGGTCGGCAGGGTGATGGCCAGCAGGGCGAGGCTGAGCATCAGGCCCCGCAGCGACAGCCCCGGCCCGCGGTTCTGGCGGCATTGCCAGAGCTGGATCGCCGTCAGCCCCCCGTAGGCCAGCACGGCGTTGAGCACGCCATTGAAGCCCTGCTTCACCGCCACCACCGCCACGTTGGCGGGGTCAATGCGCAGCACCACCCCGTAGAACAGCAGCACCAGCGGGATGCCCAGCAGCAGCCAGTAGGTGATCGCATAGAGCACCACGGCGCTCTGGTCATCGCTGCGGTCATGGCCGCGGCTGGCGGCGGCGGCCCGCCGCCGCTGCAGCGCCAGCTGCAGCCATACCAACTCGAGCGTGAAGATCACCACCGCCCACGGGTGACCCCAGAGATGCCAGGTCTGCAGGCTGGCGATCGCGCCGATGGCCACGCCCCATCCCTGGCGCCAGAGCAGCAGGGCCAGCACCGCCAGCGCCGATCCCAGCAGGATCTGCACGCCGTAGAACAGGGGCAGGGGCAGGCCGTTGAGCAGCACCGCCAGGCCGGTCATCAGGCTCAGCAGCGGCAGCTGCCGGAGCCAGTCGGGCCGGGGGCGGCGCCCTTCAACCTGCACCGATGGCACCATCGCCCCACCGCTCGCAGGCCCACCATCCAGATTGCCCCCTCTGTGACGTCTTGTCAGGGCGGCGGCAACGGTTCGAAGGCCTGCCTACCTTGACCCCACCAGACGGGCGGTGATGGGGCGTCTGTTCCGGTTGCAGCAGCTGTTGGGGCAGCCGGGCCTGGTCGGCCCGCCATCGTCAGGCCGGCGCCATCCGTTGCGCCGGTGCTCCTCTCCTGACCGCTCCGCGTCTGCCCGCTCCTGCGCCCTCTGGGCTTCTGTCGCGGCCTGTCTCACCGCGGCTCTCTCGGCCTGCGGGCGTCCGGCCCCGACGGTGACGATGCCGATCTCCAACTGGCCCGGCTACGAATACTTCTATCTGGCGGAGCAGCGGGGTCTGGCGGCCCGTCAGGGCCTGACGCTGCGCTCCTCGGAGTTCCCCGATCCCCAGGGCATCGTCCATGCCTATCTGCGCGGTGAGCTGCAGATGGCGCAGCTCACCACCGTGGAGGCGGTGGACATCTGCGCCAGGGCGCCCGACCGCTGCCCGGTGGTGGTGTTGGTGCTCGATGAATCCCGTGGTGGTGATCAGCTGCTGGCCCGCAGCGGTCTGACCTCGATCGCCGACCTGCGGGGCCAGCGGGTGGGCGTGACCCTCTCCACCCTCGGTCCCTTTGTGCTCAGCCGTGCCCTGGAGCAGGCTGGTCTGCGTCTGGCGGATGTGCAGATGCGCAACATCACCCTGGCGTCGATGCCCTCGGCCCTGGCCGATGGCCGCGTCGATGCGGCGGTGCTGTTCCCGCCCTACAGCGAACAGGCCCTGCGCCATCCGGGCCTGCAGCGCCTGTTCGACAGCCGCGCCATCCCCGGCGAGATCCTCGATGTGCTGGTGGTGGATCCGCTCATCCTGGCCGCCGAGCCGCAGATGATCGCGCGCCTGGTGGGGGTCTGGCAGGACGCCCAGCGCCTGGCCCGCGCCGAACCGCAGCGCAGCCGGGCGCTGATGGCCCGCCGCGAGGGACTGAGCGTGGAGGAGTTCCAGCGGGCTGAACAGGGTCTGCGCTATTTCGAGCTGCCCGAGCAGCAGCGCTTGCTGGCCCCCGGCGGCCCGGTGCAGCGCAATCTTGAGGCGGTGAGCCGGGTGCAGGAACAGCTGGACCTCGTGCAGCCGGGCAGTCCGCTGCCCGCCGTCAGTGACGCCCCCGTTCAGGCGGCACTCCACGCCGCGCGCCGGGCGGGCAACCGCCCCGGCAAGGCTGCTGCGCCGGTGGGTGGCAGGAGTTGATGATGCGCTCCACCTCCCGCCTCCTGCTGCGCTCACCCGGCCTGTCCGCCCTGCTGGCGGCGCTCGCCCTGATGCTGCTGGGGATCGGCCTGCTGCAGCTGCTGCAGCGCCAGCGCGACGATCGGGAGCTGCTGGTGGCGATCACCAGCTGGCCGGCCTACGAATACCTCTATCTGGCGGAGCAGCAGCAGCTCGACCGCTCCCAGGGCCTGCGGTTGCGCGTCAAGCAATACAGCTCCCTGACCGACCAGCGGGCCGCCTACGTGCGGGGTGATCTGGGGGTGATGGCCACCACCCTTCCCGAGGCCATCGCCATCTGCCAGGAGGCGCCGCAGCGCTGTCCCCTGCTGATCCTCGTGCTCGATGAATCCCGCGGGGCGGATCGTCTGCTGGCCCGGCTGCCGATCCGTCGGCCGGAGCAGCTGCTCGGCCAGCGCGTCGGCCTGGAGCGCACCGTGCTGGCGGAATACCTGCTGCTGCGCAGCTTCGGCGACCGTCCGGTGCAGCTGGATCGCCAGTTGAACCTGGTCTTTGATGGGCCAGTGGCGCTGGTGAAGGCCCTGCAGGGCGGCGAGCTGGACGCCATCGTCAGTTACGACCCCCACGCCCTGCCCCTGCTGTCCGATCCTGCTGTGGTGGAGCTGTTCAGCACGCGTCAGATGCCGGGGGAGGTGGTCGATGTGCTGGCGGTGGATCCAGCCCTGGCGGCGGAGCGGGCCCCGGCCCTGCAGGCGTTGGTGCGCACCTGGTGGGAGGCCCGCGCCTATGCCCGTCGCTATCCCCATCAGGCCCTGGCGGTGATGGCCCAGCGGGAGCAGGTCGAGCCCAAGGTGTTCCAGCAGAGCGAGCAGGGGCTGCACTATCCGGGCCGCGCCCAGCAGCCGGAGTTGCTGGAGTCGTCCGGACCGGTGGCCCGCAGCGTGGCCGCCATGGCCCGGTTGATGCAACGGGCGGGGCGCATCCAGCCGGGCCGGCCTCTGCCGCAGCCCACCAGCGTGTTTCTGGCGTCGCCCTGATCCCGTCTGTCGCGATGGCACCACCGCTCTCCTCCACCGCCCCTCCGCCGACGCTGCTGCGGGCGCGTGTCAACCGTCGCCTCTGGCTGTCGGTGCTGCTGTCGGCCACGTCCGCGTCGGCGCTGATGGCTGTGGTGGCGGGTCTGCTGGCCCTCTCCAGCGGTGCCCGTCAGTTGCAGCGCCAGGCCGATGGCCTGCAGCGTCAGCTCAGCGTCGGGCTCACCAGCTACGAGCCGCTGCACAACCTGCAGCGCCGGCTGCAGCAGGCCGCCTCCAGCCGGGAGGTGATCAGCGCCCTGGTCGTCGATCAGCGCGGTCTGGTGCTGGCGGCGTCCAACAACGCCCTGGTGGATCTGCCGCTGCCCCATCTGCTGCAGCTGCCGCAGCAGCATGTGCTGGCGGAGCTCTTCCGCGGCTGCCCCTCCGCCTCCGCCCTGATCACCTGCCTGTCCCGGGATCGTCAGGTGTTCCATGGCCCGCTGCCCTGGGTCGGTGGTGAGTCGCTGCTCACCCTGCGTCAGTACCCCCTGGCCCTGGAGGGGGTCGGCCGCTTCGGGGATCGCGCCACTCTGATGACGGTGATCGATGCGCGGCCGGCCCTCAAGGACGCCCTGGTGTTTGTGGTGCAGGTGTTCGTGGCCGGCCTGCTGCCGCTGATGGCCAGCTGTGTGGGATTGATGCTGCTGCTGCGTCGCGCCCTGATCCCGGAGCTGCTGCAGATGGCGCAGATCGACGGGCTTTCGGGGATCTACAACCGCCGCGCCTTCACCGAAACGGCCACCGCCCTGCTGCATCGCTCCCAGCAGGCGAGCCTGCCGATGACCCTGGCGCTGATCGATGTGGATCACTTCAAGCAGATCAACGATCGCCATGGCCACGATGCGGGCGATCAGGTGATCCGGGCCGTGTCGGAACTGCTGCGTCGGGCGGTGCGCAGCGGCGATCTGGTGGGTCGTCTCGGTGGCGATGAGTTCGTGATCCTGGTGCAGCTGCCCGGCGAGGCCGCGACCCAGATGCTCGATCGCACCCGTGAGGCGATCGAGGCGCAGCCGATCCCCACCGGCGAGGACAGCGCCGTGCATGTCTCGCTGTCGGTGGGGGTGGCCGCCACCACCGGCTCCGGCGGTTACGACCTCTCCTCGCTGCTCAGCAGTGCCGATGCGGCGCTCTATGTGGCCAAGGATCGCGGCCGCGCTCAGGTGGTCAACCTGGAGCCGTCTCCATCGATGGCGTCAGCGGGGGCTGCGGCGCCGTTCGGCGACTGGCAGATCCGCGGGCGCTGAGCGCTGCCCTCGTCCACCTCGAGGATCTCGGCGTTGATCTCCCAGCTGAAGCTGCTCTCCACCCCCGGCGGCCCCGAGAAGCTGCCGGTGATGGCGGCGGTGAGCTCCGGCTTGGAGGAGGTGGCCAGCGGGATGTAGCGGTCATCGATTACCCCCATGCCGCTCGGGTCGAAACCGCGCCAACCGGCCCCCGGCAGGTACACCTCCGCCCAGGCGTGCAGGTCGTAGCGCTCCGGCTTCGGTTCCACCAGGTGGTAGCCACTCACGAACCGCGCCGGCAGGCCGACGCAGCGGCAGCCCTCCACCATCAGCATCGCCAGGTCGCGGCAGGAGCCCACCCGCTCCTTGAGGGTGCGACCGGCTGGCCAGGCCGGGCCCACATGGCGCTGGGTGTACTTCACCCGGTCCTGGATGATCTCCACCAGCTGCTGCAGGAACATCAGCGCCCGCTGGTTGCTGCCCATCAGCGCTTCCTGCGCCAGGTCCACCGCCGCCGGATCGTGCTGGCCGTTCGGCAGCCAGCCCTCGAGGGCGCCCATCAGGTCACCGTTGAGGTGGCCCACCGGGTAGGGCAGCTGCGGTTCGTTCTCCTCCAGGCAGGCCTGCAGCAGCGGGGCCTGCTCCGTTTCCACCTCGCTGCTGGCGCGCACCAGGAAGTGATCGGTGCTGCCGGAGAAGCGGGCCCGCAGCAGCTCATCGCCGCTGGCCGCCAGCAGCGGGTAGAGGCGATTGGGTTCAGGGCTGATCTCCAGGCGGAAGTCGATCAGTTTCTGGAAGCCATGGCCGCGGGGTTTGAGGCAGAAGCGGTGCGGACCCAGCTGCACCGGCGCGTCATAGCGGTAGGTGAAGGTGTGGGTTACGCGGGCACGCATGCCGGGTCGGCGTTGGTGGACACGATGTTGACAGGAGTCAGGTAGCGCTGCTCGATCAGGCTGTGCAGCTGGTTGAAGTCGCTCTGCAGGGCATCGATCGCCTCGTGCAGGCCACCGGCGATCAGGGCATCGATGCCCGTGTAGCTCCAGCGGGCCAGGGTGAGGCCGCTGAGGCATTCCAGGGCATCCGGCTTGCCCGGCACGGACTGGCCGCGCACGATCCGCAGGGTTTCATGGATCCGCTCCAGGCAATAGCGCACCGAGCGCGGGAAGATCGGATCGAGCAGCAGGAAGGCGGCCACCGCCCGCGGCTCGATCGCCTGCTGGCGCGATTGGCGGAACATCTGATAGGCGCCGGCGCTGCGCAGCAGGGAGATCCACTGCAGCTCGTCCAGCACCCCGCCCACCTCATCCGGTGAGGGCAGCAGCAGGAAGTATTTGACGTCGAGGATCCGGGTGGTCTTGTCGGCCCGCTCCAGCAGCCGTCCCAGCCGGCTGAACTGCCAGGAGAGATCGCGGCTGAGGGTGGCATCGGTGATGCCATAGAAGAGCTGGCAGCCGCGGCGGATGTCCCGCAGCAGCTCCTGGGGCGGCTGCAGCCAGAAGCTCTCGTTCTCCTGCAGCGTCCAGTACATGTCGTTGAGCTGCTCCCACATCTCGGTGGTGATCACCTCGCGGATCTGGCGCGCGTTCTCGCGGGCGTAGCTGATGCAGTTGACGACGCTGCTGGGGTTGGCCTCGGCCCGCACCAGGAACTCCACCACGTCGCTGGCGGACCCGCCGGGATAGAGCTCATCGAACAGCTCCCGGTCGCCGCTGGCATCGATCAGCGGCAGCCAGGGTTCGGCGCTGCCCGGCGGGCAGTCGAGGGCCATGGCCTCACTCACCTCCACGAAGCGGCAGATGTTCTCGGCCCGCTCCACGTAGCGATTGATCCAGTAGAGCGAATCGGCGACGCGGCTCAGCATGCGAGGGCCTCCTGGCTCTGGATGGGTTCAGCCTGGTCCGCCACGATCCAGGTGTCCTTGCAGCCTCCCCCCTGGGAGGAGTTGACGACCAGCGAACCACGTCGCAGCGCCACCCGGGTCAGACCGCCGGGGCTCACCCAGGCTCCCTTGCCCCGCAGCACGTAGGGGCGCAGGTCCACGTGGCAGGGGAACAGCTCGCCATCGCTGAGGGAGGGCACCGTCGAGAGCTCGAGGGTGGGCTGGGCGATGTAGTTGCGCGGGTTGGCCTGGATGCGGGCCGCGAACTCCTCGATCTCCTCGCTGCTGGCGTGGGGGCCGATCAGCATGCCGTAGCCGCCGGCCTCCGCCACCGCCTTCACCACCAGCTCGCCCAGATGGGCCAGCACGTAGGCCTGATCGTCGGGCCTTGAGCAGAGGTAGGTGGGCACGTTCTCGATCAGCGGCTCCTCGCCCAGGTAGTAGCGGATCATCTCCGGCACGTAGGCGTAGATCAGCTTGTCGTCAGCCACGCCGGTGCCTGGCGCATTGGCGATCGCCACCCGGCCGGCCCGGTAGGCCCGCATCAGGCCCGGCACCCCCAGCATCGAGTCGCTGCGGAACACCTCCGGATCGAGGAAGTCGTCGTCGATGCGCCGGTAGATCACATCCACCGGCTCCAGGCCGCTGGTGCTGCGCATCCACACCCGCTCGTCCTGACAGATCAGATCGCGCCCTTCCACCAGCTGAATGCCCATCTGTTGGGCCAGATAGCTGTGCTCGAAATAGGCGCTGTTGTACACGCCCGGTGTCAGCAGTACCACCTTCGGTGTTTCCGTCCAGGGCGCCAGTTCCCGCAGGGCCTGCAGCAGATGGGAGGGGTAATCGTCGATCGGCTGCACGGTCCGGCCTGCGAACAGGCTGGGGAACATGCGCTTCATCACCCGCCGGTTCTCCAGGAAGTAGGCCACGCCGGAGGGGCAGCGCAGATTGTCCTCGAGCACCCGCCAGGTGCCCTGGCCATCGCGCACCAGATCCAGGCCGGACACATGGCACCACTTGCCCAGGGGCGGCTCGAACCCCTGCATCTGCGGCCGCCATCCCTGGGAGCTCTCCACATCGGCCCTTGGGATCACGCCGTCCTTGAGAATCAGCTGATTGCCATAGACATCCGCCAGGAACTGGTCGATCGCCTCCAGCCGCTGCACCAGGCCCTGCTCCAGGCGCTGCCATTCGCCGCTGCTGATCAGCCTCGGCAGGGGATCAAACGGCAGGATCCGCTCCACCCCGCGCTGGCCGGAACCGTTGAGCCGGAAGGTGGCCCCCAGTCGCTTCAGCAGCATGCCGGCGGCGGCGTGATTGCGGTTCAGCTCATCGAGTCCGAGTTGTCCCAGCGAGGACAGCAGCGGCTGCAGCGCGCTGCGCGGTTCATCGGTGCCGCTGAAGTATTCGTCGTAGCCGCGATTCGGTTTGTATTCAGTAAACATGCCTGGCCTGGAGCGGCGCCCCGGAATCATCCGGAACCACCGGCGGCATCCGCGTATGGGTTGCTACGGAACGCGGCATTGGTGGCTGTTGTCCCTGGTCAGCTGGCGCGCCGCTGCATAGCCTGGAGCAGTCGCCTCCCCAGGGCTCGCCGCCTGTGCCCAGGCCTTCCGGCATCGCCCCTGGCCTCCCGGCCTGCTGCACCGTTCCGGCTGACCCCCATGGCTGATTTCCAATCCAGGCCCCGTCCTGGGGCCCTGCCACCACTGCCCTGTCCCGGCCTGGTGGCGCTGCCCACCCTGCAGGCCGCCACGGTGCTGGAACCCGTGCACGACGGCGACAACGATGCGGCCGAGGGCGACCCCGCTGAGGCGGCCTGCCGCCGCCGCCATCCGCGGCTGGTGGCGCCCCCCTGCCGGCCGATCACGGTGCGCTGCCTGGTCGGTGGTGAGGCTGACCCCCAGCCCTGGCTCTACGCCGACATCCTGGACATCAGCCTCGGGGGCCTCTGTCTGCTGATCACCGCCGAACTCGCCCTGGAGCTCGGCCAGTGCTTCAGCGTCGATTTCCGCGCCCATCGCCTGCCTGACGCCGAGGAGCGTCCCCACAGCTGTCTGACGGCCACCCTGCGCTGGTTCGTGCACTCCGGCTACGTGAGCACCCTGGGGCTCGGGTTTGAGCAGCCCCTGGCGGCGCTGCCCGAGCTGCTGCCGGAGCGGCGCCAGCGCCTGCGCGATCCCAATCCTCCCTCCGCGTGGAACGGCGGCCGCTCTTAGGGCTGCGTCAGAGCAGGAAGTAGCGCTGGGCCATCGGCAGCACCTCGGCCGGCTCGCAGGTGAGCAGCTCGCCGTCGGCGAACACCTCGTAGGTCTGCGGGTCCACCTCCACCTTCGGCAGGGCCGTGTTGTTGCGCATCGCCGCCTTGCCGATGCCGCCGCGGGTGTTGACCACCGGCACGCAGCGGCGTTTCAGGCCCAGCTGACGCGGCAGATCGGCATCGAGCGCCGCCTGGCTCACGAAGGTGAGGCAGCTGGGGGCCAGGGCGGCGCCGAAGCCGGCGAACATCGGCCGGCCGTGCACCGGCCCGGGGGTGGGAATCGAGGCGTTGGCATCGCCCATCTGCGCCCAGACGATCGAGCCACCCTTGATCACCAGCTCCGGCTTCACCCCGAAGAAGCCCGGTTTCCAGAGCACCAGATCGGCCAGCTTGCCCACCTCCACCGAGCCGATCTGGGAATCGAGGCCGTGGGCGATCGCCGGGTTGATCGTCGTCTTGGCGATGTAGCGCTTGAGCCGGGTGTTGTCGTTGCGGCCGCCGCTGGCGCTGGCGTCCTCGGCCAGAGCGCCCCGCTGCACCTTCATCTTGTGGGCGGTCTGGAAGGTGCGGGTGATCACCTCACCCACCCGGCCCATCGCCTGGGAGTCGCTGGCGATGATCGAGAAGGCGCCGATGTCGTGGAGGATGTCCTCGGCGGCGATCGTCTCGCGGCGGATGCGCGATTCGGCGAAGGCCACATCCTCCGGGATCTTCGGATCGAGGTGGTGGCACACCATCAGCATGTCGAGGTGCTCCTCGAGCGTGTTGCGGGTGTAGGGCCGGGTGGGGTTGGTGCTGCTGGGCAGCACATTGGCCTCGCCGCAGATCTTGATGATGTCGGGGGCATGGCCGCCGCCGGCGCCTTCGGTGTGGAAGGTGTGGATCGTGCGGCCGCCGATGGCGCGGATCGTGTCCTCCACGAAGCCCGCTTCGTTGAGGGTGTCGCTGTGGATGCACACCTGCACGTCGTGGCGGTCGGCCACCGTCAGGCAGCAGTCGATCGCCGCCGGCGTGGTGCCCCAGTCTTCGTGCAGCTTGAGGCCGCAGGCGCCGGCGCGGATCTGCTCCTCGATCGCCTCCGGCGTGCTGGCGTTGCCCTTGCCGTAGAAGCCCAGGTTCACCGGCAGCCCCTCGGCGGCCTGCAGCATCCGCGCCAGGTGGAAGGGGCCGGGGGTGCAGGTGGTGGCGTTGGTGCCGGTGGCCGGGCCGGTGCCGCCCCCCAGCAGGGTGGTCACGCCGCTGGCCAGGGCCGTTTCGATCTGCTGGGGGCAGATGAAGTGGATGTGGGTGTCGATCGAGCCGGCGGTGAGGATGTGGCCCTCGCCGGCGATCGCCTCGGTGCCGGGGCCCACCACGATCGTCACCCCCGCCTGGGTGTCGGGGTTGCCCGCTTTGCCGATCGCCACGATGCGGCCATCGCGCAGGCCGATGTCGGCCTTGACGATCCCCCACCAGTCGAGGATCAGGGCATTGGTGATCACCGTGTCCACAGCGCCGCCGGCGCGGGTGGTCTGGGCCTGGCCCATGCCGTCGCGGATCACCTTGCCGCCGCCGAACTTCACCTCATCGCCATAGACGGTGAAGTCCTGCTCCACCTCCAGGATCAACTCGGTGTCGGCCAGTCGCAGGCGGTCGCCGGTGGTGGGGCCATAGGTCTCGGCGTAGGCCCGGCGATCCATCCGGTAGGCCATGGGGGGTTGCGCAGGGGGAGATGGGGTGGGTGCCGGCCGGGGCCGGTTCAGTCGAGGGGGCCGTTGACCAGGCCGTTGAAGCCGAACACGCGGCGCTCGCCGGCGAGGGGCACCAGATCCACCTCGCGGCTGTCGCCCGGCTCGAAGCGGATGGCGGTGCCGGCCGGGATGTCGAGTCGCAGGCCGCGGGCGGCATCGCGGTCGAACTTCAGGGCGCTGTTGGCCTCGTGGAAATGGAAGTGGGAGCCCACCTGGATCGGTCGGTCGCCGCTATTGGCCACCAGCAGCGTGGTCACGGGCCGGCCGGCGTTGAGCTCGATCGTGCCGGGTTCGGGCAGCAGCTCGCCGGGGATCAGGGGAGGCATGGTGACTGGGCGGAGGGGTGGCGCCGAGGCGCCCCGCCACGACTCTGACAGTGGCTGCGCTCCGCTGCCGTTCGGCGGGAGCCCTGTCTGACTTCACGTTCACTTGACAATTCTGAAGTCATTCGGAACAATCGTTGGGCTCGCGGTCGTCCGGCTGCCGCCTCTAAAATCCGCGCCCCTTGGAGCCTGCACCCGGTGCGGGCGGTCCTGTTTTCGGCGCGCATCGATTCGGTGCTGACGGGGCGCCGATGGGTGGTTGTGCTGGCGCGCGTTTCCTCTCGGTCGCTTCTCTCTGGCGTCGTCATGTCCTTCTCTGAAGCTGCTGCCATGCGCGTTCGCCTGCTCCTGGCGGGCGTGTGGGCGCTGATCATCGCCTCCCTCTTCCATGACCCCTGGAGTCCGGTTCTCACTGGGCCTGATTCGCCGATCGGCCCCCTGGCTCTGGATTCCGTTGGCTGTGTGGCCGTTCAGAATCATTGCTGGAGGGGTTCGGCTTATCCCATCGGCGCCCCACTGTTCTGGGGGCTGATCCTGCCCGTGCTGGTGGCCGTGCTCTTTCTGTTCGGTCATGAACTGTGGCGTCGCATTTGTCCGCTGTCGCTCTTCTCTCAGGTGGCCCGTCGGTTCGACTGGGTGCGTCGCCGGCCGGCCGTGAATCCGGATGCTCCCGCCTCTGTCAGGAGGCGTGCGGCCAGGGTGCGACCGGATTCATGGCTGGCCCGGCATCACCTGTCTCTGCAGTTCGGCCTGTTCTATCTGGCGCTTTGTGGTCGGATTCTGTTCGTTAACTCCCACCGTCTCAGCCTGGCGTTGTTCATGCTGGCGTTCATCGTCGCTGCCGTGGTCGTCGGTTTTCTCTATGACGGCAAGACTTGGTGCCATTACTTCTGTCCGGTGGCGCCTGTGGAGGCTTTCTATACCGGGCCTCGCGGGTTGATCGCCAGCAAGGCCCATGTGCGCTCGAACCCGGCCGTCAAGGTCAGTCAGTCGATGTGCCGCACGGCCGGCGCGACCGGAGAGGGGGATAAGAGCGCCTGTGTGGCCTGCACAGCCCAGTGTATTGACATCGACGCTGAACGTGTTTACTGGCTGGGCTTGATGCAGCCGTCACGGCAGCGCCTCTACTACGGCTATGCCGGGTTGGTGTTGGCCTATTTCGCTTACTACTACCTGTATGCCGGTGGTTGGGGTTATTACCTCTCCGGATTCTGGTCCCATGAGCCTGCTCAGCACGCCCATCTGCTGGATCCCGGCCTCGCTCACCCACTGTTGCTGTTCGGTCAGGCGCTAACGCCCCCCAAGCTGCTGGCCGTCCCCCTGGTTCTGGGGATCGGCGCCCTCGGCGGCTATGGCCTCGGCTGCGGCCTCGAGGCGATGCTGGCCCGTCGGCTCGAACGCGCCCCGGGTGCTGGTCTGGATCGCGAGATCCTGCGTCACCGCTGCTTCTCGCTCACCACTTTCGCCGTCTTCAATTTCTTCTTCGCTTTCAGCGGTTACAACTTCCGCGTCATGCTTCCGGCGCCTCTGCCCACCTATGTCCCGGTGGCCTTGTGTGGCTTTAGCGCTCTCTGGCTTTATCGCACCTGGCACCGTCACCCTGACCTCTACAGCCAGGAGGTGCTGGAGCAGAAGCGCTTGCTGCGCGAACGTCAGGCTGTGCATCGGCGTTCGGGTGCCTCTGCAGTGGCTGCGTCAGCGCAGGCCCCGCTCCGGCGCTTCAGCGAATCGGGTCGTGCAGGGTGACGAGCTTGGTGCCATCGGTGAAGATCGCCTCAATCTGCACCTCGCTCACCAGCTCCGGTACCCCCTCCATCACCTGGTCGCGCCGCAGCCATGTGGTGCCCTCCTCCATCAGTTCCGCCACGGTCTTGCCGTCGCGGGCTCCTTCCAGCACCAGGAAGCTCAGCCAGGCCACCGCCTCGGGGTGATTGAGCTTCAGGCCCCGGCCGAGGCGCCGCTCCGCCAGCAGGGCTGCCGTCACGATCAGCAGCTTGTCCTTCTCCTGAGGGGTCAGGTGCATGGCGGGGCGGAGTTGCGGGGGCCGGATTGGCCTGGCGCCCGTCTTAGCGCGTCAGCCAGGCCAGCGCCTCCTCGCGGTCGCTGAAGCAGCGCAGCTCCTGGCCGTAGAGATGCAGGGCGTTGGCGATCCGGCAGGAGAGTTCGATCAGCTGGCCGGGGGCGAGCACGGCCGCTTTGCCGATCTGATCGGCGTGGGTCCGTCCGAAGTTCAAATCATCGAAGGCGGCCCGCAGGTCCCAGCCTTCGAGGCCGGCGGTGTCGAACAGCAACCGGTTCTCCTCGGCCGGGTGATCGGCGAGGGCGGCTTCGATCTGAGGGATGAAGGCGCTGTAGTCGGCGTGGGTGAGGTGGCCGGTGGCTGCGCAGCACAGCACTCGCCGGCCGTGGCTGCTGATCGCTTCCAGGCTGAGGCCGTGGCTGGCGGCGGGGCGCTCGGGGGTGATTGTCATGTGGGTATCGGTCTTCTATGGAACCGTTGTGTGCATTGGTAGGTTGGCGCTGCCCGCCCGATCGCGCCGCGCCGCTTGATCTCCCTTCATCTCCCGGGTGCGCTGCTTGCCTCGCCTGCCGCCGGTGTCAGGTTCTCGGCGCCGCTGCCCCACCCCTGCAGCGGTTGCTCCTGGAAGGGCCACACCCGTGGCCATTGCGGATCGGGCTGCTGCCGCAACCTCCGGCTCAGCTGCCAGATCCGGCTGAACCAGAACCGTGCGGCCTGGCTGGAGGGGCCGCGGTAACGGGCGATCAGACCCTGCTCCAGCAGGCCCACGCCCATCTCGCCCTCCAGGCCCAGCCGGGCTTGGCGCGCCTCGGCCACCAGCGCCTCCAGGTCGCGGCGCGGGCAGCGGGCCGGCGCCGCCCATACCAGCGTTCCCAGCACCGGTTCGCCGCCCATGCCGTGGGGGCTCGTCAGGCCGTCGCCCTCCAGGCGCAGGCGATCCACCAGCTCCCAGCGCCGCCGCCCCGCCGCATCCCGGCGGCTGATCTCCACCAGGCTTTCCAGGCAGCCGTCGGCCAGGGTTTCACCGGCGGCGCTGCGGCCCAACCGCACCACCTCGGCCCCTAGCCAGCTGGCTTCGGCGCTGAGCTCCACCCGCGTCTGCTGGCGCAGCAGGCCGCCGCCGTAGAGCACTAGCTCCTGGGGCAGCCATTCCAGATCGGCATCCCCCTGCAGCTGCACGTTCAGCTGTTGTTCGGCCCAGCGGGGGCTGCTGGGCGCCTGGCGAAAGCGGCCCCGGGAGCCATAGACCTTCTGGGCGGCCACGCTGGTGATCAGGCCGCGGCTGCCAGCGGCCCCTGCGAGCTGCAGCGCGAGCCGGTCGCCCCCCACCAGGCCGCCACCGGTGTGCAGCAGGGGCAGCTGCAGGCGCCCATCCGGCTCGGGGAAGGCGCGCTGCCAGCGCAGAGGGGCGGTGCTGCCGGCCTGATGGCCCTGGGGTGCCGCCTGCAGCTGCAGCCAGGCCCGGGCGTTCCAGCCCGCCGGTGCAGCGGGTGGCGGCAGCAGCCGATCCGGAGCCATGGCGACCTGTGGCTCGGGGCATGATGGCCCGGCGGCCAACGCTCCGGTTCCTGCCGATGGGTCTTCCGGTGTTCACCCTGCGCCCCGGCGGCACGCCGCCGCCGCAGGCGGCTGTCTGGCAGCTGCCGCTCACCGCCGAGGAGCGCACCCGCTTCCGCGGCCGGCGCCTGGCGGCCGATGGCCAGCCGCTGCTGTTGCAGTTGCCCCGCGGCGAGCCCCTGCAGCCCGGTGAGTGGCTGCTGGCGCCAGAGCCGGAGCCCCTGTGGCTGCAGGTGCAGGCCGCCCCCGAGCCGCTGCTGCAGGTGCAGGCGGCCGATGGGCTGGCGCTGCTGCAGGCGGCCTATCACCTCGGCAACCGGCATGTGGCCCTGGAGATCCGCGCCGATGGCCTGCGCTTGCTGCAGGATCCGGTGCTGGCGGAGCTGCTGCGGGGCCGCGGTCTGCGCGTCGAGCCCGTGATCGCTCCCTTCCTGCCGGAGGGGGGCGCTTACGCGGGCCACAGCCAAAGCGATAGCCACAGCCATGGCCACGACCACGAAGGCGGCCACGATCACGCGCATCCGCAGCACCACGCCGCCGCACCTTCGCGCCCGGCGCAGCATCTGGATTACCGCTCGCCCTCGTCCCAGGCGGCCGCTCCCGTCCCAGCTCCAGCTGATCCCGCCCCGGTTGCCGCTGAGCCCGCCACCCCGCCAGCACAGCCTGCGGCCGCAGCGACGCCGCCCGCCGACCTCCACCCTCACCAGCGATGAGCCTGGAGCAGCTGCATCTGTTTCAGCTGGTCAGTCCGGCCCTGCCGGTGGGGGCCTTCTCCTATTCCGAGGGGCTGGAGGTGCTGGTGCAGGCGGGCGCCCTCACCGACGGCGAGGCGGTGCGTGCCTGGCTGGAGGCGGAGCTGCAGCGCGGCCTGGTGGCGATCGAGGCGGCGGCTCTGCCGGCGCTGATGGCGGATCTGGGCGAGGCCCACTGGGAGCGGGTCGTCGAGCGGGAGGGTTGGTTGCTGGCTATGCGCGAGGCGCCGGAGCTGCGGGCCCAGCAGCGCCAGATGGGCAGCTCGCTGTTGCAGTTGCTGGCGGATCTCGGCTGGCCGCTGCCCTGCGCGCTGGCCTGGACCGGCGCCTGGGCCTGGGCCGGTGTGGCCCTGCGGCTCAGCCCGGAGGCGGTGCTGCAGGCCTATCTCTACGGCTGGACCGCCAACCAGCTCAGCGCCGCCGTGCGCCTGGTGCCCCTCGGACCGACCGAGGCCCAGCGCATCCAGCTGGCCCTGGCGCCGCTGTTGCAGGCGCGTGCCCGGGAGCTGCAGCAGCACGCTGGCAGCTGGCCGCCGCCGTTGTTCAGCGCTGGCGTGGGCGCCGGCTTGGCCCAGCTGCGCCATGCTGAGCTCTACTCCCGGTTGTTCAGGAGCTGAGCGGGGCGATGAGCAAGCTGCGCGTGGGCGTCGCCGGGCCGGTGGGCTCCGGCAAGACCGCCCTGGTGGAGGCCCTCTGCCGGCGGCTGCGCGATCGCCTGCAGCTGGCGGTCGTCACCAACGACATCTACACCCAGGAGGACGCCCAGTTCCTCACCCGCGCCGGCGCCCTGGAGCCCGAGCGCATCCGCGGTGTGGAAACGGGTGGGTGCCCCCACACCGCCATCCGCGAGGACTGCTCGATCAACCGGGCGGCGGTGGCCGAGCTGGAAACCGCCTTTCCGGATCTGGATCTGGTGCTGGTGGAGAGCGGCGGCGACAACCTGGCCGCCAGCTTCAGTCCTGAGCTGGTGGACCTCTGCATCTACGTGATCGATGTCGCCGCCGGCGACAAGATCCCGCGCAAGGGCGGCCCGGGCATCACCCGCTCCGACCTGCTGGTGATCAACAAGATCGATCTGGCACCGCTGGTGGGCGCCAGCCTGGAGGTGATGGAGCGCGACACCGAACGCATGCGCCAGGGGCGCCCCTGGTGCTTCACCAATATCCGCGAGGGACAGGGCCTGGCCGAGGTGGAAGATTTTCTGTTTCAACAGCTACCAAATTGAAGATCGCCGCGCTGGCTGAACGTCAGGCGGCCTGATCGAGGCTGCTGAATGGTTGCAACCGCTACACGCATGCGCTGCGTGGCTGAATACCGTCCTGCTCACCGCTGATTCGCAGCGGCTGAATCACTGCGGTTGTTTTTGCCGCCATCTGTAGGAGTTTTCATGACGCCCTCCTTCCTGCGCAGCGTGATGACGCAGCGTGCCCCCCTGCGCCTCGTGGCGGGTTCCACGGCTTTGGCCCTGTCCGTGTCGCTGGTGGCCTGTGGTGGTGGTGAGCAGGCCGGTGGTGATTTCGACGGTGAAGTGAAGGTGGGCATCCTTCACAGCCGCTCCGGCACCATGGCCATCTCCGAGAACACGGTGGCCGAAGCCGAGCTGATGGCGATCGATGAGATCAACGCCAAGGGCGGCATCACGATCGATGGCAAGAAGCTGAAGATCGTGCCCGTGGAAGAGGACGGCGCCTCCGATTGGCCCACCTTCGCCGAGAAAGCCAAGAAGCTGATCGATCAGGATCAGGTGGCTGTGGTGTTCGGTGGTTGGACCTCCGCCAGCCGCAAGGCGATGCTGCCGGTGTTCGAAGCCAAGGACCACTTCCTCTACTACCCGATCCAGTACGAGGGTCAGGAGTGCTCCAAGAACATCTTCTACAGCGGCGCCACCCCCAACCAGCAGGCCGAGCCCGCTGTGGAATGGCTGCTGAAGAACAAGGGCAAGGACTTCTTCCTGGTGGGCTCGGATTACGTGTATCCGCGCACGGCCAACACGATCATGAAGGAGCAGCTCATGGTCCAGGGCGGCAAGGTGGTCGGTGAGGACTATCTGCCTCTCGGCAACACGGAAGTGGCGCCGATCATCGCCAAGATCAAGCAGGCGATGCCCAGCGGTGGTGTGATCGTCAACACCCTCAACGGCGACAGCAATGTGGCCTTCTTCAAGCAGCTGAAGGCTGCCGGCATCACCCCGGCCAACGGCTACTCGATCATGAGCTTCTCGATCGCCGAGGAAGAAGTGGCGGCCATCGGTCCTGAGTACCTCGAGGGTACCTACGCCGCCTGGAACTTCTTCCAGTCGCTCGATACGCCTGAGTCGAAGGCCTTCACCTCGGCCTTCAAGGCCAAGTACGGCGACAACCGCGTCACCAATGACCCGGCTGAAGCGGCCTACATGATGGTCTACCTCTGGGCCAAGGCTGCCGAGAAGGCCAACAGTGTCGATGACAACAAGGTGCGCGAAGCCCTGATCGGTGTCAGCTTCGACGCCCCTGAGGGCACCGTGACCGTGCAGCCCAACCACCACGTCGAGAAGCGCGTGCTGATCGGTGAGGTGCAGAAGGATGGCATGTTCAAGATCCTCGAGGATAAGGGCTTCGTGAAGCCGGTGGCCTGGAACCAGTTCGTGCCCGAAACCAAGGGCTACACCTGCGACTGGACCCGCAAGGACGTGCCCGATCCCGGCAAGTTCAAGATGTGATCCCGGGCTCCTGATTCCTGGTGGTGGCCCAGGGGGGAGCTACGGCTCCCCCCTTTCTTGTGCCCTGCGTTGTCTCCCTTTGTCTGCCCTGCTCGGGCGCTATGGATCTTCTCTACGACACACTCTTCAACGGCCTGGCCATCGGCTCGGTGCTGGTGCTCGCCGCCCTCGGTCTGGCGGTGGTCTTCGGCTTGATGGGCGTCATCAACATGGCCCACGGCGAGCTGATGATGATCGGGGCCTACACCACCTTTGTGGTGCAGAACCTGTTCAAGAACGGTCCGCTCGAGGCCCTGTTCCCCCTCTACATCCTGGTGGCGATTCCGGCCGCCTTTGTGGTGAGCGGTCTGTTCGGTCTGCTGCTGGAAAAGACGGTGATTCGCCGGCTCTACGGCCGCCCGCTGGAGACGCTGCTGGCCACCTGGGGCGTGAGCCTGATCCTGCAGCAGTTCGTGCGGTCGGTCAGCTCGGCCTTTGCCCTGGGGCTGGTGTTGGCCGTGGCCCTCGGCCTGCTGCTGCCCCGCGTCACGCCGGCCGCCTGGTGGCAGCGCCGCTGGACGCCCCTGCTCTCCGTGGGCCGCTGGCTAGCTGCCGCTGCCGTGGGCATCGGCCTGGCCTCGGCCTGCTCCGGCGTGCGCGCCCTGCGGCAGCCCTGGTTCAGCGCCCGCAACATCGATGTCACGGCGCCCCAGTGGTTGCGCGGCTCGGTGGAGCTGGCGGGCGTCACGATGCCCACCGCCCGACTGTTCATCATCGCCCTCACCCTGGTGGCGCTGCTGCTGGTGAGCTGGTTCCTGCAGAAGAGCGTCTGGGGGATCCGCATCCGTTCGGTCACCCAGAACCGTTCGATGAGCGATTGCCTGGGCATTCCCACCCAGACCGTCGATGCTCTCACCTTCCTTGTGGGCTCCGGTCTGGCCGGTGTGGCCGGTGTGGCGGTGACGCTGCTGGGGTCGGTGGGGCCGAATCTCGGCGGCAACTACATCGTGGATTGCTTCATGGTGGTGGTGCTCGGCGGGGTGGGCAAGCTGCTCGGCACCGTGGTGGCCGCCCTCGGCATCGGTGTACTCAGCTACGTGGTGGGTTCCGGTGCCCTGCTGCTGCTCTGGCCGGCGATGCCCGCCGCGCTCAATGAGCTGGTGACTTTCTTCGCCACCACCTCGATGGCCAAGGTGCTGGTGTTCGCGCTGATCGTGGTGTTCCTGCAGTTCCGTCCTGCGGGCCTGTTCCCCCAGAAGGGGCGTCTGGTGGAGGCCTGATCGATGCGTGCTTCTGTGTTGTCGTCTTCCGAGCCACGCCTGCGGCGCTGGCTGCTCTGGGCGGTGGTGGTGCTGCTGGCGGTGCTGCTGCCGGTGCTCCTGCCCCCCTTCCGCCTCAACCTGCTCGGTCGCTTTCTGGCCCTGGGCATCGCTGCCCTCGGCATCGATCTGATCTGGGGCTTCACCGGCCTGCTCAGCCTCGGTCAGGGCATCTTCTTTGCCCTGGGCGGTTATGCCATCGGCATGCACCTGCAGCTGCTGGCGCTGGAACCCGGCCGCCTGCCGGAGTTCTTCAGCCTCTACGGGGTCAAGCAGCTGCCGCTCTTCTGGCAGCCCTTCTATTCGCCGCTGTTCACCCTGCTGGCCATCTGGGTCCTGCCGGCCCTGGTGGCCGGCGTGCTCGGCTATCTCGTGTTCCGCAACCGCATCAAGGGGGTCTATTTCTCGATCCTCACCCAGGCGTCGCTGTTGGTGTTCTTCAACTTCTTCAACGGCCAGCAGAAGTTGATCAACGGCACCAACGGCCTCAAGACCGACACCGCTCGGCTGTTCGGTCAGCTGGTGGGCAGTGATGCGATGCAGCGCAACCTCTTCTGGCTGACGGTGCTGGTGGTGATCGCCGCCTGGCTGCTCTGCCGCTGGCTCACCCGCGGTCGCTTCGGCGACGCCCTGATCGCCATCCGCGACGACGAACCGCGTCTGCGCTTCACCGGCTACAACCCCACCGCCTACAAGACCGTGGTGTTCGCCGTGGCCGGTGCCCTGGCCGGTATCAGCGGCGCGCTCTACACCGTCCAGTCGGGCATTGTCTCGCCGCAATACATGGCGGTGCCCTTCTCGATCGAGATGGTGATCTGGGTGGCGGTGGGCGGCCGCGGCACCCTGATCGGTGCGGTGCTCGGCGCCGTGCTGATCAACTACGCCAAGAGCCTGGTGAGTGAGGCTCTGCCGGAAACCTGGCTGTTCATCCAGGGCGGCCTGTTCCTGCTGGTGGTCACGGCTCTGCCCGATGGCCTGGTGGGTTGGTGGCGCAGCGGCGGCCCCGGCCGGCTGCGGGCGATGGTCGGTTGGCCGCCCCTGGCGGCCACCTATCCCGGCCTCGATCTCGATCCGGCCGTTCAGGCCGAGAAAGCGGAACTGGAAGGAGGTGCGCAATGACCGTCCCCATGGCCCATCCGGCGGCCTCTGCCACCGCCACCCCCCTGCTCGAGCTGCGCGGCGTCAGCGTCAGCTTCGATGGCTTCTGGGCGCTCAACGACCTCAACCTGCGGCTGGCCCCGGGCGAGCTGCGGGCGGTGATCGGCCCCAACGGTGCCGGCAAGACCACCTTCCTCGATGTGATCACCGGCAAGGTGCGTCCCACCAAGGGGGATGTGCTGTTCAAGGGTCGCTCCCTGGTGGGCACGGCCGAACACCGCATCGCCCGGCTGGGGATCGGCCGCAAGTTCCAGACGCCGCGCGTCTATCAGAACCTCACGCCGCGTCGCAACCTGGAGTTGGCGGTGAGCCGCCGCGCTTCGCCGCTCGATCTGCTGTTCGGCCGGCTGGATGCCACGGCCCGCGACCGCGTCCAGCAGCTGCTGGCGGTGGTGGGCCTGGAGCCCCACGCCAACCAGCTGGCCGGCGGGCTTTCCCACGGCCAGAAGCAGTGGCTGGAGATTGCCATGCTGGTGGCCCAGGATCCGCAGCTGCTGCTGGTGGATGAACCGGTTGCTGGCCTCACCGATGAGGAGACCGAGCGCACCGCCGCCTTGCTCAAGCAGCTGGCCGGTGATCACACCGTGCTGGTGATTGAGCACGACATGGAGTTCATCCGCGATCTGCAGGCGCCGGTGACGGTGCTGCACGAGGGCCATGTGTTGTGCGAGGGATCCATGGATCAGGTGCAGAGCGATCCACGGGTGATCGAGGTGTATCTCGGCTCCGAGGCTGAGGGGGAGTTCAACTAACCGAGCCTGCTGCTCGTCACGCCCTGCTGCCGGCGCCGCGGCAGGGTTGTGCCGGGTTCGTGCATCACGTGTTCAGCGTTCACATCGGATCGATTTGTTATGACGGCAACCTTGCATGTGCAGGGGCTCAATGTCTATTACGGCGAGAGCCACATCCTGCGCAATGTGGATCTGAGTGTGCAGCCCGGTCAGATGGTCTGTCTGATCGGCCGCAACGGGGTGGGCAAGACCACCCTGCTCAAGACGGTGATCGGCCTGCTGCGTCAGCGCAGCGGCCAGGTGCAGCTGGAGGGGCGTGAGGTGTCGCCGCTGCCGCCCCACGGCCGCGCCCGCAGCGGCATCGGTTATGTGCCCCAGGGCCGCGAGATCATCCCCCAGCTCACGGTGCGCGAAAACCTGCTGCTGGGTATGGAGGCGTTGCCGGGGGGGCTGGCGCGCAACCGCCACATCGATCCGCTGGTCTTCGAGCTGTTCCCGGTGCTGGAGAAGTTTCTGGCGCGGCGGGGCGGTGACCTTTCCGGCGGCCAGCAGCAGCAGCTGGCGATCGCCCGTGCCCTGCTGGGCAAGCCCAAGCTGCTGCTGCTCGATGAGCCCACCGAGGGCATTCAGCCGTCGGTGGTGCTCGACATCGAGCGGGCGGTGCGGCGCATCATCGAAACCACCGGCATCAGCGTGCTGCTGGTGGAGCAGCACCTGCATTTCGTGCGCCAGGCCGACTGGTACTACGCCATGCAGAAGGGTGGGGTGGTCTCCAGCGGCCCCACCAGTGAGCTCAGCAAGGACGTGGTCGATCGCTTCCTCAGCGTCTGAGTTGTGGTCGTTGCCGTTGCGCCGGCAGTGCGGCCTGGGCCTCAGGAGGCGTTGGTGGTCAGCAGCCGTGCGAACAGCTCCTCGGCACGGGTGGCCGGTGGCGTGGCCCCCGGCTCAGCGGCTGCTGGCCAGGCCACGGCGCGGCCATCGAGGCTTGCGATCGGCCGGCAGCCAAGGCTGTTGAGCAGCAGCGCTCCGCTGCTGCCGGTCACCGCCGCCGCATCGAGTTCGCCGGCGTTCGCCTCCCGCGCCAGCCCCAGCGCCAGCGCCCGGCCACGCATCACCCCCGGCAGACAGCCGCTGCTCTCGGGCGGCGTCAGCCAGAGGCCATCCCGCTGCACCAGCAGGTTGGCGGTGCTGCCGCAGCACAGCCCACCGGCGCTGCTGGCCAGCAGGGCGTCATCGGCACCGTTGGCCTGGGCCTGCCGCTTCGCCTGGATCGCGGCCCCGTAGCCCAGGCTCTTGCAGCGGCTCAGCAGGCTGCTGGCGCTGCGGATCTCGGTGGGGCTGACGCGCACCTGCACCGGCGTGAAGCTGAGCTGATGGGGCTGCAGCTGCAGCCAGCAGCGGTGGCGGCTGCGTTCGGGCACGTCGATGCCGCGCCCGCTGCCCTGCAGCGCTGTGCCGCGGCTCCAGCTCAGCCGCATGGCACCGTTGCCGATGCCGCTGCGCGCGATCGCCGCCGCGATCAGCGGCTCCAGCTGCCCCTGCTGCGGAGGCGGCGCCAGCCCCAGCAGGGCTGAGCCCTGCCGCCAGCGCTGCAGATGCTCCGCCAGCAGCTGCGGCTGGCCCCCTTGCACCAGGATCGTTTCGAACAGGCCATCGGCCAGCAGCAGCCCCCGGTCGTTGAGCGGAACCGCCAGCGTGGCCGCGGTGCCCCACTCGCCGGTGCTGAGTTCACCGCCGTCGCCGGCGTCGCCCAGCCAGGCGATGCCGCTGCTGCTCGCTTCGTTCATCGGCCCGCGTCACCCGCCGCCTGCCTTGCGGCCGGTTCTCTCGCCTCCTGGCTGGTGCCGCCTGCGGGGCCCGCCAGGGCCTCCAGCAGCGGCTGCAGCTTCCAGCCCAGTTCCTCCGCCTCCGCCTCCGGCTGGGAGTCGGCCACGATGCCGCAGCCGCCGTGGGCCCGCAGCCGCCGCTCCTTCAGGAACACGGAGCGGATCAGGATGTTGCTGTCGAAGCCGCCGCCGCCCTCCAGCCGGAACAGTGACCCGCAGTAGGGGCCGCGGGCCACCGGCTCCAGTTCGTTGAGGCGCTGACAGGCCCGGATCTTGGGTGCGCCGGTGATCGAGCCCCCCGGCCAGCAGGCCCGCAGCAGCGCTGCGGCGCCCAGCCCGCTCTGCAGCTGCCCCTGCACCACTGAGGTGAGGTGATGCACCTGCCGGTAGCTCTCCAGTCCCACCAGCTGCGGCACCTGCACCGTTCCCGGCCGGCACACCCGCCCCAGGTCGTTGCGCAGCAGATCGACGATCATCACGTTCTCGGCCCGGTCCTTGGGGCTGGTCATCAGCTCGGCGGCGGCGGCGGCATCGGCGTTGGCCTCCGCCCGGCGCGGCCTTGTGCCCTTGATCGGTCGCGTCTCCACCAGGCCGCCGGCCTGCACCTGCAGGAAGCGTTCCGGCGATGCCGACAGCACCGCTTCCCCCCGGGCGGCTCCGCCGGCGATCGCCAGCCCGCCGAAGGGGGCCGGGCAGTGCCGCCGCAGGCGGCCGTAGAGGGCCAGCAGGGTGCCGATCCCCGGGGCCTGGCTCAGCTCCTGTTCGCAGCAGGCGGTGAGGTTGGCCTGGAACAGATCGCCGCCGGCGATCCGTTCGCGCAGGGCCTCCACCTGGGCGGCGAAGCGCCTGGGGTCGGTGTGCCAGTGCCAGTGCGCCAAGGCCAGGTTCGGTGCGCCGTCGCTGGCGCCATCGCCCGCTTGTGCTGCCTGGTCGCCGGCCACCGCGATGGCGGCCTCCAGCGTCGCCACCAGTTCCGCCAGCCGCTGCGGGTCGCGCCCCTCCAGCCACAGCTCCTGCCGCCGGTGGTCGCCGATCAGCAGTGGATCGGCCCGCAGGGCCCAGAGCGTCGCCATCTCCGGCCGCTGCCAGTGGTCGGCCGGCTCCAGCCAGGCTCCGGCCTCATAGCTCAGCCAACCCAGCCAGTCGCCGCCGCCAGCTTCCATTTCCGCCAGGGCGGCGAAGGGATCGCTGGCGCCGGCCTCCCCCGGCAGGCCCCGACACAGCCGCTGCTCCAGCGGTGCCAGCGCCAGGTAGCTGCGCTGGCCCAGGGGGGAGCCATCGCCATCGAGCCACACCAGTCCCTGCTCCAGCAGCCCTGGCGGCAGGGCCTGCAGCAGGGCCGGCAGCGGACACCAGGGCAGGGGGTGGCGCTGCCGGGCGCTCATGGCTGCACCAGCTCCGGAACCCCTGCCTCCCCCCGGGCGGCATTGCGGATGCGGCAGCTGTCGCAGACGCCGCAGGGCTGCTCGCCGCCGCTGTAGCAGCTCCAGGTGTCGAGGATCGGCACCTGCAGCCGCACGGCCTCCTGCACGATGCGGGTCTTGCTCCAGCTCACCAGCGGCGCCCACAGCTGCGTGCCGTGGCCCTCCCGGCCGGCCTTGCTGCCGAGCTCCGCCACCGCCTGCATCGCCGCCAGGTAGTCCGGCCGGCAGTCGGGATAGCCCGAGTAGTCCACGGCGTTGATGCCCAGCACCAGCCGCTCGGCCCCACGCGCCTCCGCCAGGCTCAGCCCCAGGGCGATGAACACCGTGTTGCGTCCTGGCACATAGGTGTTGGGGATCGTGTCCGCCTGCACCCCGCCGGTGGGCACCTGCAGCGTGGCGTCGGTGAGGGCCGAACCGCCCCAGGCCGCCAGGTTGACGGCGATGCGGTGGTGCTCCGCCAGCTGCAGCGCTGCGGCCACCCGCTCCGCCGCCTCCAGTTCCCGCCGGTGCCGCTGCCCGTAGTCGAAGGAGAGGGCGATCACCCGGTAGCCCGCCTCCACGGCCAGGGCGGCCGCCGTGGCCGAATCCAGCCCGCCCGAGAGCAGGGCGATGGCGGTGGGCTGGCCGGCAGCAGCAGCGGCAGCAGTGGCGGTGGGGCTGGAGGGGGAGATGGCCATCAGAGCAGGCTGGCAGAGCGCAGCGGCCCGCCGCGTCAGCGCACGCCCAGCAGCTTGTGGCTCTGCAGGCTCAGGCGCCAGTGGGGGTGCCGCCGCACATGCTCGATCGCCAGCGCCTGGCCGTCGGCGCTGTCCCAGCCCGGCTGCAGCAGCAGCGCCGCCGGCGGGCCCTGCGGCCGCTCGGCCGCGGCGGTGGCCATCCGCTCGGCGAAGTCCAGGTCGGCGGGCTCGTGCACCACCACCTTCAGTTCATCGCAGCACTGCAGGTTGGCCGGCAGGGGCGGCCGATGGGCCTTGGGCGAGAGGGTGATCCAGTCGAAGCGACCGCTGAGGACATCGACGCCGCTGGTTTCCAGATGCAGGGGCAATCCCAGCTTCCCCAGGGCGCTGCAGAGGGGGCCCAGGTCGTGGTGCAGCGGTTCTCCGCCCGTGATCACCACGAAGCCGGCGCCGTTGGCGGCCGCGGCCGCCGCCTCCTGCACCAGGATCTCCAGCGCACGACTGGGGTGCTGGCCGGCGGGCCAGGAGGCCTTGGTGTCGCACCAGCTGCAGCCCACCGAGCAGCCCGCCAGGCGGATGAAGAAGGCGCTGCGACCAGCGTGCAGTCCTTCCCCTTGCAAGGAGTGGAAGGTTTCCACCACCGGCAGCGCTGCTGCGGGCTCCGCCACCGGCTGAGCCGGCTTCGGGTCTGCACGCTCCGGCAGCGCGGTGGCCATGGGCTGCGGGTTGGTGGGGCAGGGAGGGGGCTCGGTGGCATCGACCGCCATCCACCTGCTTATAACAAAGCCGGGTTCCGCCGTGGCATCCCGGAGCAGGCTGCGCCATGGTGCAGTTGGACGCCCGGCTGGTCACCGACCGGTGCCCGGCGATGCCGCCAGAGGGTGCTGCGACGGCGCAGGCTGACCTGGTGCCATTGGGATGGCAGGCCTACACTGAATTCAATGGAGAATTCCGAGCCCATTTCCGACGTCAACCGAGACCACAGGCCCGATCTCAACCCCGATCTCAATCGTCTGGCGCGCTATGGCCTGCTGCGCCCCTACCTGCGTCAGCAGCTGTTGGAGGAGCTGGCTCGTTCGGTGGCGCTCACCAAGGAGGAGTTGCTGCAATCACGCAGCCGCTTCTTCGAGGAGCACGGCATTGAGAACGCCGAAGATGCGGCGGCCTACTGCCAGCGCTTTCGCCTCACGGCCGAGGACTTCGCCTACCAATGCGGTTTCGCGGTGGCGATGACCAAGTATTGCGATGAGCACTTCGGCGCCAAGGCCGAATCCCGCTTCATCGCTTCCAAGCAGAGTCTCGATCAGGTGGTCTACAGCCTGTTGCGCACCGGCGATGGCGGCCTGGCCCGCGAGCTCTATCTGCAGGTGCTGGAGGGCGAGGCCAACTTCGCCGATCTGGCGGCGCTCCATGCCGAGGGGCCGGAGCGCTCCACCCGCGGCATCGTCGGTCCGGTGCCCCTCAGCCAGGGCCATCCCCAGTTGGTGGATCGGCTGCGCACCGCCGAGCCCGGCGTGCTGCTCGAGCCGTTTCAGATCGAGAACTGGTGGCTGTTGGTTCGTGTGGAAACCGTGATGCCGGCCACCTACGGTCCTGAAGCCGCCGACGCCATGAAGCAGCGGTTGCTGGAGGAATGGCTGGAGGAGGAGGTCGACCGGCGCCTGCTCCAGCTGCCGCCTCTCCCCGCCCCGGTTCACTCCTGAGTCCAGTCAGAACGGTCCGATGTCCCCAACCGATCGCCAGGTTCTGCCTGAGTTTCCGGTCTTTGATCAGCTGAGTGAGCGAGCCCGGGAACGGTTGCTCCGCCTCGGTCAGCGCCGTCTCTACCGGCTCGGTCAGCCCCTCTGCCACGACACGCTGATCCCCAGCGAGGTGCTGCTGCTGCTCTCCGGCACCGCCCGCCTGCTGGTGCGCGATGGCGGCGCTCCGCGAACCGCCGAGAAGCTGGGGGCCGGCGCTCTGGTGGGTCTGGCCTCGCTGCTGCGGGCTGCACCCTGCGAAGAGGTGGCGGCCGCCAGCGATGTGGAGGTGCTGGCCCTGCCCGACAACCTGGTCCTGTCCCTGTTGGCGGAGGAGGGAGCCTTCGCCCGCTGGTGCGCTGAGCAGGTGTTCAGCGCCGAGCTGCTGGCCCTGCTGAGCGTGTTGATGGAGCGTCGCGCCCGCTCCGGGCGCTCACTGCTGCAGCTGTGGCAGGAGTTGGCTCCCGCCGCCCGGCTGGTGCCCCCCAATCGGGAGGGCCTGGCCACCTGCAGCGACCGCGAGGTGCTGTTTGCCGCCAGCCAGAACCTGCGCGACCACCTGCTCGGCGCCGAGCTTGATCCGGCCGAGGGTGTGCCCGAGGCCCGGCCGCCATTGCCGCCCCGCTTGATTGCCCTGCCCGCCGAGCCGCTGCAGGCGCTGCTGGCGCTGGAGGCCCCCGCCGATGCGGCGCCGGATGCCGCCGGTTCAGAGGCGGATGGCGCCGAGAAGGCGCTGGTGCCCCTGGCCAGCGGCCTGGATCTTGGTCAGCGGGATCGCCCCGAACTGCGTTTGCTGCGCGGCACCGGTCCCCTCGAGGAGACCCTGGCCTGCTTCCAGATGCTGGCGGCGCAGCTGCGGCTGCCCTTCCGCCGGGATTCGATCGAGAAGATCCTGCGGGACGTGCTGCGTCGCGGCCAGACCCCTGATCTTCAGCTGTGCGGGCAGATCGGCGCGATGATGGGCCTGCACGTCAGCGGTGTGCGGGTGCCGGCAAGCCAGGGGCAGCGCCTGCAGGTGCCGGCGATGATCCCCTGGAAAGACGGCTTCGCTGTCGTGCGGGCCGCCGATGCCCGCGGCCTGGTGCTCGCCTCCCCCCGCGATGGCTGGGTGGAGCTGTCGCCGCCGCAGATCGAGGAGGCCTATCCCGATGGCATTGAGGTGCTGCTGCTGGAGCGCAGCAACACCACCCCGGAGCAGCGCTTCAGTTTCAGCTGGTTCTGGCCGGCCTTGCAGCGCTATCGCGGCATCCTGCTGCAGGTGCTGGTGGCCTCCTTTGTGGTGCAGCTGTTCAGCCTGGCCAACCCCCTGCTGATTCAGGTGATCATCGACAAGGTGATCAGCCAGCGCAGCCTTGACACCCTGCAGGTGCTGGGTGTGGCCCTGGTGGTGGTCACGTTGATGGAGGGGGTGATCGGCGCCCTGCGCACCTTCCTGTTCACGGAAACCACCAACCGCATCGACCTGCGCCTCGGCGCGGAGGTGATCGATCACCTGCTGCGGCTGCCGCTCTCCTATTTCGACCGCCGGCCGGTGGGTGAACTCGGCACCCGGGTGGCGGAGCTGGAGAAGATCCGCGAGTTCCTCACCGGCCAGGCGCTCACCACCCTGCTCGATACCGCCTTCTCGGTGATCTACATCGTGGTGATGGTGTTCTACAGCTGGCTGCTGACCCTGATTGCCCTCTGCGTGCTGCCGATTCAGGTGGGTCTGACGATCCTCGGCGCCCCCCTGTTCCGTCGTCAGTACCGCGATGCGGCCCAGGAGAACGCCCGCACCCAGAGCCACCTAGTGGAGGTGCTCACCGGTATCCAGACGGTGAAGGCTCAGAACGTGGAGATGATCAGCCGCTGGAAGTGGCAGGACCTCTACACCCGCTACATCTCCCGCAGTTTCGAGAAAACGATCACCGGAACCGCCCTGGTGGAGACCTCCCAGGTGCTGCAGAAGCTCTCGCAGCTGATGGTGCTCTGGGTGGGCGCTTCGCTGGTGCTCAAGGGTGAGATGAGCCTGGGTCAGCTGATCGCCTTCCGCATCATCTCCGGCTACGTCACCCAGCCGCTGCTGCGCCTCTCCTCGATCTGGCAGAACATCCAGGAGCTGAAGGTGTCGTTCGAGCGTCTGGCCGACGTGGTCGACACCCCCGAAGAATCCAATGAGCTCGACAAGCAGAAGATTCCGCTGCCGCCGATCATCGGTGAGGTGGTGTTTCAGGATGTGAGCTTCAGCTTCACGCCGGCCACCCCTCCGGTGCTCAAGCATGTCGATCTGTCGATTGCCCCCGGTACCTTCGTGGGCGTTGTCGGTCAGAGCGGCAGCGGCAAGAGCACGCTGATGAAGCTGCTCTCGCGCCTGTATGCCCCCAGCTCCGGGCGGATCCTGATCGATCACTACGACATCGATAAGGTTGAGCTCTACTCTCTGCGGCGCCAGATCGGCATCGTGCCGCAGGAGCCACTGCTGTTCACCGGCAGCATCGCCGAGAACATTGCGCTCACCGATCCGGACGCCACCAGCGAATCGATCATCGAGGCTGCCCGCATGGCCTGCGCCCATGACTTCATCATGGATCTGCCCGGTGGCTACAGCGCCGCGGTGGGTGAGCGCGGTGCCGGCCTCTCCGGCGGTCAGCGCCAGCGCCTGGCGCTGGCGCGCACGCTGCTGTCACGGCCCAAGTTGCTGGTGCTCGATGAGGCCACCAGCGCCCTGGATTACGACACGGAGCGGCGCGTCTGCGAGAACCTTCTCGATGGCCTGCATCACTGCACGGTCTTCTTCATCACCCACCGGCTCTCCACGATTCGTCGTGCCGATCTGATCGTGATGCTCCACGAAGGCGCTATTGCCGAAGTGGGTAGCCACGATGAACTGATGGCCCGCCGCGGCCGTTATTACGCCCTTTACCGCCAGCAGGAGGCTGAGTGATGGCTTTGATGCGTCGACCCGGGTCCCTCGTCAAGGCCACCCAGAACGCCATTGAACGGCGGGTCAAGAGCAGCCATGACGAGATGGCGCTGCAGCAGTCCCGCTTTCTTGCCCGCACGATCACCTGGGCGCTGGTGGGGACCACCGCTGCCGGTGTCGCCTGGCTGGCCTTCGCCAAGACCGATGAGGTGGTGATGGCACCGGGCAAATTGCAGCCCATCGGTGATGTCAAGACCGTGCAGATGCCGGTGGGTGGTGTGCTGGACAAGATGCTGGTCAAGGAGGGTCAGCACGTCAGCAAGGGCCAGGTGCTGCTGCGCCTCGATAACGAGGCCACCCTTGATCGCCGTAAGTCGATCGAGGAATCGATCCAGTCGAAGCGCGAGCAGCTGGATCTCAAGCAGCTGGAGCTGCAGCGCTATCTCAACCTCAACGACACTGAGCAGCAGGTGCTGCAGCGCAATCTGCAGCTGGAGCGTCAGATCCTCGAGCGGCTGGAGCAGCTGCAGAAGTCGGGGGCTGCCGCTGAGCTGCAGTATCTCGAGCAGCGCAACAAGGTGCGCGAGGTGGAGGGCGAGATCGCGAAGGTGCAGGTGGATCGCAAGCGCCAGACGGCGATCCTGCAGCAGGCGGTTGCTCAGATCAACGGTGAGCTCTCCGATTTGCGCAGCAAGCTCACCGAGTTGAGCGTCAACATCCGTTATCAGGATGTGCGCTCGCCGGTGGATGGTGTGGTGTTTGATCTCAAGCCCACGGGGCCGGGCTTTGTGGCCCAGGGGAGTGAGCCGGTGATGAAGATCGTGCCCTTCAAGGATCTCGAAGCCAAGGTGGAGATCGAGAGCAGCGATATCGGTTTTGTGGAGGTGGGTAAGCCGGCGGAGATCAGCATTGATTCGTTCCCAGCCTCCGATTTCGGTGTGCTGCAGGGGCGATTGGAGGCGATCGGCTCTGATGCGTTGCCTCCCGACGAGCGCAAGACCACCTATCGCTTTCCGGCCACGATCGCCCTGGATTCGCAGCAGTTCCGGCTGAAGTCGGGCCAGCTGCTGCCGCTGCAGGTGGGGATGTCGCTCACCGCCAACATCAAGCTGCGCAAGGTCACCTACCTGCAGCTGCTGCTGGGTGAGTTCAAGGACAAGGCCGACTCGCTCAAGCGCCTCTGATCCCGGGCCTGCCGCAGGTTCGTTCTGCCGCAGGTCCCAGCCCCCAGCGGTCGCCAGTCGGGCTCTGCCATCGCCCGTGCCAGTTCGCCGCCGCCCTTCCCGGCGGCGACTGCTGCTCTCCTCCCCTTGTGGTGCTGCCGCAGGATCGAGCAGTCAGGTGGCTCGCTCGGGGTGTTGCGGGGGCTTCCTCGTCAGCAGCCTCCTCAGGCCAGGCTGCTGGCGCTGGCGCTGGCGCTGGCGCTGGCGGTTGCGGCTTGGCTGTCAGCGGCCTGGGGCAGGCGCCGTTGGGCGGCTTCGATCAGGCCGCGGAACAGGGGATGGGGCTTGCCGGGCCGCGACAGGAATTCCGGGTGGTACTGGCAGGCCGCGAAGAACGGGTGGTTCTGCAGCTCCACCAGTTCCACCAGGCGCCCATCCGGTGAGCTGCCGCTGATGGTGTAGCCGGCGGCCAGGAAGGGCTGGCGGTAGGCGTTGTTGAATTCGTAGCGATGGCGGTGGCGCTCGTAGACCACCTCCTCGCCATAGAGCCGGTGGGCCAGGCTGCCCGGGGCCAGGCGGCAGGGGTAGACCCCAAGGCGCATCGTGCCGCCCAGATCCACCACATCCTGCTGTTCCGGCAGCAGGTGAATCACCGGATGGGGCGTGTCGGGATCGAGTTCGGCGCTGGTGGCACCCGTCAGGCCTGCCTGGTTGCGCGCCCACTCGATCACGGCGCATTGCATCCCTAGGCAGAGGCCGAGGAACGGCACCTGCTGTTCCCGCGCCCAGCGGATCGCCGCCACCTTGCCGTCGACGCCACGGTTGCCGAAGCCCCCGGGCACCACCACCGCATCCATGCCGCCCAGCAGAGCCGCAGCTCCCTGCTGCTCGATCTGCTCGGCGCACACCCAGTGCAGATCCAGAGAGGCGTCCTGCTCCAGGCAGGCGTGGCGCAGGGCCTCCACCACCGAGAGGTAGGCATCGTTGAGCTGCACGTACTTGCCCACCAGCGCCACCTTCACGGCCGGCCCGGGGTTGCGCAACTTGGTCACCAGCTCGGCCCAGCGCGACATGTCGCTGGCGTGATCCGCCAGATCGAGGGTGTCGAGCACCTGCCGGCACAGGCCTTCGCTCTCGAGCGCTAGCGGCACGGCGTAGATGCTGTCGGCATCCAGGGCCTGGATCACGGCCTCGGGCCGCACGCCGCAGAAGCCGCCGATCTTGCCCTTGAGCTCAGCGCCGATCTCCCGGTCGCTGCGGCACACCAGCACGTCCGGCTGGATGCCGATCGAGCGCAGCTCCTTCACCGAGTGCTGGGTGGGCTTGGTCTTCAGTTCGCCGGAGGTGCCGATGTAGGGCAGCAGCGTCACGTGCACATAGGCGAGATCGCGCCGGCCCACATCGCCGCGGAATTCGCGGATCGCCTCGAGGAACGGCAGCGATTCGATGTCGCCCACGGTGCCGCCGATCTCGCCGATCACCACATCGGCGCCGGAGTTGGCCGCCACCCGGTGGATGCGCTCGCGGATCTCACCGGTGATGTGGGGGATCACCTGCACGGTGCCGCCGTTGTAGTCGCCCCGGCGCTCCTTGTTGATCACCGACTGGTAGATCGAGCCGGTGGTCACGCTGTTCAGGCGCGACATCGCCGTGTCGGTGAAGCGCTCGTAGTGGCCCAGGTCGAGATCGGTTTCGGCGCCGTCCTCGGTGACGAACACCTCGCCGTGCTGGAACGGGCTCATCGTGCCCGGGTCCACGTTCAGATAGGGATCGAGCTTGAGGATCGAGACGCTGTAGCCCCGGCTCTTGAGCAGCCGGCCCAGGCTGGCGGCCACGATCCCCTTGCCGATGCTCGACACCACTCCGCCCGTCACGAACACGAACTTGGCGGTTCGTTGGGTGGAGGGGGTGGGCATGGTGCTCCGGCTGACTCTTCAATTTACCGATCGACCCCTGGGGCCACCGCCGACCGGCCTCAGGCCTCCAGCAGGCTGCGCAGCATCCAGGCGGTCTTCTCGTGGATCTGCAGCCGCTGGGTGAGCAGGTCGGCGGTGGGTTGATCGCTGGCGGCGTCGGCCAGGGCGAACACCTGGCGGATCGTGCGCGCCACCGCTTCGTGGCCCTCCACCAGTTCGCGCACCATGGCCAGGGCCGTGGGCACGCCCTCGGTTTCGGGGATCGAGGAGAGGCTGCTGTAGGTCTGGCCGCCGAAGGGGGCCACATGGCCGAGGGCGCGGATGCGCTCGGCGATTTCATCGAGGGCCGTCCAGAGCTCGGTGTACTGCTCCATGAACATCAGGTGCAGCGTGTTGAACATCGGCCCGGTCACGTTCCAATGGAAGCCGTGGGTCTTGGCGTAGAGCACGGTGCTGTCGGCCAGCACGCGGCCGAGGCCGTCAGCGATCTGCTGCCGCTGCTCGGCGGGGATGCCGATGTCGATCGGCGGGGCGCTGATCGAGGCGGGCTTGGCGGCGGCCATGGGTCTTATGCGGAGTGACTTCGTTTTAGCCGGGGAGGGTGGCTGGTGTCACCGCTCCGTTGAACTTCTGTTGAGCCTCTGGGCTCAGCGCTCATCGAGGCTGCCCAGGTAGTCGCGCACCCGGCAGCGGTTCTGGGGCTGGCGCAGCTTGAGCAGCGCCCGCGACTCGATCTGCCGCACCCGCTCCCGGGAGAGCTGCATCTGCTCGCCGATCTCGGTGAGCGTGCGCGGCGTGTCGTCGTCGAGGCCGAAGCGCTGGCGGATCACCCGGGCTTCGCGCTGGTTGAGCCCCTGCAGCAGGGCCGTCAGGTCTTCGCGCAGATGTTCCCGCGTCAGTTCCTGCTCCGGCGTGGCGTGCTCGTCCTCCAGCAGATCCCCCAGTTCGGTGTCCTGGGCGCGCCCCACCCGGCACTCCAGCGACACCGGCCGCGGCACCTGCAGCAGCGTTTCGCGCACCGCCTGCTCGCTGATCTGCAGTTCGCACGCCAGGTCGTGGACCCCCGGCACGCGCCCCAGCCGCATGCTCAGCTCCCGCTGGGCGCGCTTCAGGCGGCTCAGCTTCTCGGCCACATGCACCGGCAGGCGGATCGTGCGGCTCTGGGTGGCGATGGCGCGGGTGATGCCCTGGCGGATCCACCAGTAGGCGTAGGTGCTGAAGCGGAAGCCGCGGCTGGGATCAAAGCGCTCCACCGCACGCTCCAGCCCCAGGCTGCCCTCCTGCACCAGATCGAGCAGCTCCAGGCCGTGGTGCTGATACTTCTTGGCCACCGCCACCACCAGGCGCAGGTTGGCCTGGATCATCCGCTCCCGAGCCCGCTTGCCCCGGTGCAGGGCCTGGCGCAGGCCGTTGAGGCTCAGCCCGGCCCGCTCCGCCCAGGCCGCCATCGCCTCCCAGTCGCCGCTGCTTTCGCTGGCGGGGTGTTGCAGCCGCAGCAATCGCTCGCGCTCCTGCACCAGCCGGGCCAGCGTGACCTCCTCCTCCTGGCTGAGCAGGTGCACCCGGCCGATGTCCTGCAGATACAGGCGCACCGGGTCGGTCGTGGTGGCTTGACGCGGCATGGCAGCCCGGTGCTCAGCCCACACCCTTGCCATCGCGGCCGCCGGGCGGCCGCTTTCTAGGGATTGCCTTCGCTTTTCGCGCGGTGCTGCCGCAGCGATCAGCCGGCGGCCTCTTCCTCCACCCAGGTGCTCGCCACGTGCAGCTCCTCCAGCTGCTTGGCGGCCACGCCGCCGGGGGCGCCGGTCATCAGGCAGCGGGCCTGCTGGGTCTTGGGGAAGGCGATCGTGTCGCGGATCGATTCCTCACCGGCCAGCAGCATCACCATCCGGTCCACACCGAAGGCCAGACCGCCGTGCGGCGGGGCACCCATGTCGAGCGCGTCCATCAGGAAGCCGAACTGCTGGTTGGCTTCCTCAAGCGGCAGGCCGATGGTCTGCAGCACCTGGCGCTGCAGGGCCGAATCGTGGATGCGCAGCGAGCCGCCGCCCAGCTCCAGGCCGTTGAGCACCAGGTCATAGGCCTGGGCGCGGGCGGTGGGCAGTGTGTCGGCCCAGGCGGCGGGGTCGTTGCCGAGGTCTGCGCTGTTGGGGGCGCAGAAGGGGTGGTGCAGCGCCTCGAGCCGGTTCTCGTCGGCGTTGAACTCGAACATCGGGAAATCCACCACCCACAGGAAGTTCCAGCTGTCGTTCTCGCTGTCGGGCTTCACCATGCCCAGCTCGCGGGCCAGGTACTGGCGCACCCGATCGAGGGCCTTGTTCACGGTGGCGGTGTCGCCGGCGCCGAACAGGATCAGGGTGCCGGGCTCAGCGCTGGTGCGCGCCAGCAGTTCCGCCTTCTTCTCCTCGCTGAGGTTGTCCTTGATGGCACCGATCGTGTCGATCTCACCGCCCTCGCGCACGCGGATGAAGGCCAGACCGCCAGCGCCCGCTTTCTGGGCTTCGCTGAACACATCCCCGCCGGGCTTGATGCGCACGTTGCTCACGGCGTCATTGCCGCCGGGCACCGCGATGCACTTCACCGAACCGCCGGCAGCCACGGCACCGCTGAACACCTTGAAGCCCATGTCGGCCACCAGGTCGCTCACGTTGGTGAGCTCCATGCCGTAGCGGGTGTCGGGCCGGTCGGTGCCGTAGCGCTCCATGGCGTCATGCCAGGTGAGGCGCGGGAAGGGGCGCGGCAGTTCCACGCCCTTCACGGTTTTCCAGATCGTGGCGATCAGTGCTTCGTTGAGCTCCAGGATCTGCTCCTGATCCATGAAGCTCATCTCCATGTCCAGCTGGGTGAATTCCGGCTGGCGATCGGCCCTGAGGTCCTCGTCGCGGAAGCAGCGGGCCACCTGGTAGTAGCGCTCGATGCCGCCCACCATCAGCAGCTGCTTGAACAGCTGGGGTGATTGCGGCAGCGCGAACCACTCACCGCCGCAGACGCGGGAGGGCACCAGATAGTCGCGGGCGCCTTCGGGGGTGGAGCGGGTCAGCACCGGCGTCTCCACCTCGATGAAGCCCTGGTCTTCGAGGAAGCGGCGCGCCGCCTGGATGGTCTGCGCCCGCAGGCGCAGGTTGCCGTTCATGCGCTCGCGGCGCAGGTCGAGGTAGCGGTGGCGCAGCCGCAGCTCCTCGCGGGTGTTCTCCTCGTCGTGCACCGACACGGCGAAGGGCAGGTTGCCCTTGATGCTGTTGAGCACCGTGATGGCGCTCGCCAGCACCTCGATCCGGCCGGTGGCCAGCTTGTCGTTGATGGCATCGGCCGGGCGCTCGCGCACCGTGCCCTCCACCTGGATCACCGTTTCATTGCGCAGGTGCTCCGCCACGGCGAACATCGCGGCGCCGTTGTCGGGGTCCACCGTGATCTGCACGGTGCCGCTGCGGTCGCGCAGGTCGATGAAGATCACGCCGCCGTGGTCACGGCTGCGGTCCACCCAGCCGCACAGCTGCACGGCCTGGCCGGTGGCGTCGGGGCGCAGGTCGCCGCATCCGTGGCTGCGCATGCTGGAGGAGGAGTAGGGCAGTTGGCGATTGTCCCACCCGGCTGGGGCCTCGGTGCCGGGGTGAGGCCCCGTCAGCGCCGGGCTGTTGCTGCGTCAGCGCCGATAAAACGGCCGCTTCACCACCGTCGCCGGCTCCCGCCGCCCGCGGATCTCCACCTCCAGGCTCGTGCCCAGCTTGGCCAGCTCCGCCGGCACGTAGGCCAGGGCGATCGGCTCTTCCAGGGTGGGCGACCAGCTGCCGCTGGTCACCTCTCCCACCGCTGCGCCGTCGTGCAGCACCGGGTAGCCATGGCGGGCGATGGCCCGCCCCTGCAGCTTCAGACCCACCAGGCGCCTGGCCACCCCTGCGGCGCTCTGGCGCTCCAGCACCTCCCGGCCGATGAACGGCTTGGGCATCTCCAGGTGCACCAGCCAGCCCAGCCCCGCCTCCAGGGGGGTGGTGGTTGCGTCCATGTCGCTGCCATAGAGGTGCATGGCGGCTTCCAGGCGCAGGGTGTCGCGGGCCCCCAGCCCGCAGGGGGCCACGCCCTCCGCCAGTAGCCGCTGCCACAGGGCTAGTCCCGCCTCGGCCGGCAGCAGCAGCTCGAAGCCGTCCTCGCCGGTGTAGCCGGTGCGGCCCACGAAGGCGGTCGCGCCCTCCAGCAGCAGCTCGCGGTGGCCGAAGCGGGGCAGACCGCTGAGATCGCTGCCGCTGAGGGCCGCCAGCCGTGCCGCCGCCTCGGGGCCCTGCAGCGCCAGCAGCACGCCGTCGCCCTTGCGATCGCTGATGCGGATGCCGGCTGGCTCCAGCTGGCTGCGGATCCAGGCGGTGTCGGCGTCGGCGCAGGCGGCGTTGATCACCAGCAGCAGCTCATCGCAGCCGTCCCGCCGGCCTCGGTCGTAGACGATCAGGTCGTCGCGGATGCCGCCCTGCTCGTTGAGCAGCACCGTGTAGCAGGCCTCGCCGGGGCCGATGCGGAACAGGTCGCTCGGCACCAGCCCCTGCAGGGCGTCCTTGACGCCGTCGCCGCGCAGCAGCAGCACTCCCATGTGGGAGATGTCGAACACGCCGCAGCCCTCGCGCACCGCCCGGTGCTCCGCCACCAGGCCGGCGAACTGCACGGCCATCTCCCAGCCGGCGAAGGGCACCATGCGGCCTCCGGCGGCGCGGGCGGCTTCGAACAGGGACGTGCGACGCAGAGCCACGGGCAGGGAAGGGCAGCCAACAGGAGGCTATGCAGCCGCGGGCGTGGCGCCGTGGATCTGCAGAGATCCGGAAGGTTTGGTGTCGAGCGCTACCGGGCCGCTGCCCCTGCCTAGCGTGAGGCACCGGTTGTCGTGCCATGGTCCGTCATCCCAGCTGCCGTGCCTGTCAGCACTGCACCGCGCCCCGGGGTGTGACGGCGGGTTGGTGTGGCCTGCGCCAGCTGCCGATCCATCCCGAGCTTGCGTCCGAACTCTGGTGCCATCACTGGACGCCTCGGCCGCCGCGGCTGCCCGTCAGCCCGGCCGCCGGTCTGCAGGGCCCGCTGAGCGCCGCCGCCCCCAGCTGTCCCCATCGCCAGCTGAGCCTGGATGTGACCCTGCCGCCACGGCTCTGACCCGGATGGACGCGCAGGGGGCGAATTCGAAAGGAATGACAAAGATTGATGGCTGGCGGGCGGCAATGTATGGCAAGTGACCCCGCTCGGAGCATCGTGCCGCTGTAATGGAGGGTCATCACCTCGGGAGGTGACTGCATTGGTCGCGACTCCATCTCTCACCACGCCCATCGATCTGATGGCCGCTCAGGTTGATGCGGAGTTGTTGACGCTGCCGACCGGCGCTCGCGTCTTTGAGCGGGGCCGGCCAGCCGATTCGATCTACGGCGTCCGTCGCGGCATTGTCGAGGTGCTCGGCCTCGATGGCGAGAAGCTCTGCTACCGCCCCGGTGAGCTGTTCAGCTACCAGGACATCCTCTGGGGTGAGGGCCTCTACCGCAACACCGCCATCGCCCGCACGCCGGTGGAGGTGCTGCGGCTGGATCGGCTGCGCTTCCTCAACCTGCTGCACAACCACCCCACCCTGGCGCTGCTGCTGATCGGCCAGCAGCACGAGCGCCTGCGGGAGCAGCGCACCAGCGGCACCTGCTGCTACTGAGCCTGCTGGTGCCGCTGCCGCCGGCCTTCAGCGCCCCAGCAGCAGCAGCAGGCTGCGCACCACCTTGGCGGCCAGCACGCTGCTGACGCCGCTGGGGTCGAGCTGGGGGGCCAGCTCCACCACATCCGCCGCCACCAGGTTGTGGTGGCGCAGCTCGGCCACCAGGGCGGCGAACTGGGGCCAGTGGAAGCCCCCCGGCTCGGGGGTGCCGGTGCCGGGCATCACCGCCGGATCGAACCAGTCGAGGTCGACGGTGAGGTAGAGCGGCCGTCCGCGCAGGGGCTGCAACGCCTCGGCCATCCGCTCGATCGCCACCAGCCGGCCGGTCTGGCGCAGTTCGCTGAACTCCTCGCGGGTGCCGCTGCGGATCGCCATCTGCAGCAGCTGCTGGCTGGGCAGCACCTCCAGGCAGCGGCGCATCGCGCAGGCGTGGCTGTGGTGGGCGCCGAGCCATTCATGGCGCAGGTCGGCGTGGGCATCGAGCTGCACCAGCACCAGCTCGGGATGCCGTGCGGCCACGGCGGCCACCGCACCGGAGCTGATCGAGTGCTCACCGCCGAGCATCAGCGGCCGCAGCCCCAGATCGAGCACCGCCTCGGTGGCCTGGCGCACCGCCGCCACCACCGGCTCGGGGTTGCCGAAGGGGATGTCGACGGCGCCGAGGTCGGCGAAGGCCAGATCCTCCAGGTCGAGATCCAGCTCCGGGCAGTAGCTCTCCAGGCCGCTGCTCACCTCGCGGATCGCCGCCGGTCCGAAGCGCGTGCCGGGGCGGAAGGAGGTGGTGCCGTCGTAGGGCACGCCGAACAGGCCCACCCGGCAGCCGGCGGGATCGCGTTGGCTGGCCATGTAGATGGCGCCGTCGGTGTCGAAGCAGGAGAGGTCGGGCATGGCGGGAGGCGGTGGTGTGGGGAGCTGCGTTGGTGGCTGCGGGGTTGCGGTGGGTTTCAGGCGTTGAGGGCGCGCTCGATCGCCGCGGGCACGGCATCGAAGGCGCCGCGCTGCCAGCGGGGGCTCCAGATCTCACAGCCACAGGCCACGGCCGCGGCGCGGGCGGGATCCGGCTGCAGATACCGACGGCCGTCGATGGCGGCGAAGGTCCAGCTCCACCAGCCGCTCGGATACATCGGCACCCAGCCGTACATCGGATCGGCGTGACCGAACACCTCGCGGATCACCTTCACCGTGTCGATGTGCACCTGGCGGAAGGCTTCCGGCGATTCGCTCTGGGTGGCGAACACACCGCCGGGTTTGAGGATGCGCCGGCACTGCTCGAAGAAGGCGCGGTTGAACAGGCCTTCCGCCGGGCCGGCGGGATCGGAGCCGTCGACGATCACCACGTCGTAGCTGGCATCGGCGGCGTTGGCGGCCCAGGCGATGCCATCGCCCACGGTGAGGTGGAAGCGGGGATCGCTCCAGCAACCGCCGCCGATCGCGGGCAGGTGCTGCTGGCTCCACTCCACCACCAGGCCGTCGATCTCGACCATGTCGAGGTGCTGCACGCCGGCGTGGCGCAGGCACTCGCGGGCGGTGCCGCCATCGCCGCCGCCGATCACCAGCACCCGTTCGATGGAGGCGGCGCTGCAGAGGGCCGGGTGCACGAGCGATTCGTGGTACTGCCGCTCTTGGCGCTCGGCCGTCATCCAGCAGCCATCGAGCAGCAGGCCCTTGCCGTAGCGCTCGCTCTCGATGATCGTGACCCGCTGGAAGGGCGATTGCTGCTCGGCGATCACCCGCCCGGCCAGGCCGTAGCGCACGCCATCGAAGATCTCATCCACCCAACCGGGGCTGGAGACGGGTTCGCCCGGGGTGGTGGCGGGCGCGGTGCTGCTCTCGCTCATGCTGGCGGGCCGGGGGACGTGGAGGGTGTCTCTCCAGATTTGCGCATCGCCGGTGTGCCCCCCGTGACAGGCTTGGATGCCGGCTGGCGGCGACCGTGGCTGAACGCTCCAACGCCGATCTGCGGCTGACCCCGGCGCTGGTGATTCCCGTGGCGGAGCTGCGCTGGCGCTTCTCGCGCTCCTCCGGCCCCGGCGGCCAGAACGTCAATACCACCGATTCGCGGGTGGAGCTGCTGTTCGATCTGGCGGCGACCCCCTCGCTGCCGCCGCCATTGCGGGCGCGGGCGCTGCGGCGGCTGGAGGGCCGCCTGGTGGAGGGCTGTGTGGTGATCGCCGCCAGTGAGCACCGCAGCCAGTGGCAGAACCGCGTGGCCGCCCAGCGGCGCCTGGTGGAGCTGCTGCAGGAGGCGATCAAGCCGCCACCGCCGCCGCGGCGGGCCACCAAGCCCACCCGCGGTTCGGTGCAGCGGCGCCTGGCGGCCAAGAAGCAGCGCAGCGCCGTGAAGCAGCAGCGGCAGAGCCGGTCTCAGTTGCCAGACGACTGAGTCGCCTGGGTGAGCCGTTCCAGGGCGCGTGTCTCCTGGCTGCCATGGGGACGGTTCTCTGCTGTTGGTGTGTCCGTTCAGGTTTCCGCTGCGCCAGTGCTCTGAGCGCGGATCTCGGCCTTGGCCTGCTGCCACAGACCCTCCAGTTCGCGGATGCTGCGGCCCTGCAGGTCGCCGCCCAGGGCCGCTTCCACGCGGGAGAAGCGATCGAGGAAGCGGCGGTTGGTGCCGGCCAGGCCGGCTTCCGGGTCGATGCCGCACCAGCGGGCCACGTTCACCAGGGTGAACAGCACATCGCCCAGCTCCTCCTGCGCGTGCGCTGTGTTGCCGCTGGCCACCGCCTCCTTGAGCTCATCGAGCTCCTCGTGCACCTTCTCCCACACGCCGGCCATGTCGTCCCACTCGAAGCCGGCCGCGGCGGCCTTCTTGGAGATCGTCATCGCGCCGGCCAGGGCGGGCTGGCCGCGCACCTTGCCGGCCAGGCGATCGCTGAGCGGGCTGACGGAGGGTTGGCTGGCGGCGCTGCCTTCGCCGCCTGGGCCGCTGGCCGCCGCCGCCTGGGCGGCCCGCTCCGCGTCCTTGATCGCCTCCCAGCTGGCCTTCACCGCGGCGCTGTCGCTGGTCTCCGCATCGCCGAACACATGGGGATGGCGGCGGATCAGCTTGGCGCTGATGCCGCTGGCGATCTGGGCCAGATCGAACCGCCCCGCCTCGCTGGCGATCTGGGCGTGCAGCACCACCTGCAGCAGCAGATCGCCCAGCTCCTCGGCCAGGTGGCGGTCGTCGCCATGGCGGATGGCATCCGCCACCTCATGGGCCTCCTCCAGCACGTAGGGCACCAGCGAGGCGTGGGTCTGCTCCAGATCCCAGGGGCAGCCGCTCTGGGGATCGCGCAGCTGCGCCACCACGGCGATCAGCTTGTGCAGGGCTGCCGTCGCTGCAGTCGGATCCGCGTGCTCGCCGCTGGCCGGCAAGGTGGCGGCGGGATGGTCGTCAGCGGCGGAGCGGTCGGCATCCGTGGGCCGGGGGGCCATGGCGGCAAGGCGGGCTCAGGCCACCCTCTCATCGTTCGGGCCGCGACCGGCCGCCGCCAGCACAAACACCACCGCCATCAGCAGATAGCCCAGGGCCCAGGAGCGCCCCACCCCCCAGCCCAGCGCCAGCACCGTGTCGCTGCTGGTGAACCGCCAGGCGTGAATCACGCCGATCCAGCTGCAGGCCGAGGCCACCGCCGCGCAGAGGCCGGCCGCCAGAAAGCGCCGCTCGATCACATACACGACCCTCGCCGCCAGCAGCATGGCCGTGATGATCTGGCCCTGCTCCAGGGCGAAGGCGCCGGCCGCCCACACGTCCGCCTGCTGCAGCGGCAGCAGCAGCGCCTCCGAGAAGGGGCGGGTTGCCGTGCCGGCCCCACCGGCGCGCAGCCCGGCCTTGAGCAGCAGCGCGCCCCAGCCGGCCAGGCCCGGCAGCAGCCCCAGCGCCACCGCTGGCGCGTGGGACCTGGGTGTTGCCTGGAAGGCCTGGGCGGCGATCACCAGGCCGATGTAGAGCACGATCGCCATGCCGGCCTCGATCGGCACCAGCTGGCTGATCACGCCAAACAGCCCCAGCAGGCAGGCGCCGCTCATCACCAGCCCATTGAGCCAGGAGTAGCCGATGCGTGCGCCCATCGCCTTCCAGGCGGGATGGCCGATGTAGAGCGTGGTGGGGAAGCAGCCCCCCAGGCCAGAGGCGGCCAGGGTGCCGAGGCCGTTGATCAGCAGTGAGCTGCGCACTGGATAGCGATCGCCGGCCGCCTCGGCGCTTTCCAGGTTCTGCAGGGAGCCCAGCAGGTTGAACAGGCCCATCGGCACGATCACGCCCAGCCAGGGCAGCAGCTGGCCGCGGGCCTGCCACAGCGCCCCCAGTTCCAGATGGGGCGGCCGGACGCCCACCTGTGCCACCTGCTCCGCCCAGCGGCTGGGCTCCAGCTGCAGCAGCCCCGTGCCCCAGGCCAGCGCGATGCCCACCAGCACCGCCAGCAGGCCGCCAGGGATCGGCAACCGCAGCCGGCCGTAGTAGGTGGCGAGGATCATCGCCAGCACCGTCAGCCCCACCACCGGCTGGGCATAGGTGCGCAGCAGGAAGCCCAGGGCGATGTAGCCCAGGGCAATGCCGGCCAGGGTGGAGAGCAGGGCGGCCCGCGGCAGCCAGCGCCGCAGCACCTGGACGCAGAAGGCGCCGCTGGCTTCGATCAGGCCCGACCCCAGGCAGGCCACCATCCCCGCCTGCCACGACAGCCGCACCGCCGTGGCCTCCGGCAGTCCGGCCCCCATGGCCCCCAGCTTCACCGGCAGCATCACCATGAACACGTAGGCGAACAGGCTCACCGTGTTGATGCCGTAGGGCAGGGCCGTGCGGTCATCGCGGCCTTCGGCCCGCGCCAGCCGGTGGGCCTGGATCGCGTAGGCCACGTTGCCGATCAGCAGGCTGATGCCGGTGGCCGGCAGGATCGTGCCCAGCAGCAGGCTGTCGGGATAGCCGAGCACGCCGCGGCAGAGCCCCAGGATCAGCAGGATCTGGATCAGGTTGTCGAGCCCCAGACCCAGCAGGCCATCGAGGTCGCCGGCCACGAACCAGCGGGGGCCGCGGTGGGCGGTGGAGGCGGCCTGCATGGTGCGGCGGTGGACAACGCCCCATGGTCGCGGCGCTGCCCGGTTCTGCCTACGCCGCCTCTGCGTCAGGGTTGTCGTTCAGCGCCGTGCCGTCCTGCTGGGCCAGGGCGCGTAGTCCTGCAGCAGATGCAGCCAGGCGCTGGCTTCCACGCCGGCCAGGCCGGCCAGCACCAGCGGTTGCTGCTGCCGCCAGAGCTGCTCCAGCTGCGTCAGCAGTTGCCGGGGCTCTGGTGCCCCCAGGGGCTGCGCCAGCCAGCAGAGCCCGACCACCAGGGCCGCCAGATACAGCAGCCGGCCGATGCTGCCCAGCAGCGGTCCGTGGGAGAGGGGCGAGCGGTGTGGCAGCAGGCGCCGGTAGGGCCACCACAGCAGCCGCAGCGGTCCCCAGCGGCGGGTGGGATTGGAGCGGGTATCGAGATCCGGCGACAGCCACAGACCCCCCAGCAGAAAGGCGGCGCTGGCGGTGAGCGCTCCGCTCAGCCCCAGCCAGGGCCACCACAGCAGCCCGAAGGGCAGCGCCAGCCAGCGGGTGGCGCTGTCGTGGGCGTTGCCGCTGGCCATGGGCGGGGAGCTGGGTGCCCTGCAGGATGGCGCCTCTCGTGGCCTCAGGGGCGGTGGGCGGCGGCTTGGGTCGGGGGCGGCAGCTGGCGCAGACGGCGGCCGCTGCCATCGCCGGGCCGCCAGCGCCGGTTGATCCAGTAGTACTGCCCGGCGTAGGCCTGGATCCACGGCTCCTGCCAGCGGCAGAGCGCCTCGGCCTGGCGTTTGGCCGCGTCCGGTCCGCTGCCGGGCTGCAGCGGTGCCCCGCAGATCAATCGGAAGCGACCATCGGCTTCGCGCACATGGGCCACCGGAAACAGCGGTGCGCCGGTTTTCTGCGACAGCGCCACCGGCCCGGCGGCGAAGCGCGTCTTCAGGCCCAGCACATCCACCAGCAGCGGCTGCTGCCGCCCGTAGAGGTCGGTCATCACCACCAGGCTGCCGCCGCGCCGCAGCCAGCTCAGGGCGTCGCGCGGGTCGAACTGGGAGATCCAGTGGCAGCGGCTGTTGTCGCGGCGGGCTGCCTGCAGCAGCGCATCGGCCTGGGGGTTGTGGGCCGGCCGGTAGATCACCGCCAGATCGCTCAGCCGGTGGCTCAGCCAGCGCAGGCCGAGATCCCAGCAGCCGAGGTGCAGCGAGCCGATGATCACCGCCTGGCCGGCGGGGCGGTTGAGCAGAGCCTCCAGCCCTTCGCCCTCCACCGTGATCCGCGCCTCCTCCACCGGGGCGATGATCGATTCCAGGCAGGCCAGGAAGAAGCTCTCCAGCGAGGCTGCTGCCAGCTGCTGCCGCTCCGCCGCCGTCAGGCCCGCGCCGTACACCCGCTCCAGGTTGGCGCTGGCGGTGGCGATCCGCCCGGCC
>CBFHOT010000001.1:0-90041 GCA_965657465.1 Cyanobacteriota bacterium | reverse complement strand
ATGGTGCGGCCGGCAACCCCCAGCCCGACCCCGCGCGCACCAGCGAGCCGCCGCCGGTGGCCCCGGAGGTGCTCGCCGACGACGAATACAGCCCCTCCCCGGAACCGCCGGCCCCGCGCCGCCCCGGCGAACAAGCCGAGCTGCAGCTGCAACCCGCCAGCGGCCCGCGCCAGATCCCCCTGGCCCTTTGCAGTGCCCTGGCCGACTACTTCGGCCTGCCGCTCAACCGCGATGCGGTGCTCAACCAGATCGATGCGGTGCTGCAGCGCCAGAGCCGGCTCAACCTGGTCAACATCGGCCAGATCCTCGATGGCCTCGGCCTCAAGGTGCTGCTCAGCCGCGTGCCCCTCGATCGGCTGCCGCGGGTGCCGGTGCCGGCGGTGGTGGAGCAGAACGGCCGCTTCGGCCTGATCGACGGCATCGACGCCGATGGCACCGCCCGCGTGCTCGAAGCCGAGATGGGCACCCTGCAGGTGCCCTGCACCGAGTTGATCACCCACGAAGGCGATCAGGTGGAGTTGCTGCTGCTGGAGCGCAAGAGCGATGCCAAGGAGCAACGCTTCAGCTGGGCCTGGTATGGCCCTTACCTCAGCCAGCACCGCCGCGAGCTGATCGAGGTGGCGGTGGCCTCTCTGGTGGCCAACGTGCTCAAGCTCGTGCCAGCCATCGGCATCCTCGTGCTGATCCAGCAGGTGGTGGCCAGCCGCAGCATCGGCGCCCTGCTCAGCATCAGCGCCGTGATCCTGCTGGCCTCGGTGGTGGAGGGGGTGCTCAAGACCCTGCGCAGCTTCATCTTCACGGAAACAGCCAACCGCATCGACCAGGCCACCAAGAGCACGGTGCTCGATCAGCTGGTGCGCCTGCCCCAGGGCTTCTTCGACAGCCGCCCGGTGGGCCAGGTGATGTTCTACATCAACCAACTCGATCGCCTGCGCGAATTCCTGGTGGGCCAATCGATCACCACCGTGATCGACTTCCTGTTCAGCTTCATCTTCCTGGCGGTGCTGCTGCTGATCAGCCCGCTGCTCACCCTGGTGACCCTCAGCACCGTACCGCTACTGCTGATCCTGGCCTTGGTGAGCAACCCCATAGTGCGCGAGCAGATCCGCCGCTCGATCGGCGAATCGGTGCGCACCTACAGCCACCTCAACGAAGCGATCACCGGCATCCAGACGATCAAATCCCAGAACGCCGAGCTGAAAACGCGCTGGGAATTCCAGAATCGCTACGCCCGCTTCATCGGCGAGGATTTCAAGCTCAAGATCACCCAGGAAACCGTCAAGAACCTCTCCGAGTTCCTCGGCAACCTCAACATGGTGCTGGTTACGGGGGTGGGCATCTGGTTGATCATTGAGAACAAGATCAACATGGGCGAGTTCTTCGCCTTCCGCATCCTGGCAGGCCAACTCACCGGACCGATGGTCAAGCTGGTGAGCACTTGGCAACAATTCCAGTTCACCACCGAGATGTTGAAGATGGTGGCCGACGTGGTCGATCGCCCCACCGAGCAGACCCTCGCCGAAGCCCAGAACATCCCGATGCCGCCCCTGCAGGGCCATGTGCAGTTCCGCGATGTGAGTTTCCGCTTCCGCGAGGATGGCCCGCTGATCCTGCAAGGGGTGAACCTGGAGATCCCCGCCGGCGCCTTTGTGGGCCTGGTGGGCGGCTCCGGCAGCGGCAAATCCACCCTGCTCAAGCAGCTGCCCCGCTTCTATCGCCCGCTCAAGGGATCGGTGCTGATCGATGGGCTCGACATCAACAAGGTGGAGCTCTACTCCCTGCGTCGCCAGATCGGTGTGGTGCCCCAGGATTCGGTGCTGTTCGACGGCACCATCCGCGACAACCTGCTGATGGTCAAACCCGATGCCAGCGCTGAGGAGATGATCCGCGCCGCCCGCATCGCCTGCGCCCACGACTTCATCATGGAGCTGCCCCAGGGCTACAACTCCAGCGTCGGAGAACGGGGTGCTGGATTGTCCGGGGGTCAGCGTCAACGCTTAGCCCTGGCCCGTGCTGTTCTCCAGAATCCGCGTATGCTCATCCTCGATGAAGCCACCAGCGCCCTGGATGCCAGCACCGAGCGCCAGGTTTGCATCAACCTGTTCGAAGCCTTCCGCGGCCGCACGGTGTTCTTCATCACCCACCGGCTCTCCACCGTGCGCCCAGCTGACGCCATCGTGCTGATGGATCAGGGCGCCGTGATGGAGATGGGCAGCCATGCCCAGCTGATGGAACAGCAGGGTTGGTATTACGCCCTTTATCGCAGTCAGAACCAGGAAGGAGGCATGAGCTGATGCAACGGCGCGCAAGCGGGCTGGTGAATCTCTACGAGCGCTGCCTCGACTGGCTGCGCGCCCCCGCCCGCCGCCGGCCCCTCGGCTTCGGTGGCCCTCGCACCTTCGGCGGTGGCCGCAACACCAGCTCCCCCTTCTCTCGGGAGTCCGCCGGTTACAACCCGCTGGTGGATCCCATGCAACCCGTGCAATCGGTGCGGGTGGATCTGGTGGGCGATCCCCTGTCAGACTCCACCCCTCAGGCGGGCGCAGCCAGCGTCTTCGGCGGCGATGCCGCCAGCACAGCCCTCAACAGCGGTGATGGGGGAAGCGTCTTCGGCGACACCGGCAATGGGCCGAACAGCGGCGCTGGCGGCGAGCTGGTGCAGCCCTTCCGCTCCCAGCTCGCTGACGCCCCCCGCGCCCTGGCCAAGCCCTGGTCGTTCAACCAGACGGTGCTGCTCAGCCCCCGCCGCCGCAGCTCGTCGGTGCTGATGTGGACGGCCGTGGGCACCGTGGCCGCCGTGGGCGTGTGGGCCGTCACGGCGCCCCTGGCCGAAACGATTGCCGTGCAGGGCAAGCTCGAGCCCGGCAACAGCACCAAGCGCATCGATGCGCCAGTGCCGGGCGTGGTGGAAGCGGTGCTGGTGCAGGAGGGCCAGCAGGTGCGCAAGGGCGATCCCCTGGTGCGCTTCGATCTGCGTGAACCCCGCAGCAAGCTGGCCGCCGCCGAGAGCATCCGCGAGCGGCTGCTCAACGAGAACCGCATCGCCGCCGCCACCCTCGGCGACCCCGCGGCCACCGCCGGCCTCACCCCCAACCAGCGCCAGCAGCTGGCCAGCCAGGCCGAAGAGCTCGCCAGCCGCCGCGAAGCCGCCCGCCAGGAGCTGGCCAAGGCCGAAGCGCGCCTCGCCGGCCTCGGCGCCACCCTCAGCACCTACCGCAACATCGCCAACCGCTTCGCCGGCCTGGTGGCTCAAGGGGCCGCCAGCGAGCTGCAGCTGCTCGATGCCCGTCAGAAGGTGCAGGAAACGGAGAGCGCCATCGCCGAGGAGCAGCGCGAGATCGCCCGCCTCGAATCCACCCTGATCAACACCGGCGCCGTCACCAACGTGGAACTGCGCCGCAAGGTGGAGGAAAACTTGCGCGAGATCTCCGAGCTGGATCGCGAGATCCGCCTCGCCCGCCAGCAGATTCAATACGGCCAGCTCACCGCACCCACCGACGGCACCGTGTTCGACATCGAGGTGAGCCCGGGAAGTGTGGTGGCCCAGGGCACCGGCACCAGCGCCAGCACCGGCACCAAGCCCCTGCTCAAGGTGGTGCCGCAGGATGCCCTGCAGGCACGCGTCTACCTGCCCAACCAGGCCGTGGGCTTCGTGCGGCCCGGCCTCAAGGCCGATCTCTCGATTGATGCCTTCAACGCCAGCGATTTCGGCTACATCCCCGCCCAGGTGGAGCGTGTGGGCTCTGATGCCCTCACCGCCGAAGAGCAGAGCCGGGTGCTCGGCCGGGATGCCGATGGCCTCTACTACCCCGCCATCCTGCGGCTTGAGCGCCAGGACGTGGATCTGCGCCGCCGCAAGGCACCGCTGCAGGCCGGCATGACCCTCACCGCCGACATCAAGCTGCGCGAACGCCGCTTCATCAGCCTCCTCACCAGCTTCCTGGAGGATCAGCGCCGCAACCTCGAGCGGCTGCGCTGATGGCCAACCCCGGCGGCGATCCCCGCAGTCACAGCTGGTGGGCCAACGTACCGGCCGACCAGCGCCAGCGCCTGCTGCAGCGCAGCCGCCGGCGCCGCCTGCAGGAGTGGAGCCGCCGCAAGCCGGTGCGGATCAGCGGCCTGCTGGGGCTCTACGCCCTGCTCTGCCTGCTGCCCTGGTGGCTCGGCGCCGCCAGCCTCAGCCTGATGGCCCTGCTGCCGGCGCTGCTGCTACCCGCAGTCGGCGGGTTGGCCTGGTGGCTCACCTGGAAGGAGTTCCACCACTGAGTTCCGCCGGAGAGTTCCACCACTGAGACGCCGATCAGGCGCCCACCACTGCCGTTTCCGGTTCGCCGTAGATCGTGGCGATCTCATTCACCAGCCACCCCGGCATGTGCTGCTCACCGCCGCCGAAGGCGATCTTGCCGGGCGGATAGAAGGGCAAGGCCGCCATCAGCGCATTGATGCCGCCCGGCTGACTCATGTCCGCCACCAGCCGCGCCAGCTGGTTGCGCAGCAGGCGGTCTTCCTGGCTCAGGCTCGCCCGCGGGAAGCCGCTGGCCAGCAGATCGCGATACAACCGCCCGAAGCTGCTGCTGCCGTAGAGCTCCTCCAGCTGCGCTGGCTGCGCATCCAGCCAGATCTGCCCCAGCAGGCGCCGCAGCTCCACCAGCTGCATCCGCACCTCCACATCCTCCGGGTCGATCACGTAGAGATTGATCAGGCCGTTCATCCGGTTCAGATACTCCGGGCTCTGTACCAGCGCCAGGGCTTCAGCGCCACGCTGCCGCGACAGCCGCGGCAGGCTCGGCCGCACGGCAAAGCGCGGCGGCGGTGCCGCCGGCTGCTGCTGCACCCGTGCTGCCATCGCCGGCGAGGCGCCAGCCGTCATCCCCATGCCGCTGCTCTCGCCGGTGAGATCGGGGCCTCGGCCCATGCCCATCCCCAGGCTGGGCGCCTGGCCATACCGCTGGCCGGCGGGGCTCAGCAGCCCGGCCGGCCGCCACAGCCGCTGCAGCAGCTCGGGATCAAACAGCCGGGCGTAATCCTCCTGCAACCACTCCGGCAGCTGCCGCAACGGATCAGCCACCCGCATCTTGCCCGGGGCGAAATAGGGCATCGCCGCCAACAGCACGTTGGTGGTTTCCGGCCGCTCGAAGGAACTCATCAACCGCTGGGCCAGCGCGTCCTTCCAGCTGCGCTCCTCCAGCGTCAGCTCCTCCCGCGGCAGCGGCCCGGCCAGCAGCGTGCGATAGCAGGCACCGATCGGCGAGGTGTAGAGCACCTCCAGCTGATCCACCGGCGCCACCAGCCAGAACTGGGAGAGGCACTGGCGCGCCATGCGCGCCTCCGCCAGCGAGCCGTAGCTGGGGTTGGCCTGATAGGCCTGGAAGATCGCCGTCAACCGCGTCGCCGACCACGGCGTCACCTGCGGTGTTGCCGCAAATTCGCTCCCGGCCATGCGCGGTTCCTGCACCAGCGTGTCGCGGGGATCCGCTCCCAACGGTGCGGGGGCCTGCGAGGCCGGACTGGGGGCGATCGATCGACCGAACAGCCGGCTCCAGAGAGACATCCAAATACACTCGGATTGCCGGGATGGTAGTGGAAGAAACCGCTGTCTTCAGCTCATGGCATCCAGAGCTTGCAGCACCTGCTGCACCACCGCAGGCCAGTCGCCCCCCCGCGGCTGACGGAACAGCCGCAGGCTGGGATACCAGGGGGTGTCGCAGCGCTGCCGCAACCAGCGTGGCGCGGCGCTGAAGGGCAGCAGCACCCAGCCGGGATGGCCCATCGCCCCCACCAGATGAGCCATCGCCGTATCCACCGTGATCACCAGATCCAGCGCCGCCACAACTGCCGCCGTAGCGGCGAAGTCGGCATCTGAGGGCAACACGCCGGCCACCCGATCCAGCCAGGGATCGGCCTGTTCCCGATCAGCGCCGAACTGCAGCAGTTCCACAGCCACCCCCCGCTCCGCCAGCCCCGTGATCAAGGCCCCGAGGGCTGCCGGATCCAGGCTGCGGCGCCGATATTCCCGAGCCGTGACCGGATGATCCAGCTTGCGGCCCGCCGCCCACACCAGCCCCACCCGCCGGGGCGGCTCGCTAGTGAACGCCCGGGCAGGCCAGGCGGATGCCTGCAACCAGCTGGCCCGAGGCGGCAGCGGCGCTCCCCCCAGCAACAGCGGCAGGCTGAGCAAGGAAAGATGGGTCCCCTGCCAGGGCTCCGGGCCCTGTGGCGGCTTGGCACGAACAATGGGCTGAGGCTGCAGATGCGCCAACCCCTGCTGCAGCAACGTCACCAAGCTGGCCGGCACCTCCAGTAGCACCGGCGGCGCCTGCGGGCCACGCCGCTGCACCAGCGGGCCCAGCCAGCGCAGATGCTGGAGAATGTCACCAAGCCCCTGCTCACTCCAGATCAGCAAGGGGCTACGCCAGCCTTCCGGCTCACCGCGCCAGGCACTGGCGGGATCCCGCCAAGGGATTGCCACCGGCAGCCCCCAGCGCTGCTCCGCCAGGGCATAGCCCTCGGCATAGCGCTCCAGGCCGATCAGCAACTGGCTGTGGTTCCAGGCGGTGAGTGCGGCCGGCTCGAGCGCCATGCTGCGCGCATAGGCGCGATCCGCCGCCTCAAAGGCCTGGCGATCGGTGTGCACATTGCCCAGGCCGCGATACACCACCGGATCAGCAGGCGCCAGCTGCACTGCCCGCCGGTAGGCAGCCAAGGCAGCCTGAGGCTGGTCGGCCACCCAGAGAGCGTTGCCGCGGTTGGCGGCCAGCCTGTGCTCATTCGGCAGCAGCCGTTCTGCACGGGCGTAGAGCTCCGCCACCACCAGCCAGTCGAGCGCACCACCAGCAGCCGTCGCCGCCCGCTCGGCTTCTACAGCCGCGTCGACCGCAGCCTTGATGGCGATCGGCGACTTCATGCGGTACAAGCCAGGCATGCAAATTCTGTATAGGCATGGGTAAATCTTGAAATTCCGTGGCACTCGAGCGCAGGGTGGTGTAGCTTGGGTCTAAGCAGCAACACTTATGCCAGTGAGCGATCTCACCTTTCCCACGTCTGGCGGCGACTTTAGCGAGCTTGTTGTCACTCCCAACACCGACGGCTCATACTCCGTCTCAGCAGAAGGAGGAGGAACAATTGAAGAGCAGTCAATAACGCTTGTTAGCACTAACCAAGAAGGCGTTCAAGCAACCTTCTCAAGCGATAAAGGAAGAGTTTTAAAGGATTCAAGCGTTGTCGGAACCGAATACGGGGACACGCTGATCATCACAGGAAAATCCAAGTCATCAGACGTCAGAACCCGGCAAGGCGACGACAAAGTTAAATCCGACGAGATCATTAAAGAATCTGACTACAGCACAGGCAAAGGCGACGACACATTTGTCGCCAAGGGATCGGAGAGATTTGTCGCCGAAGATTCCTCTTTCAGGCTAGGCGCTGGCGACGACACCGCCAACTTCAAAGGGAATGTCCGCAACATTGAAGTTGACTTGGGCAAAGGCGAAGATGTCCTCATCTTTGGCGGTAATATCAGGGATGTCACCATTAAGCTTGGCTCCGACGGACAAGCTGATCGAATCGAGATTGACCCCAACGCCAATATTAATGGACTCAAGATTGTCGGCGCCGACGCCAATGACACTCTTATTATCGGAAGCTCGCAATACTCTTACGATCCCAACACCAAGGAGTGGATCGACAGCAACGGAAATGCGTTTGACTTCTGATCCCCAGAATAAGCGCATCAATCCTTAAACCAGGCTTCCCTTAAGACCGGCAATGCCGGTCTTTTTTATTGCTACTTCAACCATCTACTACCAACAATAATTGAGATGACTGGCCTCGATTTTGAGCAAAGAATACAAGCATCGTTAAATAATGGAGATTTGCAAGAATGCAGAGCGCTTGCCTATCGGTGGCTCAAAGAATGGAGCGACAGCCTCCCTCAAAGCCCCAACCGCCAACAACTTCGCCATCCCGGACTATGGCGCTGCCTAGCTGATGTCACAGAACGAACAGGCGATCACTTTCTAGTTGAGCGATTCTGGCAGATTCTCGAAGCAACACCACCACCCGAAAACACCAGAGAGGCACTTCCACTACTAGGAATCCCCATTCTAAATGGCTACAATTTGCTTGAGCGCCTACTAGAGAGCATCGACTATCCGATTGACACTCTTGCCATTGTTGACAACAGCAATATTGACCATTCCCTGCGCCCTAGCGGAACAATAACAACGGAAAGACTCAATGCCCTAAGACAACTAGGTCACCCGTTGATTCGACACATAAGAATTGCCAAGCCATTCTCAAATCTTGGCGTTGCAGCTAGCTGGAATCTAATTCTTTCAAGCTTTCCGGAGGCCTCATTCGCGTTGATCGCCAATCACGATGTCGTTTTTACCGCCGGCACACTCAGGAACGCAATTAATCATCTCAATACCAGTCGCCCACAGTTTCTTCCGTTACTCCCATCCCCCAATAACTTCTCTGCGTTTTTAATCACAGCTCTTGCATGGGACAGAATCGGCCTATTTGACCCGGGATTTCATCCTGCATACTGCGAAGACCTCGACTATCGCGATCGCATTCGCGCAGATCCCTGTGTTGAGCAAATCGATGGATCTTTTGCTCATGTCACAATGAGGGCAGCCAATCCAACCCATAGCGCAACCATCAAAAGTGATCCCAAGATTGCTGCGCAAAACAGAATAAGCTTTCAACTCAATCGCCTCTGGTATCTCAGCCATCGTCGACTACGTCATGATCCACGCGGCACCTGGCGCCGACTGTGGTTGACGCAGTGGGAGAACTTGATAGACGAGTAACGATGCAAAACGCCTTAGACTCACCCCTCAACTCAACACGCTCACCAACAACAGAGCGAAAGTCACTGGGTGTCATGCGATTATCCTTAAGCGCCGGCGCCCTGGTGATCGCCGTGCTGGTGGGCATCCAGCTGGGCAGCATCCCGTGGCGCTACCGCCGCCAGATCTGGCAGCTGCAGGGCTTTCTGCTCGGTGCAGCGGTGGGCTATGTGATGGGCCGCTTCAGCCGCGAAAGCCGCAGCAAGGGCAGCAGCCCTGGCGGACCGAGGGGATCAGGGCCCACCCTGCCACCACCGCTCTGATCGAGGCCTATGGCACGATCCAGCCATCCGGCGGTCGCCCGCCAGCGCCCGTTCCACCCGTTCGTCCGCCCGTGACCCTGCGCCTCACCAACACCCTCAGCCGCCGCGTCGAAACCTTCCAGCCGCTGGTGCCCGGCCAGGTGAGCATCTACTGCTGCGGGGTCACGGTCTACGACCTCTGCCACCTGGGCCACGCCCGCAGCTACATCGCCTGGGATGTGCTGCGCCGCCACCTGATCTGGAGCGGCCAGCAGGTGACGTTCGTGCAGAACTACACCGATATCGACGACAAGATCCTCAACCGCGCCGCCGAGGAAGGCAACTCGATGGAGGCGGTGAGCGAGCGCACCATCGAGGCCTTCGTGGCCGACATGGCGCGGCTCAACATCCTGCCGGCTGATCGCATGCCGCGCGCCACCCGCAGCCTGGAGGCGATCCGCACGCTGATCAGCGAACTGGAGGCCAAAGGAGCCGCCTATTCCGCCGATGGCGATGTGTACTTCGCGGTGATGAAACACGCCGGCTACGGCAAGCTCAGCGGCCGAGATCTCGAGCAGCAACAGGACAACGCTTCCGGCCGTGTGGCCTCCGAGGAAGAAGCGCGCAAACAGCATCCCTTTGATTTCGCCCTCTGGAAGGGCGCCAAACCGGGTGAGCCCAGCTTCCCTTCCCCCTGGGGCCAGGGCCGCCCCGGCTGGCACATCGAATGCTCAGCGATGGTGCGCGAGGAGCTGGGCGACACGATCGACATCCACCTCGGCGGCGCCGATCTGGTGTTCCCGCACCATGAAAACGAGATCGCCCAGTCGGAGGCGGCCACCGGCAAGGAGTTGGCCCGCTACTGGCTGCACAACGGCATGGTGAATGTGGGCGGCCAGAAGATGTCGAAATCGCTCGGCAACTTCACCACCATCCGCGCCCTGCTGGATTCCGGCATCTCGCCGATGACGCTGCGGCTGTTCACCCTGCAGGCCCATTACCGCAAACCGCTCGATTTCACCGCGGAAGCCCTGGAGGCCGCCGCCAGCGGCTGGAAGGGCCTGAACGCCGCCCTGCAGCTGGCCGGGCAGCACGGCTTCGGCGAAACCCCGGACGACCAGGCGGGGGCCGTGACCCCGGCTCGCCCGGCCAGCGATCCCTCCACCCTGACGTCCGAGCTGGCGGCGGCCCGCCAGCGCTTTGCGGCCGCCATGGACGACGACCTCAACACCTCCGCCGCCCTGGCGGTGCTGTTCGAGCTGGCGCGGCCGCTGCGGGCCCTGGCCCATCGATTGGAACGGGGCGATGCCGAGGCCGCCACTGAGGCCGTCGCACCCGAGCTGATCGCCCAGGGGCAGCTGCTGCAGGAGCTGGCGGCCGTGCTCGGCCTCAAACCGGAAGCGGCTCCCGAGCCGGCCACCGGGGCGGAAGCGAGCCCGGAGGAGGATGCGTTCAATGCCGAGATCGCAGCACAGATCGCCGAGCGTCAGGCCGCCAAGGCCAACCGCGACTTCGCCAGCGCCGACCGCATCCGCGACAGCCTCAAGGCCCGCGGCATCGAGCTGATCGACAAACCCGGCGGCGTCACCGATTGGCGGCGGCTCTGATCTGCTGCATCCTGAAGGCATCGCGGCAAGCGCCGCCTTTTTCCGCCCCGTGCTGCCATGCGCGAGCCCCCGATCTCCCGTCAGCCCATAGCCCCGCAGGGCCCCGATCGCCTCACCGGCCTCGATGGCGGGCCGGGCGGCGTGGCACCGGTGCTGGTGCAGGTGCTTGATGCGGAGAGCAGTGGCGATGCAGCGAGCAACGGGGATGGCGGGGCGGCTGGCGAGCCGGGTACACCGGATGCAGCGGATCAAGCAATGGCGGCGTCCTCCGAGGAGGTGGCCCCCTCAGCCAGCGCTGCCAGCCCAGCTGAGGTGGCGACAGCCGTTGGGGAGCTGCTGACCGACGACCCGGTGGCTGCCCTGCGCCAGAGCATCAGCGCCGCCAGCGAACAGCTCAGCGCCCTGCAGAGCCTGCGGCAGGAACGCGATGGGTTGCAGCAGCGCTGCCAGGCCCTGGAGGAGGAGCTGGAGGGCTGCCAGCTGGCACTGCAGCAGAGCCAGCAGCAGCTGGCAGGGGCCCGGCAACAACTCGCCGAAGTGGACGCCCTGCAACGCCAGCTGCAGCAGCTGCTCATGCCCCAGAACACCACAGTCAACGAGCTGGGCGATCCCGCTGAGGCCTGATCGCCTCAGCGCTTCCGCACCTAAATCAGGATCTCGATCGTCACGATCCCCTCCCTCACGATCCCCTCCCTCACGATCCTCAGTCGTGGTCCTCCGCCGTGATCCTCAGCCCCGATCGTCAGCGTCCGGGCGATCGCTGCTGGGGCGAGGGGTCTGGTTCTGCATCAGCGTCTCCAGGCGGCGGATGCGCTCCAGGGCCGCCTGCAGCACCTCCCGCTCAAAGCCCTCGGGCGCCGCGGCCACCCGCGCCTCCAGATCCTCGCCGCGCTCGAAGGCATCCCAGAGCTGCCGCTCCAGGCGGGCGCGGGCGATGAAGTTCCAGCGCTGCAGAAAGCTCATGGGATGGCGGCGGGGCTATAGCCCTGAAGGCACTGCCGCCCAGAATGCCGCCATGGCCGCCCCACAACCGCGCTGGCGGGCCGGCCTCACCCCCACCAGCGCCGGATCAGATCCAGCACCGACACGGCAAGTCCCAGGCTGACCACCGGCACCGACACCCAGCGCAGGGCGCGCTGCAGGGCCAGCACCAGCGCCGGGGCGCTGCCACTGCCGCGCAGATCGGCCCTCAGGCGGTCGGGGGCACGCCAGGCCATCAGCACCGCCAAGGCCAGGCCGCCGGCGATCAGCAGCACCCCACCGAAGAGCGCATCCATCTGCTCCAGCACCGTCAGCTGCAGGGCCGCCGGCAGGCCGATCACGGCGATCACGGCCACGCTCAGCCACACGGCGCGGCGGCGCCCCAGGCCCAGCTGCTGCATCAGCGAGCTGACCGGCACCTCCAGCAGCGACACCGAGGAGGTGATGGCCGCGATGTAGGCCAGGGCGAAGAACAGCACCGCCACCACGCGGCCCGCCAGCCCCAGGGAGGCCAGCCCCGTGGGCAGGGCGATGAAGAGCGTGCCCACGGTGCTCTCACTCACCAGATCCGCCAACCCGAAACTGGCCACCACCGGGAAGGTCACGCAGCCGGCCATCAGCCCCACCGCCGTGTCCATCCCCACCACCGCCGCCGCCTCGCCGGGAATGCCGCTGCGCCGATCCAGGTAGGCGGCATAGGCCAGGATCGCGCCGATGCCGGTGCCGATCGAGAAGAAGGCCTGGGTGAAGGCGTTGCGGATCGTGGTGAGATCCAGCAGCTTGCTGGCCTCCCAGCGCAGAAGGAAGGTGCTGTAGCCCTGGGTGGCGCCGGGCAGGAAGGCCGCCCAGAGCGCCAGGCCCAGCAGCAGCAGAAACAGCAGCGGCATGCCCCAGCGCGTCAGCCGCTCGATGCCGCCGCGCACGCCAGCCGCCACCACCAGGCCCGTGAGCAGCAGGCTGATCAGGTGGCCGAGCACCGCATCGCCGCCACTGCTGATGGCGGTGAAGAAGGCTTCCGCGGCGGCCATGTCGGCCGGCAGGGGCGCAGTGAGGGCGTGCAGCAGGCTGCGGCCGGTCCAGCCCATCAGCACGGCGTAGTAGGCCAGGATCCCCGCCGACACCAGCACATACAGCCAGCCCAGCGGCGCCCAGCGCCGGCCGCCGGCCGTGACCGGCGCGATCAGCGGCGCATGGCCGGTGCTGCGGCCCAGCACCATCTCCGCCACCAGCACCGGCAGACACACCACCAGCACGATCAGCACGTAGAGCAGCACGAAGGCCAGGCCGCCGCCCTGGGAGGCGCGGTAAGCGAAGCCCCAGAGATTGCCGAGGCCCACGGCGCTGCCGGCAGCCGCCAGCACAAACCCCAGCGACGACCCCCAGGATTCCGCCGGTCGGCCGCTGACGCGGGGAGACGAGGGGGAGGCCATGCGGAGCGGGGCACAGATCGCCCCAGTGTCTGCCACCAGCGGCGCCGTCCGGGTTGCTTGATCCGCTGAGCCAGACGCGAGGGGCCGGTGCGGCAGGCCGGCGCGGCAGTGACGACCTCAGGCCTGATGCAGCAGCAGCTCGTAGCGGCGCCAGTGCAGATCGGCGGATACCGCCATCAACCCTTCCAGACGGGCCTGCGCAATCAGCAAGCGGTCAAAGGGATCCTGATGAACCCCCGGCAGTTCTGTCGTGGCGATCGCATGGGCCTCGGTGATCGCCAGCACCTGCACGCCCGCAGCCACCGCCTGATCACGGAAGGTGAGGGGATCGATCGGCAGCTTGCCGAGCCGGTGCTTGATGGCCACCTCCCAGATGCTGGCCACCGACAACAGACAGGGATGCGAGGCCATCAACGCCTGGGTGTCAGCGCGCAGTCGCGGGTCGCCGAAGAACCACCAGATCAGGATCTGGGTATCGAGCAGCAGCCGCATCAGCAACCCAGCAGTTGGGCCACCTCGGCATCCACCGCGTCACTGAAGGCCGCATCCAGCGAAGCCCGCACAGCCGGATCAGAGCAGGCCGAAGCCATTGCCCCGAAACCGCGAAGACCAACCGGCACTGTGCAAGGCACCAAGCGCACCTGAGGTTGGCCATCGCTGGCGATGATCACTTCCTCACCGGCGAGAGCGGCCTTCACCAGACGGGAGAGCTGCGTCTTGGCCTCCAGCATGTTCACCTGCATCACCTCACCTCCTCAGCCCTGGCCAGGCTAGCCAAGCCAGCCCGCCAGCTCCGGGCTGCGCAGGCGCAGGGGCAGGCCGCTGTGGGGATGGTGCAGCCGCAGACCGGCGGCATGGAGCTGCAGGCCGGGCCAGGAGCCGCCGGCGGTGCGTTCACCAATCGCACAGCTCCCGCCCGGGCTGGCCTGCTGCGGCCCATAAAGCGGATCGCCGAGGATCGGATGGCCCAGGGCCGCCAGGTGCACCCGCAGCTGATGGGAGCGGCCGGTGTGCGGTTGCAGCAGCAGCAGGCTCCAGGCATCGCCGGCGCCCCGTTGGAGCCGCCGCCAGCGGGTCAGCGCCGGCTTGCCGCCAGCCGCCACCGGCACCACCCCGTAGCGGGGCGGGCGGGTGGCGATGCGGGCCAGCGGCTGATCGATCACCCCGCCGCGGCCCGGCGGCACCCCCTGCACCCGGGCCAGGTAGGTCTTGCGCACGCAACGCTCGGCGAAGGCCTGGCTCAGCTGCCGATGGGTGAGGGCATCGCGGGCCAGGAGCAGCAGGCCGGCGGTGTCGCGATCGAGGCGATGCACCAGCCGCGCCTCCGGCCAGCGGCGCTGCACGCGGCTGATCAGCGAATCCGCCAACTCGGGCCCCAGCCCCGGCTGGCTGAGCAGCCCCGCCGGCTTGAGCAGCACCAGCAGCCAGGGATCGGCCAGCAGCAGCCGCGGCTCCAGCGGATCGGCCCGCAACGGATCAGCAAGCCGGAGCGTCTCAGGCACCCATCTCGGCGCCGCCGGCCCGCTGCTGCAGCCGCTCCAGCCCCACCACCAGCGCCACCCCCAGGCCCATCAGCAGCAGCGCCAGGGCCAGAGCCGTCGGGCTGGAGGGCAACGCCAGGGCATCGCGCAGCACCACCAGCTTGCCCTTGGCATTGGTGGTGCTCTCCAGGATCGTGCGGAAGGGCCAGATCTTCCAGAGGGAGCCGGCCATGAAGCCCACCAGCAGCGCCACCGTCTGGCCATGCCAGCGGGCCAGCAGCCAGCGCAGCAAGCGCACAAAGGCCGCCAGCCCCACCAGGCAGCCCAGCGCAAAGGGCACGAGCGTGGCCAGCTCCAGGCCCTTCACCGCCTCCATCACGTGCTGGTACTGCCCAAGGATCAGCAGCAGGAAGGAGCCGGAGATGCCGGGCAGGATCATCGCCATGATCGCCACGGCCCCGCTCCAGAAGATGGTGAAGGGGTCGTGGGGCATCGTCACCGGCACCTGCGTCACCAGCAGCAGCGCCATCGCCACACCGGCCGCCATCGCCACCAGGCCCGAGCGGCCCCAGTGGGCATGGCGGGCGATCAGCAGGATCGAGCCCACGATCAACCCGAAGAACAGGGCGAACAGCGGCATCGGCTGATGCTCATAGAGCCAGGTGATCGGCCGCACCAGCAGCAGCACCGCACCGAGCAGGCCGGCCAGCAGGGGCACCAGGAACCCCAGATGCACCTGCGCCGCCGCCTGACGCCAGGCGCCGCGGCCCAGCAGCGCCAGCAGCCGGGGGTTGAAGCCCGCCACCGCCTCCAGCAGCTGGCCGTAGATGCCGAGGATGAAGGCCATCGAGCCGCCGCTCACACCGGGCACCACATCGGCCGAGCCCATCGCCAGGCCGCAGGCGATCAGGTAGGGCCAGCGGGGTGAGCGGGCTGGAGCGGCGACTGTTGGGGCGGCGGCTGGAGTGTCATCAGCCATGGCGGGCCGTGCAATGCAAACTGCGGCGCATCCTGGCCGCCTCTGGCAGGAACGGCTGCCGCAGACAGTGGGAGACTGGCCGCCGCAGTCTGCCGATCCCGCCGTGAAAGCCCTCTCCGTGCTCGGCTCCACCGGCTCGATCGGCACGCAGACGCTGGAGATCGTGGAGGAATTCCCCGATCGCTTCCGGGTGGTGGCGCTCACCGCCGGCAACAACCTCGATCTGCTGATCAGCCAGATCTGCCGCCATGCACCGGAGGTGGTGGCCCTGGCCAACGCCGAACGCGTCGCTGAACTGCGCAACCGGCTGGAGGCCCTGGAGCCCGCCGCCCGGCCCGCCAAGCTGCCCGAACTGATGGGCGGCTCCGATGGGCTCTGCGCCGCCGCCGCCTGGCCCACGGCTGATCTGGTGGTGACGGGCATCGTGGGCTGCGCCGGCCTGCTGCCCACCCTGGCCGCAATCCGCGCCGGCAAGGATCTGGCGCTGGCCAACAAGGAAACCCTGATTGCCGCCGGCCCGGTGGTGCTGCCGGAACTGGAACAATCCGGCTCGCGCCTGCTGCCGGCCGATTCCGAGCACTCCGCCATCTTCCAGTGCCTGCAGGGCACCCCCTATGCCGAAACGGCGCGCCTGAGCACCGGCGTGCCCACCCCGGGCCTGCGCCGCATCCAGCTCACCGCCAGCGGCGGTGCCTTCCGCGACTGGGACGCCGCTGATCTGCACAAGGCCACCGTGGCCGATGCCACCAGCCATCCCAACTGGAGCATGGGCCGCAAGATCACGGTGGATTCGGCCTCGCTGATGAACAAGGGCCTGGAGGTGATCGAGGCCCACTACCTCTTCGGCCTGGATTACGACGCCATCGAGATCGTGATCCACCCCCAATCGATCATCCACTCGATGGTGGAGCTGAACGATTCCTCGGTGCTGGCTCAGCTGGGCTGGCCCGACATGAAGCTGCCGATCCTCTACTGCCTCAGCTGGCCCGAACGGCTGGAGACCCCCTGGCGCCGCCTCGATCTCACCGAGGTGGGCTCCCTCACCTTCCGCAAGCCCGACCCGGCCAAATACCCCTGCATGGAGCTGGCCTACGCGGCCGGCCGCGCCGGCGGCACGATGCCGGCCGTGATGAACGCCGCCAACGAGCAGGCCGTGGCCCTCTTCCTGGAAGAGCAGATCCACTTCCTCGATATCCCCAAACTGATCGACGTGGTCTGTGATCGCCACAAGGGCGACCTCACGGCCCATCCCTCTCTGGACGACGTGCTGGCCGTGGACGCCTGGAGCCGGCAGGCGGTGCGTGAGGCTGCAGCCAGGCTGAACGCCTCGCTGCATGCGCCGGCGGCGCTGCCGGCCTGAAGCGATCACCCAGCACCGATTCGCCGCCAGCATTCGGCGCCAGAATCAGTGGCAGCACGCAGCACTGCGCCTCCGGCCATGCACTACCAAGGATCCCTCGACGATCTCAAGGCCGTGGTGAGCCTGCTGCATCTGCCGGGGCACTGGGTCGATGAAGGGGCCTTCCACACCTTCAGCTGCGACAACGGCGATCACATCAACGTCTGGCCCGATCGGGCCGAGCTGCAGGTGAAGGGCCATCCCGCCAGCAGCCGGGAGCTGCAGGAGCGCCTGGCCCAGGCCCTGAGTCAGCAGCAGCCCGGCTGATGGCCATGCCCGCATCGGCCACGCCGCCTGCGCCCGCCGCGATCCAGCACCACCTGCTGCTCTGCGCCACCCCCGCCAAGGCGCTCTGCTGCCCCGATCCCCAGGTGGGGATCGCCAGCTGGGACGCCCTCAAGCGCGGTGTGCGCGAGCTGGGCCTCGAAGATCCAACGCGACCCGAGGGCATCGTGCTGCGCAGCAAGGCCGACTGCCTGCGCATCTGCGCCGAGGGGCCGGTGCTGCTGATCTGGCCAGAGGGGATCGTTTACGGCGGCGTGACGCCCGAGCGGATCGAGCGGATCCTGCAGGAGCATGTGATCGGCGGCCGGCCGATCGAGGCATGGGTGCTGCAGCGCTACCGGCTCAACCGCGGCGCCGGCTGATCGGCTGGGCCTGCGCCCCGTCAGGCCGCCGCCTTCACCTTGCCCACCCCCAGCTCGCGCAGCTCCGACAGCAACCCGGCCAGCACGGCCTTGGCATCGCCGAACAGCATCGCTGTCTGCGGCAGTTCGAACAGGGCGTTGCGGATGCCGGCATAGCCGGCCCCCAGGCTGCGCTTCACCACGAACACCTGCCGCGCCTGATCCACCTCCAGAACCGGCATGCCGTAGAGGGGGCTCTGGGGATCGCTCTTGGCGTCGGGGTTCACCACATCGTTGGCGCCGAGCACGATCACCACATCGGTGCGCGGAAACTCGGGATTGATCGCATCCATCTCCTGCAGCTGCTCGTAGGGCACATCGGCCTCGGCCAGCAGCACGTTCATGTGGCCGGGCATGCGGCCGGCCACCGGATGGATCGCGTAGCTCACCTCGGTGCCGTTGGCCTCCAGCAGCTTGGCCAGCTCGCGCAGGGTGTGCTGGGCCTGGGCCACCGCCAGGCCATAGCCGGGCACGAACACCACCCGCTCGGCGCACTCCAGCGCCAGGGCGCACTCCTCGGGGCTGCAGCTGGTGATGCGGCTGTAGCCGCCGGCATCGGCCGCCGCCGCCTGGCCGCCGCCGCTGGCGCCCAGCGCCCCTCCGAACAGCACGCTCAGCAGCGAGCGGTTCATCGCCGTGCACATCACCTGGGTGAGGATCAGGCCGGCGGCGCCGACCATGGCGCCGGCCACGATCAGCAGCGGGCTGCCCACCACGAAGCCGGCCGCCGCCGCCGCCACGCCGGAATAGGAGTTGAGCAGCGAGATCACCACCGGCATGTCGGCGCCGCCGATCGGCAGGGTCACGCCGATGCCCAGCAGGGTGGAGGCCAGCACCAGCAGCCAGAGGGCGGAGGCGGCCGGCAGAACCAGCCAGTACACGCCGCCCACCAGGGAGGCCACCAGCAGCGCCACATTGACGCCATGGCGCACCGAGCTCTGGGTCCAGGCGGGGGTGCCGATCCAGCCCTGCAGCTTGCCCATCGCCACCAGCGAACCGCTGAAGGTGATCGTCCCCACGAACACCGAGATCACGATCGAGGCGGCCTCCACCAGGGGTGAACCCTCAGCAGCCGCTGCGCTGGCGGGATCAGCCGGCAGCGGGAACAGGGCCACCGCCAGGGCCACCAGCAGCGAGGCCATGCCGCCGCAGCCGTTGAACAGCGCCACCGTCTCGGGCATCGCCGTCATCGGCACGCGGCGGGCGGTGAGCAGTCCGGCCAGACCACCCACCGCCGTGCCCACGGCGATCCACAGCCAGGCCAACGGTGAGAGCGGCTGCTGCAGCAACAGACCCAGCACCGCCAGGCCCATCGCCAGAGCCGCCAGACCATTGGCCGAGCGGGCCGAGCGCACCTTGGAGAGGCCCTTGAGACCCAGGGCCAGCAGCAGCACCGCCACCAGATCGATGGCGGCGGCAAGCACGGTGGGAAAGCTCATCGAGAAGCAGCGGCGCGAAGAGGAGAAAAACGAGCGACGAGCGCAGAGAGGGGCCTGGAAGAGCCGGGAACAGCCCTGAGCAGGAGCGGATGGGGCCTCAGGAACCGGAGCGGCGGCGGAACATCGCCAGCATCCGGTCGGTCACCAGAAAGCCGCCGATCACGTTGAACAGGGCGAAGGCCAGCGAGGCGGCCCCCAGCAGCAGCAGGGCCGGACGATCGCCGGCGCGGCCGATCAGGGTGAGCGAGGCCAGCACGGTGATGCCGCTGATGGCATTGGCACCGCTCATCAGCGGCGTGTGCAGGGTGGGCGGCACCTTGCCGATCAGCTCCAGGCCGAGCAGGCTGCCGAGCAGCAGCACCCAGAGCGCTTCACTGAGACTGCTCATGCCGCCACCTCCAGCCGCGGGGCGGTGGTGTCGCTGCTGGAGCCCCCCAGCGGCGGCGCGGCAGCCGGCGGGGTGCCGTGCAGCACCTCCGGCCGCAGGCACTGGCCGGCGTGGGTGAACAGGCAGCCGGCCACGATCGGGTCGTCGTGGTTGAGCGCCAGGCTGGCCGGCGCCGCGGCCTCGGCGCTGCTGGCACCGTCGAGCAGGTGCTCCAGCAGCGCAGCCAGGTTGCGGGCGTAGAGGGCGCTGGCGTGGTGGGCCACGCTGCTGGGCAGGGCGTCGGCGCCGATCAGCGTCACGCCATTGCGCACCACCGTCTGGCCGGCCACGGTGGCGGCGCAGTTGCCGCCCTGGGCCACCGCCAGATCCACCAGCACCGAACCGGGACGCAGGTGATCGAGCATCGCCTCGCTGATCAGCCGCGGCGCCGGCCGGCCCGGCACCTGGGCGGTGCAGATCACCAGATCCGCCAGCGCCAGCTGCTCCTCGAGCTGCTGGCGCTGGGCCGCCAGGAAGGCCTCGCTGGCGGCCTGGGCATAACCGCCCACCTCCGCCGGCGCCGGCTCCTGCTCCGGTGGCGCCAGGAAGCGTCCCCCCAGCGATTCCACCTGCTCGCGCGCCGCCGGGCGCACATCGCTCACCACCACCACCGCCCCCAGGCGGCGGGCGGTGGCCAGGGCCTGCAGCCCGGCCACTCCGGCACCGAGGATCAGCGCACGGGCCGGTTGAATCGTGCCGGCGGCCGTCATCAGCATCGGCATGTAGCGATCGAGGGCCGCCGCCCCCAGCAGCACCGCCTTGTAGCCGGCGATGTTGGCCTGAGAGGAGAGGGCGTCCATCGTCTGGGCGCGGCTGATGCGCGGCAGCAGCTCCAGCGCCAGCGCCGTCACCGCGCGCGCCTGCAGCCGCTCGGCCAGCGCATGGGCCCGGTGCGGGGCCAGCAGCCCCAAGAGCAGCGCACCGCTACGCAGCTGCTCCAGCTGCTCGGCCGGCGGCGCCTGCACGCAGAGCACACCATCCACGCCGGTCCAGGCGGCAGCGTCGCCCGGGGACACCAGGGCGGCACCGGCCTCGGCGTAGGCGTCATCACTGAAACCGGCCGCCTGGCCGGCCCCGGCCTCCAGGGAGAACCGCAGCCCACGGGCACCGAGGCGGTGCACCGTCTCCGGCGTGGCCGCCACGCGCGCTTCACCCGGATGGCGCTCCCTGGGGATGAGCAGATGGATCAACGGCGGCACCTCATCCACAACAGCACTGCTGTCATTAGGTGACGGCGGGCCGCTGCCGGCAAGCCCTGCGGGGTCTATGTGGGCGGGAGCCCACAAACAGCGCGTTGGCCGCGCCGCCACAGCACCTGCGCAAATGCCGCGTCAGAACAGGGGCAGCAGCTCCTGCTCCACGCTGGCGGCCTGGGGCAGAGATCCCTGGCAGCGGAGCTGGCGGGCGCGCAGGATCATCGGATCGATGTCGCAGTCCCGCTGCCAGCAGCGCTGCAGATGCTGGCGCTGCTGATCGGGATGGCGGGCCCAGGGGTCGGGAAGATGGGCCATGGCAAGGGGCCGGTAGTCGGGCCGTGACGCTGGCCCGAAGCTAGGGAAGCCAGCAGCGCTGCCCATAGGCCAGATCACTCAAATCGCCAACGCGCGGCCCGCCAGGCGGCAGCACAGCCACTGGGCAGCGGTGCCAGCAGGCAGCGAATCCATGGGGCAGCCCATCAGACGGGAACGGCGCAGAATGGCGGCCGCAGGCTGCAGCGATGCGCTCACCCTCCTTTGAGCTCTCCGGCGCCAAGCGGGCGCCCGATCCGCAGGGCGCGCGGCAACGCTCACCAGGCGAGCCGGGCCCGGCGATAGCCGGGGCCGCGCCGACTGCGGGAGCTGCGCCGACAGCCGAGGCCTCGGGGGACCAGCTCGAGCCGCGCCAGTGGCAGCGCGAGCTGATTCAGCTGCTGCGCGCCCGGCTGCAGCGGCCGATCCGCGGCGGCCACGACGTGCTGATCCACGCCGGCCCCGGCGCCGGCAAGACCCTCGGCGCCCTGCTCAGCTTTCGCCATCTGCACCAGCAGGGCCAGCTCGAGCGCTTCGTGGTGCTCTGCCATCGCCAGTCGATCGCCCGCCAGTGGCAGCAGGCCGCCGGGCGGCTGGGGCTGCAGCTGCGCGACTGGGATCCAGATTGGCAGCCGCAGGCCGGCAGCGACGTCCGCGGCGATGGCGGCCGCTGGCATGGCCTGCTGCTCAGCTACCAGAGCGCCACCCGCCACCAGCAGCGGCTGCAGCAGCATCTGGGCGAGGGTGCCTGGGGTCGCTGGCTGGCGATCGCCGATGAGGTGCACCACCTGGGGGTGGATCCGGAGGAGCCGGAGGCCGCTGCCTGGGGCCATGCCTTCAGCCGCGTCACCGCCGCGGCAGCCCTGCGGCTGGGCCTCACCGGCACCCCCTTCCGGGCCGACAACCTGGCCTTCTGCGCCGCCCGGCGCCATCCGGTGCGCGAGGGCGATCAGGTGGTGGAGCACATCATTCCCGACCTCAGCGTCGAACCGCGCCAGCTGATCGCCGCCGGCGACGTGCGACCGCTGGAATTCCGCTTCCAGGACGGCTGGGTGGACCATGGCCGGCCCGGAGCGGACGGCGAGGGCAGCGGCGACTGCGAAACCTCACCGCTCTCGGCCGAGACGCGCGAGAGCTGGCGGGCCCGCAACCTGCGGCGTGCGATCCGGCTGGCCGACAGCAGCAGCATCGCCCTGCGCTTGCTGCTGGCGGCCCGGCGGCGCCTGGAGCGGCTGCGGCAGGAGCATCCGGGGGCCGGCGGCCTGGTGATCGCCCGCGACATCAGCCACGCCCGCCAGATCGGCCGCCTGCTGGAGGAGGAGGGCGACCGCGTGCACCTGGTGCACTCCCAGGACCCCGACGCCAGCGCCCGCATGGCGGCCTTCCGCGGCGGCGACGCCGACTGGCTGGTGAGCATCGACATGTGCGCCGAGGGCTTCGATGCGCCGCGGGTGCGGGTGGTGGCCTACCTCACCACCGTGGTGACCCGCAGCCGCTTCGTGCAGGCGATCACCCGGGCGGTGCGCATGGACGGCGAACGCGCGCAGCTGGAGCCGGTGCCGCGCCAGCCGTCGTATGTGTACGCCCCTGCGGATCCGCTGCTGATCGGCTACGCCCGCAGCTGGTCGCTGAGCGAGCCCTACCTGCTGCGCCCCCGCCCCCTGACCGCCAGCGAGGACGCCGGGGCCGGTCCGGGCCGGGTGCAGCTGCCGCTGGAGGCGATCGACGAGCGGGCGGGATCACTGCTGCGGGTGCGGGGCCCGGAGCTGCCGCCCTTCCTGCAGCGCAGCGCCTGACGGCCATCCCCCTCCCCAGGAGCAGCCAGCAGACAAGGGCAACCCCAGAGCTGGGCTGCAACGGTGCAGAACAACATCCGACCAGGGCAGCATCTAGCCAGGACGGCATCTGGACAGCACAAAACCACGCCGAAGCGGTGAATCGACGCTTCGGGCGCAGGCTCAGCCCATAACTCTAGGTAAACGCAGACCTAAAAAGCCAGCAAGAGGTCAATTCACACAAGGATTTACGACGTTGTGTCAACCAATACCTCAGGGCGCACGGCAGCCCGGCAGGGTGAAGCCACCGGCGACAGCTGACCATGGACGCGGCAATCGAACGCAGACTCACCGTGGCCGTGAGCTGGGCGCTGGCCCGCCGGGCCACCCTGGATGCCCTGGAGCAGTTCGAGGAGAGCTACGCCCTCACCGAAGAGTTCCGAGAATGGCTGCTCTGCCTGGAGGAACACCCGGAACTGCTGCTGGACAGCGTGCTGATGGTGCCCCGCAATCTCAACGAGCTGCTGCGGCAGCGGATGCTGGAGCGCGGGGCCGGCGATCGCGGCAGCAACCCGGGCGGCGACGGCCTCCTGGAAATCTAAAAAGAAGATTAAGGCCTGCGGCCGTTGGCGTCCAGCGCAGCGCCAACCGAAGCGCGGACGCGTTGCGCTTCGTCATGCCTCGCGTTGACGCCTCACGGCCCGATCCGGCCGGAACAGCACCGCGCAACCCCCGATAACACAATCCTTTCACTGCAACCCCTGCAGCGCTGCACACCCCTGCGCAGCGGCGGCCGCCCTGCAGCCCGCCCAACCGCGGCAGCGATCCCCTAGGCTTAACTCATAGTCGATCCGCTTAAGCCGTGTCTGCTGTGCGCCCCGAGGTTGAAAACCTGGTGATCGTGGGTTCGGGCCCCGCCGGGTACACCGCCGCCATCTACGCGGCCCGCGCCAACCTCAACCCGCTGCTGATCACCGGCTTCCAGGACGGCGGCATCCCCGGTGGCCAGTTGATGACCACCACCCACGTCGAGAACTTCCCGGGCTTCCCCGACGGCATCCTCGGCCCGGAGTTGATGGACCGGATGAAGGCCCAGGCCGAGCGCTGGGGCACCACCCTGGTGCTGGCCGACGCCACGGCGATCGATCTCTCCCAGCGGCCCTTCCGGATCACCGCCGACGGCACCACCTATCAGGCGCAGAGCGTGATCCTGGCCACCGGCGCCAGCGCCAATCGGCTCGGCCTGCCGAACGAGGAGCGCTTCTGGAGCAGCGGCATCAGCGCCTGCGCCATCTGCGACGGCGCCACACCCCAGTTCCGCAATCAGGCCGTGGCCGTGGTGGGCGGCGGTGACTCCGCCTGTGAGGAGGCGGTGTACCTCACCAAATACGGCGACCACGTGCACCTGATCGTGCGCTCCGGCCAGCTGCGCGCCAGCAAGGCGATGGCCGACCGGGTGCTGACCAACCCCAGCATCACCGTGCACTGGCACCGTCAGGTGGCCGATTGCAGCGGCAACGACTGGCTGGAGGCGATCACCCTGCGCGACACCGAACGTGGTGCCACCGAGGAGCTGGCCGTGAAGGGCCTGTTCTATGCGATCGGCCACACCCCCAACACCCGCCTGGTGAAGGGCCAACTGGAGGTGGACAGCCACGGCTACCTGGTGACCAAGCCCGGTCGCCCGGAAACCAGCATCGAGGGCGTGTTCGCCGCCGGCGATGTGGCCGATGCCGAGTGGCGCCAGGGCATCACCGCCGCCGGCAGCGGCTGCCAGGCCGCCCTGGCGGCTGAGCGCTGGCTCAGCCATCACAACCTGGCGGTGGAGGTGAAGCGCGACGCGGTGGAGCCTGAGGAGGTGGGCCAGCCCCAGCGCACGGCCGAGAGCGATGAGGCCAACTACAGCCCCGAGGCCCTCTGGCAGAAGGGCAGCTACGCCCTGCGCAAGCTGTATCACGACAGCAGCAAGCCCCTGCTGGTGGTCTACACCTCGCCCACCTGCGGCCCCTGCCACGTGCTCAAGCCCCAGCTCAAGCGGGTGCTGGAGGAGCTCGGCGGGGCGGCCCAGGGCGTGGAGATCGACATCGAGGCCGATCAGGAGATCGCCCAGCAGGCGGGCGTCACCGGGACCCCCACGGTGCAGCTGTTCTTCAACAAGGAGCTGAAGCAGCAGTTCAAGGGCGTGAAGCAGCGCAGCGAATTCAAGGCGGCGATCGAAGCGCTGCTGGGCGTGCCCGCCTGAAGGCGGAGGCCCAGGCTCAGAGCCGGGGCCCAATGACAAAGCCCGGGAGAGATCTCCCGGGCTTCTCCATGCATGCCGCCGGAAACACGCCAGCGCGTCCAGAACCTGCGCAGGATGAACAGACGTGGGCTGAAGACCGCTGAGCTCAGCAAGGGCTGATGCGAGCTGAGCTCAGCGGACAACCCACCGGCGGGTGGGCTCAGCGGCGCCGGGGACCGCCGGGACGGTTGCCGCCCGGACGGGGGCCGGTGGCTCCGGCATTGCGCTCGCGGTAGGTGATGCGGCCGCGGGTCAGGTCGTAGGGGCTGATCTCCACCAGCACCTTGTCACCGGCGAGCAGCTTGATGCGGAACTTGGTGAGCTTGCCCGCTGCACGGCAGAGGCACTGGTGACCGGCGGGCTGCTCCAGGGTCACGAGGTAAAACCCGTTGCCCTGTTCCTTTTCGATCACACCGGAGGTTTCAATCATGCAGTTGGCAGTGAAGAACGGAAAAACGGCGAGGAAGGGGAGAAGCGGCTGAACGAGTCCCCCGGGGCTGAGTGTCTGGAAGCAAGCGCAGTCGCAACCGCAGACGACCCATCCGAACCGACGCCCCTGAAACGGCTCGCCAATAGGGGGCAGGCCTGACAGGACGCCCGGGACGCCTGCGACAGCAACAGCACCGGCGCCGATGCGACGGGCGGTGGTGCCACGGAGGGAGACCCGACCACTCTGGCTCCCATCAGGAAGCAGATGAAGCCAATCCTAATCGCTGTGACACCCGCCATCCGCCGGCCCTAGGGTCGGCCTCCACCCCACGCTTGAACTTCATGGTGCTGCCACCGCTGTCGATGGATCTGGGACTGCTGCTGATCTCCATCGGCGTGGTGAATCTCTGGAAAGCCCGCCAGAGCTGACCTTGTGGCGCCGGTGTCCACCACCCTGCTGTTCCACAAGCCCTATGGGGTGCTCAGCCAGTTCACGCCCGAACCGGGCAGCCAGTGGGGCTGCCTGGCCGACTGGATCCCAGTGCCGGATGTTTACGCCGCCGGCCGGCTCGACGCCGACAGCGAGGGTTTGCTGCTGCTCACCAGCGACGGGCGCCTGCAGCAGCGGCTCACCGATCCGGCCTTTGGCCACTGGCGCCGCTACTGGGCCCAGGTGGAAGGGCGCATCGACCAGCATGCCGAAGCCCTGCAACAGCTGGCGGCCGGTGTGCTGATCCAGGGGCAGCGCACGCGGCCGGCCCGGGCCACAGCGCTGCCGGATCCGCAGCTACCGGAGCGGGATCCGCCGATCCGGCAGCGGGAGCAGATCCCTACCAGCTGGCTGCAGCTGGAGCTGCGCGAAGGGCGCAACCGCCAGGTGCGGCGCATGACCGCCGCCGTGGGCCATCCCACCCTGCGGCTGCTGCGGGTGGCGATCGATCTGATGGATGGCGGCCCCTGCCTGGATCTGCAGGGCCTGGAGGCGGGGCAGTGGCGCCGCGTCACGGCCGTGGAGCAGCAGCGCCTGCAGGCGGTATTGCGGCGGCGCCGTGGGCTCAGTGCGGCGGCGTCCGTTGAGGGTCGCTCGGATCGACAGGCTCCGGCTCGCCATGGCTCGGATCCGACGCGCCGCCGCCGCGGGCAAGCGGATGGGGCTCGGCGCGATCCAGGGAGTCAGGCTGGAGATCCCCGTCGGGGTCCAGGCCGTGGCGGCGCCAGCTGAGGCGCCAGAACGGCCACCACTCCCCGGGGCGGGGCGGCCGCGACGGCGGTGGGAACTCCGGTTGGGCCGGCGGTGGCGGATAGGGCGGTTTGGCCTCCTGGGGCAGGGTCAGCAGCATGCGGCAACCACCGCCCGGGGCGGTCTGCACCCGGATGCGACCGCCATGGGCCTGCACGATGCCACGCACGATCGCCAGACCCAGACCACCGCTGCCATAGCGCCGCTGGCGGGCGGGGTCCAGCTGCCAGAACGGCTCAAACACCTTCTCGCGCAGCTCCGGGGCGATGCCCGGTCCCTGGTCGTCAACGCTGAGGCGCAGCTCCGCACCGCGCCGCTCCAGCGACAGCCGCACAACGCCACCCGCAGGGCTGAAATCGATGGCGTTGCTGAGCAGGTTGACCACCACCTGGCGCAGGCGATCGGGATGGCCGTGAATGATCTGCTCGGTATCCTCCGGCCCCTCCAGGCGCACGCCGCAGGCCTCGGCCTGGACGGCGTAGAGATCGCAGAGATCGTCCACCAGTTCGGTGAAGTCGAACCGCACCCATTCGCTGGCGCGATCGACATTGCGATCCAGGCGCGCCAGGAGCAGCAGATCATCGATCAGGGTGGCCATGCGGGCGGTGGTGTCATCCACCAGAGCCAGCTTCTGATGCAGATCCGCATCCAGCATGTAGGTGGGCCGGCGCTGGCGGATCGTGCCCAGCAAGGCCCGGATGGCGGTGAGCGGATGGCGCAGCTCATGGGAGGCATCCGCCGTGAAGCGATTGAGGCGCTGATACTGCTCGCGCAGGGGCGCCAGACAGGTGCCGAGCAGCCAGCGGGAGGCCAGCAGGGCCAGCAGGGCCGCCACACCACCCCCGAGCACCAGGCTGGTGAGCAGCATCTGCATCTCGCGCCGATGGGGCTCGAGCGAGAGGCTCACCCACACGTAGCCCAGGGGTCTGGAGCCGGCGGCGGCAGGGGTGCTGAGCTGACTGGGCAGCAGCACCGGCTTCCAGAGGCTGAGCACGCCTGCGCTTTCGAGCACCTGCAGCTCCCCCTGGCGGGAGAGGGCCGGACGCAGGCGGTCAGCGTCGCGCAGGCTCAAGGAACCGATGCGGTTGAGCTCGTGGCCATCCTCGCTGAACCACACCACCCGCTGCTGCTGCAGCCCCACCTGGCGGCTGTGGCTCTCAACGAAGGCTGAGAATTCGTCGTTGATGTGGCACTGGGTGGGCTGCAGCAAGCGCTCCCGGTTTTCATGCAGCAGCAGCGGCAGCTGCGCCGAGGCGGAGCGGCCGAGCTGAAGCAGCTGCGCGTGGGCCAGCTGGCGATGGGAACTGCACACCCGCAGATACACCACACCAGCAAATGCCGCCAGCAACGTCGAGGTCAGAGCGACGTAGCGGCGCACCAGGGTGTGCCGGATGCGGCTGAGTTCAGCTTGCATGGTCGGCATTGAGCCGGTAGCCCAAGCCGTACACGGTCTGAATCAGATCGCGGGGAGCACCAGCCGCCGTGAGCTTGGCCCGCAGGTTCTTCATGTGGGTCTTGAGGCTGTCCTCGGTGCGGGGCTCATTGGCGGCCGCCTCGGAGCGATGCCAGGCGGTATCGAGCAGATGCTGCTTGGTGCAGGGCTGGCCGTAGGCCTTGATCAGCTCCACCAGCAGCTGATGCTCCTTGCTGGTGAGGGCCAGATCGTGGCCGGCGTAGCTGGCATCCTGAAAATCGGAGGACAACTGCAGCAGGCCCCAGCTGAGCTGACGCTGCAGGGGCCGCACCGAACGGCGCAGCAGGGCGGCGATGCGGGCGCGCAGCATCGTCGGCTCAAACGGCTTGACCATGTAGTCGTCGGCGCCGCGATCCAGGCCCTCGATGTTGTCGAGACTGGTATCCCGGGCCGTGAGCATCATCACCAGCGGCTGATGCACATCGCTGGAGCGCAGGCGGCTGCAAAGCTCCATGCCATCCAGCCGGGGCAGATGCAGATCCAGCAGCACCAGGTCGTAGGGACTGCGCTGGAGATACTCCCAGGCGAGGGCCCCATCGCCGCAGGTGTCGCAGCTGTAGCCCCACTGGCCCAGCATTTCACTGATGGAGCCCTGAATCACAGGGTCGTCCTCCACCACCAGCAGGTGGCCGCCCGGCGCGCTCATCGCTCACCTCCGCTGCAGTGAGCTGCGATGCCAGCGGCCGCTGAGCGATCGATCCCGCCTGGGGTCGTTCCGGTCCAGCCGATCAAGGGAGCAGGGAATGAGCAGGCCATCGGCAGAGGCAACAACAGGGACAGGAGACGGGACAGGCAGGGGCAGCGATCGGATCGGCCGGCAATGGGCAGCCGCGTGAACCGAGAACGGGCAAGCGGACGGGCCAGCAGGCGTCACACCTCAGGGCAGAGATCACCGTTCGGGCCGCCGTTCAGCGGAGCAGAGGTCTGCTGGAGCCGAGATGCAGCCAGCGCAGGCCGCAATCGCGGGAATCAGAACCCCTGACAATCAGCCAATCCGATGGTCAAGACCCGTGATAGCTGAACGAGGGCAGCCCGTGCAGATTCAGAGAACAGTGTGTCCAGAGACAAACAAGTTCTGAACCCTGCGGTGCTGAACCAACCCAAGCAGAACCGAAGAGACCCGCGCAGGACCACCGGCGGCGGCCATGGGGCGCGCAAGAGAAGAGAAGGCAGGGCACAACGCGGAGGACAGGGGGCCGTCAACCGAGCGCGTCAAACCAGGGACACCCAGCCGCGGGAGCGGCGAGGCGCACAGGCTGAACACCGGAGGAACAGGCTCATGGCGCCGGCCGGAACGATCCGACCCGCCAGCCGCAGCCAGGGCTGCGGTCGACACCGACTAAAAGGTGTCGAGACCATGAAGATTACATGAACACCGCGCCAGCGCAAGCTGGCCGGCCCTCAGCCGAGCGCATCGCGCAGCTCGCGCACCGTCTGCAGCTGGCCGTAGTAGTAGTTGGCACGGGCGCGACGGTCGGGGTCCTCGAGGCTGTCGAGGGCATCAAAACCGAGGCTCTGCCAGAGCTCATGGCCGCAGGCGCGGGTCACCTCCTCGGCCGCCTCGGCCTCGAGGTTGGCCAGGCGGCGCTGCAGGTTCTTGATCTGAGAGACCGACATGACCGCTGCTCCCGGCAACCTCTGACTTTCTTGATGGTACAGATGAACCAGCCCCAGAAGGGTTGCTCAGCTAGGCCGCTCAGAAGGGCAGCTTCTTCTTGGCGTCCTTGTCGAGATCGGCCTCCATCTCGCGCAGGCGCTTGAGGATCGTGTCGTAGTACTCCTGCAGGTAGGCATCCAGGGTGGTCGTCTCGGCCGGATCGAGGCCGAAGGCGGCATAGCTCTCCTCCATCGGCGCATCGAGGCGGGCACCACCGCCGGTGACAGCCTCAAAGGCCAGGCGCTCGGCCACGTTGAGACTGGCCTCGAAGAAACTGGTAACGCCGCGCATCAGCCGCAGCAGGGCCGGCGGCACGCGGAACACGCGGGCATCCTTGCCGGTGCAGCGCTCGCACAGCTGGGTGATCTCGCCGGTGGTCCAGGCCCGTGGGCCCACCACCGGGAAGGCCTGGCGCACGGTTTCCGGGCGGCCCAGGGCGGCCACGGCGAAGCGGGCCATGTCCTGGGTGTTCATGTAGGCGATCGGCGTGGGGGTGCCGCTCACCCACACCGTCTGCCCCTCGAGCACGGGGATGGCGAACTGGCTGATCAGGCCCTGCATGAAGGCCGCGCCGCGCAGGATCGTGTAATCGAGGTCAGAGGCCTCGAGCCACTGCTCGGTGCAGGCCTTGATGTCCATCAGCGGCACGTCGCGATGGCGGGCTGCATCCAGCAGCGACACGAACACCACGCGCTTGACGCCGGCCCGCTGGCAGGCGGCGAACAGGTTCTGCTTGCCGGTCCAGTCGATGTCGTAGGCGCTGCCGGGATCGGTGGCCCGGGCGGTGGCCGCATCGATCACCGCCTCCTGGCCTTCGAGGGCGTAGTCGAGGCTGTCGGGCTCCAGCAGATCCCCGCGGGTGAGCTCGCAGCCCCACTCCTGCAGAAAGGAGGCCTTGCGGGGCGAGCGCACCATGCAGCGCACCTGGTGGCCGGCATCGAGGGCCTGCCTGGCGATCTGACGACCCAGGGTGCCCGTGGCGCCGACGACCAGTACCTGCATGAACTCCGCTCAAGCGGGCCTGAGCCTAGGAGTGCGCCGTCAGGAGCGCGGCAGGGGAGCCCGAGGGCTCAGTCCTGGTCGGCGAACTTCAGCAGCAGGGCGCCACCCAGCAGGCCCACCGGGATCAGCACCCAGAAGAGCGCAGCGGTGCCGAAGATTTCCGCGGCCATGAACAGTGCAGGCAAGGGCCCTCTTATTTAGCAGCAGCGACCGCCTGCAGGTGCGCCGCCAGCGCCAGGATCCGCGGCCAGGGAGCATCGCTGCGCAGCTGGCCGGCCATCACGCCGCTGGCCCAGGCCCCATGCCCCTCCAGCTGCAGCGCTGACACCAGCGCCGCCAGCCGCGGCGGGCCGCCGGCACCGAGGCGTCGGGCGATCTCCGCCAGGGGCCAGCAGCGGGCCACCGGCGCCGGATCAGCCTGCAGGGCGGCCAGCAGCCGGCCGCCGGCGCGACTGAGGCTGCCGGGCATCGCCTCGGCCTGCCGCGCCATCGCCTCCAGGCTGGGGCCGTGCTGCAGCGGACCGATCCAGAGCGGACCGCTGATCGCCAGCGGCGGCGCCGTGCCGGCCGGGCACGAGCAGGGCTCCCAGCGGCGCAGCTGCAGCAGGGATTGCACCTGTTGATCGCCGCAGCCGTGGCAGAGGGCAACCATCCCGAGCTGCCGCTCCTCCCGCGCCGCCGGACTGCGGCTCAGCCGGACGGCGGTGCGGAAGGTGCGGCCTTCGCTGAAGGCGAACAGGGGTTCGACCCCCCGCCCCATCGCCCAGGCGCAGCGGGCGATGCTGCCCACCTGCAGCCGCAGGGCCAGCTCCCAGCTGGCGGGATGGGCCCGGGCCGAAGCCCCCAGGCGCCGCACGGCCGCCACCCGGTCGTGGCCGGTGGGGGAGCGGCCATCGGTGCTGGCCAGGTAGAGCACGCCGCCGAAGGCCACCGCCTCCAGGGCCAGGGGCAGCAGGGCCGTGGGACAGCCGAAGGCATCGAGATCCACCAGCTCGAAGCGCTGCTGGCGCTGCAGGCAGCCGGCGAGCAGCTGCTCGGCGGTGCTGGCACTGGTGTGCACGCGGCAGCCCCCAGGCGCCAGCGCAGCCAGGTTGGCCCGCAGCAGCGGCAGCCGCTCGGGATCGGCATCGTTCGCCCACACATCCCTTACTCCCGCCTCCAGGCCAGCCCGCAGGCTGCGGATGCCGCAGCCCGCCATCGCGTCGAGCAGCCGCACCGGCCCGGCGGCCGCCAGCTGGCGCGCCAGCAGCACCCCCAGATCCCGCGAGGGCCGCGAATCGGGCCGGAAGAACCCCGTTCCGATCTGCAGCCGGGCCAGGCCTTCGCAATAGTGAGCCTCTGCGGAATGGGTCAGGGGAGAGGGATGGCACACGGCAACGCCCAGCCTGCCAAGGCCCCGCCCAGCGCCAGCCGCATCAGCGCGGGCGGCCACACCGACTGGGGTGAACACCACAGCTGGCGCTGGCGCGGCCAGCACTGCCACTGGCGGCGGCTGGGGCCAGAAGCGGGCCCGCCCCTGGTGCTGGTGCACGGCTTCGGCGCCGCCAGCGGCCACTGGCGCCACAACGCCCCGGCCCTGGCGGCAGCCGGCTGGTGCGTCTACAGCCTCGATCTGCTCGGGTTCGGCCAGTCGGATCAGCCGGCCCTGCGGCTGGACAATCGCCTCTGGGCCCGGCAGCTGCGCGCCTTTCTGGCAGAGGTGGTGGGGGCGCCGGCCGTGCTGGTGGGCCACTCTCTCGGCGGCCTGGTGGCCCTCAGCTGCGCCAGCTTCTTCCCGGGCTGGGTGCGGGCGGTGGTGGCGGCGCCCCTGCCCGATCCCACCCTGCTCACAACGCCATTGCGGCGCGGCCCGGGAGCCCCGCGCCGCGCCCCCTGGCGCCGGCGGCTGCAGCGCTGGCTGGTGGTGATCCTCTGCCGGCTGCTGCCGCTGGAGCTGCTGATTCCCCTGTTGGCCCACTCACCGCTGCTCGATCTGGGCATCCAGAGCGCTTATCACGGCCCCGTGATCGGCGATCAGGAGCTGCATCGGCTGATCGCCCGCCCCGCCCGCCGGCCCACGGCGGTGCGAGCCCTGCGGGCGATGAGCATCGCCATGGCCCTGCGGCCCCATGGCGCCACGGCGGCGGCACTGCTGCAGCGGCTCAGGCGGCCGCTGCTGCTGCTCTGGGGCCACCACGACCAGCTGGTGCCGCTGCGGGTGGCGAACGCCGTGCAGCGATGGCGCCAGGATCTGGAGCTGGTGGTGCTGCCGGGCAGCGGCCACTGCCCCCATGACGAGGAGCCGGAGAGCTTCAACCGACAGCTGCTGCACTGGCTGGCGCAGCTGCCGGAGCGCCACCCCTCCGGCATCGACCGGTAATTTGGCTGCATTGCATGCCCCGGCACCGCCCCGCAGCCATGAAGCACACCCTTTCGGTGCTGGTGGAAGACGAATCCGGGGCGCTGAGCCGGATCTCCGGTCTGTTCGCCCGCCGCGGCTTCAACATCGAGAGCTTGGCGGTGGGGCCGGCCGAGAAGAACGGCGTTTCGCGCCTGACGATGGTGGTTGAGGGCGACGACCGCACCCTCGAGCAGATGACCAAGCAGCTCGACAAGCTGGTCAATGTGCTCGGCGTGATCGACCTCTCCACCATTCCGGCGGTGGAGCGCGAGCTGATGCTGCTGAAGGTCTCCGCCCCCGCCCAGCATCGCGGCGAGATCCTGGAGCTGGTGCAGGTGTTCCGGGCGAAGGTCGTCGACGTCGCCGACGACGCCCTCACCCTGGAGGTGGTGGGCGACCCGGGCAAGCTGGTGGCACTCGAGCAGCTGATGGAGCCCTACGGCATCCTCGAGATCGCCCGCACCGGCAAGGTGGCCCTGGAGCGGGCCTCCGGCGTCAACACCGAGTGGCTGAAGGTCACCGCCTCCGAGAAGCGGGTGCCCGCCTGAGGCGATCAGGCGAGCCAACCTGAGCGCTTCAGCTGGCGGGCTTGCCAGGGGCCTGAGCCCCGGGCTTCACCAACTGGCCGCCCTCCACCACCTTGGCCTTGAGGATGCGATCCCCCTGCTGGATGCGGTCGATCACGTCCATGCCGGCGCTCACCCGGCCGAAAACGGCATAGCGACCATCGAGTTCGGGCAGCGCCTGCAGCGCCACATAGAACTGGGCGCTGGCCGAATTGGGATCGGCCGATCGGGCCATCGCCAGGGCGCCGCGCTGGTGCGCCAGGGCCAGCTGACGGGTGATGCCGGGGGTGGTGAGCTCGCGGCCGTAGCGGGGCTGGGCCTCACCCTGCACGCGGATCTCCAGCGGAATCAACCGCGCTTCTCCGGTGCCTGGATCGAGGTAGTTGCCCAGGCCGTACTGGGTGGGGGGGGTGACCGGGTTGGCGCTCAGCGGATCACCGCCCTGCACCACGAATGGCGTGGGCTGGCGCACCACCCGGTGGAAAGCGGTGCCGTCGTAGGCGCCGCGCTGCACCAGATCCACGAAGTTGCCGGCGGTGAGCGGAGCAGCGGCGCCATCGAGCTGGAAGCGCACCTCGCCCTTGCTGGTCTGCATCGCCACGGTGGCGGTGCCGTTGAGGCAGGGGGTGGAGGCGGTGGCGCAGCCCTGGGGCTTGCCGGCCTGGCCCTCAGCGGCGCAGGCGGTGAGCAGGCTCGAGGCCATCAGGCCGATGCCGCCAAGCACCAGGGCGGACACCCAGGCGGGGCGGCGCCAGGCGCTGAAGCGGGGCAGAGGAGCCGGCGCGGCAGCAGACGCCGGATAGGCACAAGGAACAGATGAAGGAGCCATCCGCTCAGACGCCCTCCAGGGGAACGCCGAGGAAGCGGGCCAGCTGGGCGCCGGAGAGCTCCAGATCCGCCAGGGGCAGCGGCTCCCCCACACGGGTGAGGGGCATGTCGCGACGACCCTGCACCTTCAGGGCCAGCCGGCGGCGGGGGTTGAGGCCGTCGCGCACCTCCACCTTCACCGCCTGGATCTCCCGCAGGGGGATCTCCACATCGATGCGCTGGCGGAAGCCACGGCGGCTGATGGTGGCCTGGCCGGCATCACGGTCGAAGCGGTTGCTGCCGCTGCCCACATCGATGCCGATCACCACCCACAGATAGGTGGCCAGCAGCAGGGCGGCGACGCCATAGAGGCCCATCACAAGGCCCTGGGGCACCCATTCCAGGGCGGCCGGGTGGCCGATCGGCAGCAGGTCGCGGTGCAGAAAACTGGAGAGGCTGGTGAGCAGGAAGCCCACGCCACCCAGGCTCACCACCACCGCCACCAGCAGGTTGGAGGGGCGGCGCGAGCCGAGCACCGGCTGCTCGAGCACGTCATTGCTGGGGGGCATCCGGCAGAGAAGCTGAAGTGCGGCTCATCCTGGCGCGCCGGCACCCCGCCGCAGGCCCCCTGTGGCACAAATACCTAAAAGCCAGCTGGAGCCTGGGGTTTCAGCCCGTGTCAGGGCGCCCCGCGCTGCCGGGGAACGTTGTTACCATCGCCCGGTATCCCGCTCTCTCCATGACGATCGCTGTAGGGCGCGCCTCAGCCGGTCGGGGATGGTTCGACGTCCTCGATGACTGGCTCAAGCGCGACCGCTTCGTTTTTGTGGGGTGGTCCGGCCTGCTGCTGTTCCCCACCGCCTACCTGGCGCTGGGCGGCTGGCTGACCGGCACCACCTTCGCCACCTCCTGGTACACCCACGGCATTGCCAGCTCCTATCTGGAGGGCTGCAACTTCCTCACCGCTGCGGTGAGCACCCCGGCGGATGCCATGGGTCATTCGCTGCTGCTGCTCTGGGGCCCGGAAGCCCAGGGTGATTTCGTGCGCTGGGTGCAGCTCGGCGGCCTCTGGCCGTTCGTGGCCCTGCACGGCGCCTTCGCGCTGATCGGCTTCATGCTGCGTCAGTTCGAGATCGCCCGCCTGGTGGGCATCCGCCCCTACAACGCCATCGCCTTCTCGGGTCCGATCGCGGTGTTCGTCAGCGTGTTCCTGATGTACCCGCTGGGCCAGAGCAGCTGGTTCTTCGCGCCCAGCTTCGGCGTGGCCGCCATCTTCCGCTTCCTGCTGTTCCTGCAGGGCTTCCACAACTGGACGCTGAACCCGTTCCACATGATGGGCGTGGCCGGCATCCTCGGCGGCGCGCTGCTGTGCGCCATCCACGGCGCCACCGTGGAGAACACCCTGTTCGAGGACGGTGAGCAGGCGAACACCTTCAAGGCGTTCGAGCCCACCCAGGAAGAAGAGACCTACTCGATGGTGACGGCCAACCGCTTCTGGAGCCAGATCTTCGGGATCGCCTTCTCCAACAAGCGCTGGCTGCACTTCTTCATGCTGTTCGTGCCGGTGATGGGCCTCTGGACCAGCAGCATCGGCATCATCGGCCTGGCCCTCAACCTGCGCGCCTACGACTTCGTGTCGCAGGAGATCCGCGCCGCTGAGGATCCCGAGTTCGAGACCTTCTACACGAAGAACATCCTTCTGAACGAAGGCCTCCGCGCCTGGATGGCCCCTGCGGACCAGCCGCACGAAAACTTCGTCTTCCCTGAAGAGGTACTGCCCCGTGGAAACGCCCTTTAATTCCGGGCTGGTGAGCGTCGGGGGCAAGGACCTCGACTCCACCGGTTACGCCTGGTGGGCCGGTAACGCCCGCCTGATCAATCTCTCGGGCCGCCTGCTCGGCGCCCACGTCGCCCACGCCGGTCTGATGGTGTTCTGGGCCGGCGCCATGATGCTGTTCGAGGTGAGCCACTTCACCTTCGACAAGCCCATGTACGAGCAGGGCCTGATCTGCATGCCCCACGTGGCCACCCTTGGCTACGGCGTGGGCCCCGGCGGTGAGGTCGTCGACCTCTACCCCTTCTTCGTGGTCGGTGTGCTGCACCTGATCAGCTCCGCCGTGCTCGGTCTCGGCGGCCTGTATCACGCCATCCGCGGCCCCGAAATCCTGGAGAACTACTCCGCGTTCTTCTCCCAGGATTGGCGTGACAAGAATCAGATGACCAACATCATTGGTTATCACCTGATTCTTCTCGGCGTCGGCGCCCTGCTGCTGGTCTTCAAGGCCATGTTCTTCGGCGGCGTTTACGACACCTGGGCTCCCGGTGGCGGCGACGTGCGCCTGATCACCAACCCCACCCTCAACCCCGGCGTGATCTGGGGTTACCTGTTCCGCGCCCCCTTCGGCGGCGAGGGCTGGATCATCGGTGTGAACTCGATGGAGGACATCATCGGTGGCCACATCTGGATCGGCCTGACCTGCATCTTCGGTGGCATCTGGCACGTGATCACCAAGCCCTTCGGCTGGGTGCGTCGCGCCTTCATCTGGAACGGTGAGGCCTACCTCAGCTACAGCCTCGGCGCGCTGAGCATGATGAGCTTCATCGCCTCCGCCTACATCTGGTTCAACAACACCGCCTATCCCTCGGAGTTCTACGGCCCCACCAACGCCGAAGCCTCCCAGGCCCAGAGCTTCACCTTCCTGGTGCGTGACCAGCGCCTCGGCGCCAACATCGGCTCCGCCATGGGTCCCACCGGTCTGGGTAAGTACCTGATGCGCTCCCCCACCGGCGAGATCATCTTCGGTGGTGAAACCATGCGCTTCTGGGACTTCCGTGGCCCCTGGCTGGAGCCCCTGCGCGGCCCCAACGGCCTGAGCCTCGACAAGCTCCAGAACGACATTCAGCCCTGGCAGGTGCGCCGCGCGGCTGAATACATGACCCACGCTCCCAACGCGTCTCTGAACTCGGTGGGCGGCATCATCACCGAGCCCAACTCGGTGAACTTCGTCAACATCCGCCAGTGGCTGGCCGCGACCCAGTTCGTGCTCGCCTTCTTCTTCCTGGTGGGTCACCTCTGGCACGCCGGCCGCGCCCGCGCCGCCGCTGCCGGTTTCGAGAAGGGCATCGACCGTCAGGCCGAGCCCACCCTGGCCATGCCGGATCTCGACTGATCGCTCTGCCTGCCGCGCTCAGCCGCAGCACGCGATCAACCCAGCCAGCCCTCGCCCTGCGGCGGGGGCTTTTTTGTGGCCCAGCCCCTCGCCAAGCCGTGGCCAGGCATCAGTCACACCTGGTCAGAACTGGCCCGGAGCTGGTCATGGCGGAGTCATGGGGGCTGCATACCGTAGGCGCGTGCAGCGATTCCGCGCACCGGATCCACCGCTCAGCACTCCACACACACCATGAAACGCAACCCTTCCCGTCACGACCTCCAGCCGCCGGCCTTCGGCGCTGCGGGCGCCCTGGCCCTGCTGGGCCTGGGCCTGAGCTGGCCAACCCTGGCCCAGGCGCAGCCCGCTGCCTGGTTCAACCACGGCTACAGCCCCAGCCAAGCGCGGCCATACAGCACCGCCCAGGCCATCCCACCCCAGGCCGGCGGCGTCTTCAGCCCGGGCCAGGGGGTGGTGTGTGATCGCAGCGCCACCACCTGCTACGACAACAAAGGGGTCTCCCTCGCTCTGACCCGCCAGTTCTATGGCCCCGGAGCCGAGCGCAAGCTGATGGCCACCCTCTCTGGCCGGCCGGCACCGCAGGAGTTCCGCCTCAGCGATGGCAGCGTCTGCAATGTGGGCGCCCAGCTCTGCTGGAGCGACGGTTACGGCAAGCGCCGCATCAGCCGCGAGCTCAGCCGCGATCTGTTCGGGGGCCCTGCCGATCGCCCCGGCCCCGGCCCCGGCTGGAACGACGACCGCGAGGTGACCCGCTACAGCGGCATCTGCAGCCTGGCTCAGGGCGGCCGTGAGCTCTACGACGGCCAGTGCGCCCTGCGGCGGATCAGCAACGACCGCAACGGCGTGACCCGCTACGTGGTGATGCAGCCCGATGGCCGCCGCTACAACTTCACCAACCGCAACGGCCGGCTGGAGGTGACCGATGCCACCGGCACCTGGCCGGTGACCTTCTTCGATCACGGCTACACCGGCGTGTTCCGCTGGCGCGACATGACCCTGGTGGCCACCCGCGAACACCGCGGCCTGCGCCAGAGCCGCGACAACCGCGTGCTGATGGATCAGCTGTTCCTCGATCCCTGAAATCCGACTGAGCAGCGAGGAGTCAGGGGAGCAGCCAACGCCGCAGCAGCGGCAGGCTGAGGCCGATCACATTGCTGAAGCAGCCATCAATGCGCTCCACCAGCAGCCCCCCCTGGCCCTCCAGGGCAAAGCCACCGGCGCACTGCAGCGGCTCTCCGGTGGCCACATAGGCGCGGATTTCAGCCGGCGTCAGTGCCGCGAACTGCACCCGGGTGGTCACCGTCTGCAGCAGGGGCTCCAGGCCGGATCGCCAGAGGCAGTGGCCGGTGAGCAGCTCACCCCAGCCGCCGGCCATGCGCCGCCAGCGCTGCTCGGCCTCGGCGGCATCGGCCGGCTTGCCGAACACCTCCCCCTCAAACAGCAGCAGCGAGTCACAGCCGAGTACCGGCAGATCCAGGCTGGGGTTGTGAGCACCAGCCACCGCCTCGGCCTTGGCCAGCGCCAGCCGCTGCACCAGCAGCGCAGGCTCCGGAGCGGTGATCGCCTCCTCGTCCACGCCGCTCACCTGCACGCGGTGGGGGATCGCCGCCTGCTGCAGCAGGCGGCGCCGCGCCGGCGAGGCCGAAGCGAGGATCAGACGCGGCGCCGCTTCGGGCGACGCCAACGGTGGGGCGGCAGCGATCCCTTGAGCCGTCATGCGTCGATGCGCCACTCCGTCCATCCTGGCGAGCGGACGCCGATCGCCAGGGCCATCAGCGCGGCCGGGCCGCAGCCGCAGCCGCAGCGGCAACAGCAACAGCAGCAGCTGTGGCAGGGTGCTGACCAGCCACGCTTCCTGCCGGCCGGCGGCCGGCCGCATCACCCCCATGCCGGACCCGAGCAGCACCACCGGCGCCAGCAGCCTCTGCGACCCGCGCTCGCTGCAGCGTGCCGCCCAGGCGATGCGCTGCCTGCCCCTGCAGCGCGCCTTCTATGCCCTGGTGGATCAGCAGGCGATCGGCAGCCAGGAGCTCAGCCAGCACCCGCAAGCCGGCCAGCTCTGCCGCCAGCGGCTGGGCTGGGAGCAGCTTGAGGATCAGTTCATCTGGCTGATCCAACTGGGGGTGCTGCGCCGCGAGGTGGACGGCCAGGGCCTCACCCATCGGGTGCGCCTGACGCCGATGGGCCGGCAGCTGCTGATGCAGTGGCCCGATGCCATCCCCCCAGCCGGCCCCCTCAGCCAGCTGCTGCACGGCCTGCGCCGCCACCGTCCGCGGCTGTGAACACCCCCACCCCTCTGATGGTGCTGGGCACCAGCAGCGGCGCCGGCAAGTCGCTGATGACGGCCGCCCTCTGCCGGGTGCTGCGGCGGCGCGGCGAAACGCCATTGCCCTTCAAGGGGCAGAACATGAGCAACAACGCCTGGGTGGATCAGGCGGGCGGCGAGATGGCCTACTCCCAGGCACTGCAGGCCTGGGCGGCGGGCCTGGAGCCCCAGTGCGCGATGAACCCGGTGCTGCTCAAGCCCCAGGGGGACTCCACCAGCGAGGTGATTCATCTGGGGCAATCGGTGGGCAGCTGCCGCGCTGAGCACTACTACCGCGACTGGTTCCGGCCCGGCTGGGCCGCGATTCGCCAGGGCCTGGGCGAGCTGCAGGCGGCCTACCCCGGCGGGCGACTGGTGCTGGAGGGGGCCGGCAGCCCGGTGGAGGTGAACCTGCAACCGCGCGACCTCACCAACCTGCGCCTGGCCCAATACCTGCGCGCCCGCTGCATCCTGGTGGCCGACATCGAGCGCGGCGGGGTGTTCGCCCAGCTGGTGGGCACCCTGGCGCTGCTGCGGCCGGTGGAGCGGCCGCTGATCCGCGGCCTGCTGATCAACCGCTTCCGCGGCCGCCGCGAGCTGTTCGATGAGGGGCGCCGCTGGCTGGAGGAGCACACCGGCATCCCGGTGCTGGGGGTAATGCCCTGGCTGGATGAACTGTTCCCACCGGAAGACTCGCTCGATCTACTGGAGCGCCGCGGCCGCAAGCGCGGCGCTGAGCTGGAGATCGCCGTGCTGAAGCTGCCCTCGCTGAGCAACTTCTCCGACCTCGATCCGCTGGAAGCGGAACCCAGCGTGCAGCTGCGCTGGGTGGCGCCCGGTGAGGAGCTGGGGGCCCCCGATGCGGTGGTGGTGCCGGGCAGCAAGCAGACCCTGCGCGATCTCGAGGCCCTGCAGCGCAGCGGCCTGGGCACCACCCTGCAGACCTATGCCCGCAGCGGCGGCCAGGTCTTCGGCATCTGCGGCGGCCTGCAACTGCTGGGGCAGGACCTGCACGATCCCGAGGGGCTGGAAGGGGGCAGCGGTGGCGGCGCGGGCCTGAACCTGCTGCCGCTGCGCACCGTGTTCGGTGGCGAGAAGGCCCTGCGCCAGCGCCGCAGCCGGGCGCTCTGGCCCCCTCACCCCGCAACCAGCACAACGGCGGAGGAGCCATCCCTGGAGCTGGAGGGCTTCGAGCTGCACCGCGGCCAGACCACCTGCCTGGCCAACGCCGGCGAGCCGACGGCCTGCCAACCCCTGGCCGCCGATAGCGATCTGGGCTGGTGGCAGCCCTGCGGCGAGCAGGGAGGTCTGGTGGCCGGCACCTACCTGCACGGCGTGTTTGAGAGCGGCCCCTGGCGGCGGCGCTGGCTCAACCTGCTGCGCCAGCGCCGGGACCTGCCAACCCTGAGCGAGCAGCAACCGCACCACAGCCGCCAGCGGGACGCGCTGCTCGATCGGCTCGCCGATGCCTTCGAGCAGCATGTTGATCTCACGCCACTCCTGAAGCGATGACGCAGCTGCTGCAGATCACCTGGCCCGATGGCCGGCGCAGCACAGCCAACGCCGGCTGCGACTGGCTGGAGGCCGCCCGCCAGGCCGGCGTGGCGATTCCCACCGGCTGCCTGGGCGGCAGCTGCGGTGCCTGCGAGATCGAGGTGAATGGGCAAACGGTGCGCGCCTGCATCGCCACCGTGCCGGCCAGCAGAAGCGGCGCGCTCACGGTGGAACTGGCCAGCGATCCCTACTGGTGAAGCGGAGGTGCCCAACGAGACTCAGGTCTGAATCAGCCCGCCCCCCAGCAGCACCTCGCCGGCATAGAACACGGCCGCCTGGCCGGGGGTGATCGAGAACTGGGGCTCGGCGAACTCCAGCCGGCAGCGGTGGGGTCGATCAGCGGCGCAGTCAGCAGCGGTGGCCGGCAGGGGGATCAACCGGGCCCGCTCCGGACCGCTGCGGTAGCGCACCTGCACCGTCAGCTCGATCGGCTCTGCGGGCGGCGCCATCGACACCCAGTTCACCGCGCCCACCACCGCCTCACTGCGGGCCGCCTCGCGGCGCGGCGCCACCACCACCCGGTTCATGGCGCCATCGAGCTTCACCACATGCAGCGGCTCGCTCCAGGCCACCCCCAGACCCTTGCGCTGGCCGATGGTGAAGTGCTCGATGCCGTCGTGCTGCCCCACCACCGTGCCATCGCTGAGCACGATCTCGCCCTGCCGCGGCGGCAGATGGGCATCGAGGAAGGCCTTCATCGAGCCATGGTGATCCGCCAGGCAGAGGTCCTGGCTCTCTGGCTTCTTGGCGGTGCGCAGGCCGCGCTGCTCCGCCTCGAGGCGGGTGTCGGGCTTGGTCAGTTCGCCGAGGGGGAACACCAGCCGGCCGAGGGCCTGTTGCGGCAGGTCGTAGAGGAAATAGCTCTGGTCCTTGCGGGCATCGAGGCCGCGCAGCAGCTGATGGCGCCCCGCCCCATCGCCGGGCACCGGCAGGGGCTCACCGGCATCGGCATGGCGCACCCGGGCGTAGTGGCCGGTGGCGATGCGCTCAATGCCGCGCTCCGCCTGAGCCCACTGCAGCATCGGCCCGAACTTCACCTCGCGGTTGCAGCGCGAACAGGGCAAGGGCGTGACGCCCTCGCCGTAGCCCTGCACCAGGAAGTCGACGATCTGCTCCTTGAAGTGCTCGCGGAAATCCACCACGTGGTGGGGCACCCCCAGCTGCTCGCAGATGCCGGCGGCATCCACCAGCCCCTCGGCGCAGCAGGCCCCCTTGCCGCTCATCAGCCAGAGGGTGAGGCCCTCCACCTGCCAGCCGGCCTCCTGCAGCAGCGCCGCCGTGAGCGAGCTGTCGACGCCGCCCGACAGCCCCACCGCCACGCGGTGCTCCCCCGGCCAGGCGCGCAGCCGCTCCAGGGTGGCGGCGCCAGCGGGCGTGGCTGCGGCACCGGTCGCCGCAGCACGGGCCGCAGCAGCAGAGGCATCCAGCGCCGGGGAGGGGCTCACCAAGGAGAGAACGGGCAAACGAGGGGCGTTCTCCCCATCATGAAACCCACGCTCACCCGCCGGCGCCCAACCCGCGCGGCGGCCCGCCATGCCCGTGCAACCCTGGCCGCCCCGCGACGCCGCACACCTGATGGTCGACGCCTCGACCATGGCCCGGCTGGAGCAGGAGCTGTTCGACGCCGGGCTGCCGGTGGAGGCGCTGATGGAGAAGGCGGCGCTGGCGGTGGCGCAGCGGCTGCTGCACGACCAGGCCCCCCTGCTGCAGCGGCACGGGGCGGTGGTGCTGGCAGGCCCCGGCCACAACGGCGGCGATGGGCTGGTGGTGGCGCGGGAGCTCTGGCTGGCGGGCGTCGCCGTGGCGATCTGGTGCCCGTTCGAGCGGCTCAAGCCGCTGAGCGAGCGGCACCACCGCTACGCCCGCTGGCTGGGGGTGCCGCAACTGGCGGAGCCGCCCGATCCGGAGGCGCCGGCCCTGTGGATCGATGCCCTGTTCGGCACCGGTCAGAACCGCAGCCCGGGCGCGCTGCTGGAGACCCTGCTGGCGGAGCGTCAGCGGTTGCAGCCCGGGCGCCTGGTGGCGATCGATGCCCCCACCGGCCTCTGCTGCGACCGCGGACGCCCCCTGGGCCAGGTGGCCGCCACCGCTGCCGTCACCTATTGCCTGGGGCTGCGCAAGCAAGGGCTGGTGCAGGACGCCGCCCTGAGCTGGGTGGGGCGGCTGGAGCGGCTGGAGCTGGGGCTGCCTCCGCAGACACTGGCCGCCCTGCCCCGCAGCACACCGCTCGGCCTGGGACCGGCGGATCTGGCCGAGGCGCCCTGGCCGCTGCCGCCGCCGGCGGCGGGGAAATACGGGCGCGGGCGGCTGCTGGTGGTGGCCGGCAGCGACCGCTACCCCGGGGCGGCGGCCCTGGCCCTGGCCGGCGCCAGCGCCAGTGGCTGCGGCAGCCTGCAGGCGCAACTGCCGCAGCCACTGGCCGAGAGGCTCTGGCTGCGCTTCCCCCACGTGGTGCTGAGCGAACTGGAGCAGCTGGAGGGGCGCCTGGATGCGCTGCTGCTGGGCCCGGGCCTGGGGCCTGAGCCGCCAACGCCCGCCACCTGGAGACGGCTGCAGGACTTCGCAGGGCTGCTGGTGCTCGATGCCGATGGCCTCAATCACCTGGCCCGGAGGCCGGAGGGGGCCCAGCGCTGGCTGCAGCAGCGCCAGGGTCCCACCTGGCTCACACCGCATCAGCAGGAATTTGGGCGGCTGTTTGCTGATCTGGCGGAGCGGCCGGCCCTGGAGGCGGCGGCCGAGGCGGCCGAGGGCAGCGGCGCCAGCCTGCTGCTGAAGGGGGCCCGCAGCGTGATCGCCGCAGCGGACGGGCGGCGCTGGCAACTGCTGCAGGCCGCCTCCCCCAGCGCCCGCGCCGGTCTGGGTGATGTGCTGGCGGGTTACGCCGCCGGCCTGGGAGCCCTGGGAATGGCGGCCGGCGGCGCGGATCTGCCAGCGCTGCTGGCCCTGGCGGCCCTGGCCCATGCCGATGCCGGCCTGGAGCTGGCGGCAACCGGGGCCGGTGCCGCCGATCCGGCCAGCGTGGCGGGCAGCCTCAGCCGCCGGCCGCAGCCACCGGGGCTATTGGGGCTACCGGGGCCAGGAGAACCCAGCCCCTGACCGGCAGCAGGCCCGCAGGGGATCTGGTTTGTGTGGCTTTGCCAGCAATCAACAAGCCGATGATGTGTTGTTTTGCAAGCAGAATCTAAAGGGTACCTGAAAACACAAAGAGTCTCAAGAGTTTGGCCAGAGAGTAGTCAACCTGCCGAAGCTGTCACGATGTCTACCTCCAGTGTGACCACCGGCGAAGGCCAGCGCCGCCGCAGCAGCGACCCGGTGAGTTGGTACCTCGCCACCATCGGCCGCGAGCCCTTGCTCACCCCCGCCGAGGAAATCGAGCTCGGCAATCAGGTGCAGGCGATGATGGCCCTGCTGGAGAACGGCAAGGATGCCGGCAGCGCCGAGCTGACCACCCAGGAGCGCAAGCTGCTGCGCATCGGCCAGCGGGCCAAGCAGCGGATGATGAAGGCCAACCTGCGCCTGGTGGTCAGCGTCGCCAAGAAGTATCAGGGCAAGGGCCTGGAACTGCTCGATCTGATCCAGGAGGGCTCCCTCGGCCTGGAGCGCGCCGTCGAGAAGTTCGATCCCACCCGCGGCTACAAGTTCTCCACCTATGCCTTCTGGTGGATCCGCCAGAGCATGACCCGGGCGATCGCCTGCCAGTCGCGCACGATCCGCCTGCCGGTGCACCTCTCCGAGCGGCTCACGGCCATCCGCAAGGTGAGCCTCGATCTGGCCCACAAGCTCGGCGCCATGCCCAGCCGGCGGGAGATCGCCGAGGCGATGGCCATGCCCCTGGAGGAGCTCGATTCTCTGCTGCGCCAGGCCCTCACCACCTCCAGCCTCGATGCGCCGGTGAACGGCGATGAGGGCCGCAGCTTCCTCGGCGACCTGATCGCCGACAGCAGCGACGAGGAACCACTGGAGCGGGTGGAGCGGGGCATCCACCAGGAGCAGCTGGGGCGCTGGCTCAGCCACCTCAGCGAGCAGGAGCGGCAGGTGCTGCAGCTGCGCTTCGGGCTGGATGGCGAGGAGCGCCACACCCTGGCCGAGATCGGCCGCCAGCTGGAGGTGTCACGCGAACGGGTGCGGCAGGTGGAACTGAAGGCCCTGCGCAAGCTGCGCAACCTCACCCGGCGGCTGCCCAGCACCCTCTGAAAACCCCAACGGCGGAGCACCCACGGGCGGTTTCTAGGATCCGCGCCATGGGGCCGCCGCTCGTGTATCACCCGGCCTACTCGGCCCTCCTGCCCAGCAGCCATCGCTTCCCGATGGCCAAGTTCCGCCTGCTGCACCGCTGGCTGCTGGAGAACGATCTGGCCGGCCCGGCCCAGCTGCACCAACCGCTGCCTGTGCCGCGCCGCTGGCTGGAGCTGGTGCACCCCCGCCCCTACCACCAGGCCTTCTGCCGCGGCGAGCTCGACCGCCAGGCCCAGCGGCGCATCGGCCTGCCCGCCACCACACCGCTGGTGCAGCGCACCTGGCTGGCGGTGGGGGGCACTGTGCTCACCGCCCGGCTGGCGCTGCAGCACGGCCTGGCCTGCCATCTGGCCGGCGGCACCCACCACGCTTTCGCCAGCGCCGGCAGCGGCTTCTGCATCTTCAACGACGTGGCCGTGGCCGCCACGGTGCTGCTGCAGGAGCAACGGGTGCAGCGGCTGCTGGTGATCGATCTGGACGTGCATCAGGGCGATGCCACCGCCACCCTGTTCGCCACTGAGCCGCGGGTGTTCACCCTCTCGGCCCACGCCGCCAGCAACTTTCCGCTGCACAAGGCCCAGAGCGACCTGGACATCCCCCTGGCCGATGGCCTGGACGACGCCGATTACATGGCGGCCATCGGCGATGCCATCCCGGAGGTGCTCGATCGGTTCCAGCCCCAGCTGGTGCTCTACAACGCCGGCGTGGATCCGCACCGCCACGACCGGCTGGGACGGCTGGCCCTCAGCGATGCCGGCCTGCTGCAGCGCGATCATCTGGTGATCGACGCCTGCCTGCGGCGGGGGGTGCCGCTGGCGAGCGTGATCGGCGGCGGCTACGACGAGCTACCGGCACTGGTGGCCCGCCATGGCCTGGTGTTCCGGGCAGCCGCCGATCAGGCGCGCCTGCACGGGCTCTGAGGGCAGCAGCCGCGCTGCGCGATGGAGGCGATCAGTCCTCGGCCCAGATGTAGCGGGTGAGCTCAGCCGGATCGGGCTCGGGGGCGCCGAGGGCAAACTCGACGCAGTCGGCCACCTCGGCATCGATCTCCTGATCAATCGCCTTGAGCTCCTCAGCAGTGGCCAGACCCTGCTCGGTGAGGTGAGCCGCCAGACGCTTGATCGGATCGCGCTGGGCCCAGAATTCCTTCTCGGCCTGGGCGCGCAGCTCATCGGGATCGGCCAGGGAGTGGCCGCGATAGCGGTAGGTGAGGCACTCCAGCAGCGTGGGGCCCTCACCGGCGCGGGCGCGCTCGACCGCCCGCTGGGCGGCGGCACGCACGGCCAGCACGTCCATGCCGTCCACCTCTTCGCCGGCCATGCCGAAGGCAGCGGCCTTGCGCCAGATCTCCGGATCGCTGGTGGCGCGGTTGTGGTCCATGCCGATGGCCCACTTGTTGTTCTCCACCACGAACAGGATCGGCAGCTTCCACAGCGCCGCCATATTGAGGCACTCATAGAACTGGCCGATGTTGCAGGTGCCGTCGCCGAAGAAGGCGGCGGTCACGGCATCGCTGCTGGCATCGCCGAGGGCATCGCGCTTGTAGCGGCTGGTGAAGGCGGCGCCGAGGGCCACGGGGATGCCCTCACCGATGAAGGCATAACCACCCAGCAGGTGATGCTCCTTGGAGAACAGGTGCATCGAGCCACCGCGGCCCTTGCTGCAACCGGTTTCCTTACCGAACAGCTCGCTCATCACCTCGCGGGCCGGCACGCCGCAGCTGAGGGCATGCACGTGATCGCGATAGGTGCTGCAGAACCAGTCGTGCTGCATCTTCATCGCCTTGATCACCCCGGTGCTCACGGCCTCCTGGCCGTTGTAGAGGTGAACGAAGCCGAACATCTTGCCGCGGTAGTACATCTCCGCGCACTTGTCCTCGAAGCGGCGGCCGAGCACCATGTCGCGGTAGAGCATCAGCCCCTCATCGCGGCTCACCACCGCCGGGGCGGCGGGATAGAGGTTCTCAAGACGCTCGGCATGGGGGCCGGCCACATGGGTGGAATCGGCCGAGCAACCAGGGATGCCGGCGCTGGCCGCCAGTTCACGACTCGTGTCTGCCTGGGTCATGTCGGGAGGTCGGCGCGGAGGTCGGCTCGAGAGCGGCGCTGAATCGGGTGGCGGCTGAACTGGGGCAGCGCCCCCCGCCAGCGCAGGCTGATGGGAATGGCTGGAACTGTACGGGGTCCGGCCCCGGCGGCGCTGCAACGCCAAACCACAACAGGAGCGGGAGATCGCCAGAGGATCTGCGTACAGTCCCTCACCAGCTGAAATCCCGGCTTGGAACTGCCGATCGATCACTTCCGGCTGCTCGGACTGAGCCCGGCGGCAGACCTGCACACCCTGCTGCGCACCCTGCAGCTGCGCATCGACCGCGCCCCCGACCAGGGCTACACCCTGGAGACGCTGCAGGCGCGCGAGGAGCTGCTGCGGGCCAGCGCCGAACTGCTCAGCAACAGCCAGCGCCGGGCGGCCTATGAAGCGGAGCTCACCGCCCTGAGCGCCAGCGAGGAACCGCTGCAGGCGGCCCTGGATGTGCCGAGCAGCAAGGAGGTGGCCGGCCTGCTGCTGCTGCTGGAGGCCGGCCTAGCCCTGGAGTGCTTCGAACTGGCCAACCGGGCCCTGCAGCCGCCCCAGGCACCTGCCCTGGGCAGCGGCCGCGAGGCCGATCTCTGCCTGGTGGCGGCCCACGCCTGCCTCGGCGGGGCCGAGGAGCTCAAGCAGCGCCGCCGCTACGAGAGCGCCGCCGAACTGCTGAGCCAGGGCATGCAGCTGCTGCAGCGCATGGGCCAGCAGCCGCAGTTGCGCCAGCTGATGGCCGATGCCCAGCAGGGCCTGCGCCCCTTCCGGGTGCTGGACCTGCTCAGCCGCGACCTCAGCTCCCAATCGAGCCGCCAGGAGGGCCTGAAGCTGCTGGAGGAGCTGGTGCGCGACCGCGGCGGGCTTGAGGGCGACGGCGATCCGCACCTCAGCCGCGAGGAGTTCCAGGCCTTCTTCGGCCAGATCCGCGCCTATCTCACGGTGCAGGAGCAGATCGACCTGTTCAGCGGCTGGGCCAAGGCGCCAGGTGCCAGCGCCGCCACCGCCGATTTCCTGGCTACCAGCGCCCTCACCGCCTCGGGCTTTGCCCAGCGCAAGCCGGAGCGGATCGCCGCCGCCCGGGAGCGTCTGCAGGCGAGCGATCAGGGCGAAGCGCTGCCGCTGCTGGCCTGCCTGCACCTGCTGCTGGGTCAGGTGGAGGCCGCCGAGCAGGCCTTTGAGCAGGGGGCCAGCGCCGAGCTGAAGCGCTGGGCTGCCCAGGTGAGCGGTGAGGAGCGCGACACCCTCGCCCAGCTCTGTGCCTACTGCCGCGATTGGCTGGCCCGCGACGTGCTGCCGGGCTTCCGCGATCTGGAGGCCGATGCCGATCTGGAGGCCTATTTCGCCGATCGGGATGTGCAGGCCTACCTCGACCGGCTGGCACCGGCGGCGAGCGGTAGCGCTGCGGCGAGTCCAGCCGCAGGCTCCGGCGCCTTCGCCGACTTCGGCTTCGGCAACCTGGGCAGCGACGTCAGCGCCGGTGCCGGGGCAAGCGCCTCAGCCTTCGGCAGCACGGATTTCAGCAGCGCCGATTTCGGCCAGAACCCGTTCGGCCAATCAGAGTTCAGCAGCGCTGGCTTCAACCCCGACTTCAGCGGCGCTGCCGATGCCGCCAACCCGAATCCCGACGAGACCGGCGAACAGGAGAGCTGGCTGAGCGACGGCCTGCCCCCCTGGCCGCCGGCCTGGCTGGAGGGGTTAGGTGAGCGCCTGCAGAACCTGGGGGGCCCGCTGAGCTGGCCGAGGCCGCTGCAGATCGGAGCCGCCGCCCTGGCGGCGATGGCGGTGGGGGCCGGGGTGATCAGCCTGCTGCGACCGCGTCCCGGCGCCACGCCGGTGCCCGTGGCCGTGCAACCCGCCAGCCCGCCCTCACCGGCTCAGCCCCCGTCCCAGCCGCCCGCAAAACCAGCCCAACCGGCGCCCGCCGCCCAGGCCCCGGCACAGCCGGCCGCGCCGGCGCCGCTCACCGCCGCTGAACCCAGCGCCGCCCAGGTGCGGGCCCTGCTGGAGGCCTGGCTGGCGGCCAAGGCCGCCGTGCTGGCCGGCAAGACGAGCGACATCCCCCTGAGCGCCATGGCCCGCGAGGGAGAGGTGAGCCGGCTGGAGGCCGAACGGCGCGATGACCAGGCCCAGCAGCAGACCCAGCGGATCGAGGCCAGCATCCAGGCGCTGACCCTCGAATCGAGCAGCCCCAACCGCATCGCCGCGATCGTCACCCTCAGCTATCAGGATCAGCGGCTCGATGCCGGCGGGGCGCCGGTGGGCAAGCCCACCCGCCTGGAGGGGCTGCGCAACCGCTATGTGTTCGGCCGCGACGGCGACCGCTGGCGGCTGGTGAGCTACGAACCGATCTGAGCCGGCTGGCCGGAACGATCCGCCGGAGCGCCGGCTCCTCCGCGGCTTTTTACGATCGGCCTCTGGCCAGGCCCGCTGCCGCCTGCCGCTCTCCCCTCCTCCCCCACCATGTTCGACGAGCTTTCCCAGCGGTTTGAAGACGCCGTCAAGAACCTGAGGGGCCAGGGGGCGATCAGCGAAACCAACGTCGACGGCGCCCTCAAGGACGTGCGCCGCGCCCTGCTGGAGGCCGACGTGAGCCTGCCGGTGGTGAAGGACTTCGTGGACGAAGTTCGCAAGAAAGCCCTCGGCGCCGAGGTGGTGCGCGGCATCAGCCCGGATCAGAAGTTCATCCAGGTGGTGCACGAGCAGCTCGTGGACACCATGGGGGGCGCCAACGCCCCTCTGGCGGCCGGCGGCAAGGCCGGCGCCCCCTCGGTGGTGCTGATGGCCGGCCTGCAGGGCGCCGGCAAGACCACCGCCACCGCCAAGCTCGGCCTGCATCTCAAGGAGCAGGGCCGCAAGGCGCTGCTGGTGGGGGCGGACGTCTACCGCCCCGCCGCCATCGAGCAGCTGAAGACCCTCGGCGGCCAGATCGGCGTGGAGGTGTTCAGCCTCGGCACCGAGGCCAAACCGGAAGCCATCGCCGCCGCCGGCATCGAGAAGGCCAAGGCTGAAGGCTTCGACACGGTGCTGGTGGACACCGCCGGCCGCCTCCAGATCGATCAGTCGATGATGGAGGAGATGGTGCGGATCCGTGAGGCCTGCCAGCCCGATGAGGTGCTGCTGGTGGTGGATTCGATGATCGGCCAGGAAGCGGCCGAACTCACCCGCGCCTTCCATGAGCAGGTGGGCATCACCGGCGCCGTGCTCACCAAGCTCGACGGCGACTCCCGCGGTGGCGCCGCCCTCTCGATCCGCAAGGTGAGCGGTGCGCCGATCAAGTTCATCGGCACCGGCGGATGGCCAGCCGCATCCTCGGGATGGGTGATGTGCTCACCCTGGTGGAGAAGGCCCAGAAGGAGGTGGAGCTGGCCGATGTGGCCAAGATGCAGCAGAAGCTCCAGGAAGCGACTTTCGACTTCTCGGACTTCGTGCAGCAGATGCGCCTGATCAAGCGCATGGGCTCCCTGGGCGGCCTGATGAAACTGATCCCGGGCATGAACAAGATCGACGACGGCATGCTCAAGCAGGGCGAGGAGCAGCTCAAGCGGATCGAGGCGATGATCGGCTCAATGACCGAGGCCGAGCGGCGCGACCCCGATCTGCTGGCGGCCAGTCCCTCGCGCCGGCGTCGCATCGCCAGCGGCAGCGGCCACACCCCGGCCGATGTGGACAAGGTGCTGCAGAACTTCCAGCAGATGCGCGGCTTCATGCAGCAGATGACCCGCGGCGGCGGCATGCCCGGGATGCCGGGCATGGGCGGCGGCTTCCCGGGCATGGGCGGTTTCCCCGGCATGGGGGGCATGGGCGGCGGCATGCCCGGCATGGGTGGCTTCCCGGGAGGCGGCATGCCCGGCGGGCGGGGCGGCCGCGGTGGCGGCATGCCGAAGGCGCCCAAACCCGCCAAGAAGCGCAAGGGCTTCGGGGAACTCTGAGGGGGCTGAGCAGGCCCTCACCCCCCACGAGCTACACTGGTTGTTTGGACACTTAGCGGCTAGGCCACGATGATCAAGCTCCGCCTGAAGCGGTTTGGCAAGAAGCGGGAAGCGAGTTTCCGCCTCGTGGCCGTCAACAGCACCTCCCGCCGCGACGGTCGTCCGCTCGAAGAGCTGGGCTTCTACAACCCCCGCACCAAGGAGACTCGCCTCGACACCGAAGCGATCCGCGCCCGTCTGGCGCAGGGCGCCCAGCCCACCGACACCGTGCTGACCCTGCTTGAGCGCGGCGGCCTGGTGGAGAAGACGGTGCGCGCCTCCGTGGTGGTGGGCCAGAAGAAGCAGGCTGAAGCCCGTGAAGCCGCAGCCAAGCAGGCGGCTAAGGAAGCCGCCGAGGCCGCTGCCGCCGCAGCTGCGGAAGCCGCCGCTGCCGCCGAGGGCGAGAGCGCCGAGGCTTGAGCCCCGACACCATGGCCGAGCCCAGCGGGCTCCCCAGCTCGACCATCACCCTGCCTTCCCCCGCCGCGGCCCTGGCCCTGGCCGGGGAAGGCGAATCGACCCTGCGACGCCTTGAAGCCCTCACGGGGGCTTCCCTGGTGTTGCGGGGTCTTGATCTGTGCCTGCGCGGCCGCCCCAGCCAGCTGGAGCGGCTCACCGCCCTGATCGAGCTGCTGCGGCCCCTCTGGCAGGAGGCCCAGGCGATCAGCCAGGTGGATCTGAACACCGCCCTGCAGGCCCTGGACAGCGGCCGCGGCGAGGAGCATCGCCAGCTCAGCGATCAGGTGCTGGCCCGCAGCCAGGCCGGCAAGCTGCTGCGACCGCGCACCCTGCGCCAGAAGGCCTACGTGCAGGCGATGGAGCGCCACGACCTCACCGTCGCCCTCGGCCCGGCCGGCACCGGCAAGACCTTCCTGGCCACGGTGCTGGCGGTGCGCATGCTGCAGGAGCGCAAGGTGGAGCGGCTGATCCTCACCCGTCCGGCCGTGGAGGCCGGCGAGCGGCTGGGGTTTTTGCCGGGCGATCTGCAGCAGAAGGTGGATCCCTACCTGCGCCCGCTCTACGACGCCCTACACACCCTGCTGGGCAGCGAGCGCACGGCCGCCCTGCTGGAGAAGGGGGTGATCGAGGTGGCGCCGCTGGCCTACATGCGCGGCCGCACCCTGGCCGATGCCTTCGTGATCCTCGACGAGGCCCAGAACACCACCACCGCGCAGATGCGGATGGTGCTCACCCGCCTCGGCGAAAACTCGCGGATGGTGGTCACCGGCGATCCCACCCAGGTGGACCTGCCACCGGGCATGGTCAGCGGACTCACCGAAGCCGCCCAGGTGCTCGATGGCGTGGAAGGGGTGGCGATCTGCCATCTCAGCGCCGCCGATGTGGTGCGCCATCCACTGGTGCAGCGGCTGGTGACCGCCTACGCCGAGCGCGACAAGCGGCAGCAGACTCGCGGGCCGCAGCGGGTCAGCGCCTGAACGCAACTGGCCCGGCCCCGGGCATGGGGAGATCCGCACCACCCGGGCCGTGACAGGTCCTCCCGCCACCCGATCAGCGCTGGCAGGATGGATCGAGTTCGCAGTTCTGGTGCGCCATGCCGGCCAGCAGCAATTTCCAGGAGGCCATCCGCGAGGCGCAATCCAGCGCCCTCGTTGGCCCCAATGTCGTCAACCGTGCGCTGCCCTACGTGGGCGGCGGCATGGTGCTCACCGCCGGTGGCGTGGTGGGCGGTCTGGCGCTGATGGCCAGCAATCCGCCGCTGTTCATGCCCCTGTTCTGGGTGGCGCTGATCGGCAACTTCATCCTGTTCTTCGTGGCCCAGAACGTGGCCATGAAGGGCAACAACAGCACGGCCCTGCCGCTGCTGAGCGCCTACAGCCTGATCACCGGCTTCACCCTCAGCGGCATCGTCGCCCTGGCGATCGGCACAGCCGGCATCGGCGCCATCGGCACGGCCGCCCTGGCCACCGGCATCACCTTCGTGGCCGCCTCGGTGATGGGCCGCCGCATGAGCGACAACGTCGGCCAGGCCCTCAGCGGCGTGGTGGGTCTCGGCCTGCTCGGCCTGATCGTGGCGATGCTGGTGCAGGTGGTGGGCAGCCTGTTCGCCCCTGGCATGTTCGGTGGCGGTGGCTTTGAGCTGCTGATCGCCGGCTTCGGCACCGTGCTGTTCGTCGGTGCGGCCTTCGTGGACTTCTACACGATGCCCCGCACCTACCGGGACGACCAGTACCTGGCCGGCGCCCTGGGGATGTACCTCACCTACATCAACCTGTTCATCTTCATCCTGCGCCTGATCATCGCCCTGCAGGGCGGCGGCCGCCGCGACTGAGCAGCCGCGCAGAGCGCCCTCGCCCCCGGGAGACCGGGGGCTTTTTTTGCGCTGCAGCGCGCCCAGGGAAGCGACACCCCACTCAGCCCGTCCAGCCCCTCAACCCTCCGCCACCGCCTCGATCGCCGCGGCGATCGCCTGGCGCTGCTCGGCGTCGTAGCCCCAGCGATCGAGAAAGGCCACATCCTCCCCCTGGCCCTGGCCGGCGGCCGCCAGCAGGGTCTCCAGGCGGTCTTTGACGGCATCGGGCTCCAGCAGCCGCAGCAGCTCGGTGCAGCGGGCCTGCACCCGCTCGGAACCCGCCTGCTGGCCCGGATCGGCCTGGCGCTGGTGATGCAGCACCATCGCCGTGCTCATCGCCAGATTGCGGGCGGTGAGGTCGACCACGCCGGCACCGGCGGCGCGCAGCTGCACCACCAGCGGCTCCGGCAGCCGGTCCATCAGCGGGCAGTCGCCCGCCAGGCTCACCACGAAGAAGCCGCGGCCGCCGTCGCGGCTGGCCACCAGTTCGGCCACCCGATCGGCCAGCACCTCGTCGCTGAGCTCACCGTTCTCCCAGAGCCCCAGCCACTGGGCGGTGATCTCCATCGCCTGCTGAAAGGTGGGCTCAAGCGGTGCACTGGTCATGGCGGGCGGCGGGGCGAAGGGCGAACTGGCAGTGTTGAGGTTATGGACCCCCACCCCCCCAGCGCCAATCCGCCTGCCGGCAGCGGCATCAGCCCGGAAGCCGGCGCACCGCTCGGCTCTGCCAACGAACCGGACAACGAACCGGAAGGCGTGCTGCTACCGATCCCCGATCCGGCGGAATCAGCCCGGCTGCTGGGCCGCAGCGCCCCCAGCGCCGACACCGGCGCGGGCGAGCCAGGCGGCCCCTTCCGCTCCGGCTTCGTGGCCCTGATCGGCCGGCCGAACGTGGGCAAGAGCACGCTGCTCAACCAGCTGGTGGGCCAGAAGGTGGCGATCACCTCGCCGGTGGCCCAGACCACCCGCAACCGCCTGCGGGCCATCCTCAGCACCGCCAGCGCCCAGCTGGTGCTGCTCGACACCCCCGGCATCCACAAACCCCATCACCTGCTGGGCGAGCGGCTGGTGAAAACCGCCAAGGGCGCCATCGGCGATGTGGATGTGGTGCTGCTACTGGTGGACGGCAGCCAGCCCGCCGGCCGCGGCGACGGCTTCATCGTGGAGCTGCTGCGCCACTGCCGCGTGCCGGTGCATGTAGCTCTCAACAAGCACGATCTGGTCGATCCGGCCCAGGCCGAGGCGCTGGCCGCCAGCTACCGCGACCTGCTGGCGGGCCGGGGCGATTTCGCCTCCCCCACCGCCCAGGAGCCCCTCGACTGGCCGCTGCATCCGGTCAGTGCCCTCACCGGTGACGGCACCGAAGCGCTGGTGGAGGCCCTGAGCGCCGAGCTGCCGGAGGGGCCCCATCTCTATCCGCCGGATGCGGTGAGCGATCAGCCCGAGCAGCTGCTGATGGCGGAACTGATTCGCGAGCAGGTGCTCAGCCACACCCGCGAGGAGGTGCCCCACTCGGTGGCGGTGAGCATCGAGCGGGTGGTGGACGACGGCCCGCGCACGGCGGTGCTGGCCACGGTGCTGGTGGAGCGGCCCAGCCAGAAGGGCATCCTGATCGGCAAGGGCGGCCGCATGCTGCGCACCATCGGCCAGGGGGCACGGCTGCAGATGGAGAAGGTGTTCAGCGGGCCGGTGTACCTGGAGCTGTTCGTGAAGGTGGTGCCGGGCTGGCGCCGCAGCGCCGCCCGCCTGGCGGAGCTGGGCTACCGGGGCGAGTAGCGGGCGGGGCCAAGACGGCCCCGCAACGCAGGCTGAGAGAATGGCTCCAGGTCTGCCCCGCCGGGGCGTCCGCTGCCCTCCGCCGCCGCCCAGCCCGTGACCAGCACGGCCCCTGCCGACCATCCGGCCCCCAACCCCGCGAGCGGCGACACCGCCTTCCCGCCGACCACGATCGAAGCCTTTCTGCGCTTCTGCGCCGGCGAATGGATGAGCCTGCGCAGCCGCTTTGAGCTGGAGCCCGGTGCTAGCTCGGCGCAGGCGACCGCGGGCGAGGCCGCAAACGATGAACAGGGCGATGAATGGCACAGCAGCGAACGGGGTGAACTGGTGGTGGCCTATCTGGAGCCAGCCAGCGACGATTCCCCCGGCGGCCTGAGCGTTGGCCCCAAGGGCGCCACGCCGCAGCAACTCCTGTTTGACGGCAATGGCTGCTTTGCAGCCGGCGGCCGCAGCGGCAGCTGGCAGCTCTGGCCCGACGGCAGCCTGGAGCTGATCCTGCGCGAACCGGGCCGCGAACTGCGCGAGCGGATCTGGTTCACCAAGCCCAACCTGCGCCTGCGCTCCACGGTGGAAAACCGCGCCGACGGCCAACCCGGCCGCGCCAGCTTCAGCTCCGAGATCCGCCGCGTCAGCCGCCCCGCCGCATGATGCGCCTGGATGTGGTGAGTCTGGCCCCCGAGGCCTTCGCGCCGTTGCTGGGGCTGGGGGTAATCGGCCGGGCGTTCCAGGCCGGCATCGCCGAGCTGCAGCTGCACAACCCGCGCGATTACGCCACCGACAAGTACAAGAAGGTCGACGACGACCCCTACGGCGGCGGCGCCGGCATGGTGCTCAAGCCGGAGCCGGTGTTCGCCGCGGTGGAGGCCATTCCGGTGCTGCCGCGGCGGCGGGTGCTGTTGATGAGTCCCCAGGGGCAACCGCTGCGCCAGGCCGATCTGCGCCGCTGGGCCACGGACTACGACCAGCTGGTGTTCCTCTGCGGCCACTACGAGGGCTTCGACGAACGCATCCGCAGCCTCGCCGATGAGGAGGTGTCGATCGGGGATTTCGTGCTCACCGGCGGCGAACTGCCGGCCGCCACGATCATCAACGGTGTGGTGCGGCTGCTGCCGGGCACCGTCGGCACCCAGGCCTGCCTGGAGGAGGAGAGCCACAGCGCCCTGCTGCTGGAGCATCCCCACTACACCCGACCGGCCGACTTCCGCGGCATGGAGGTGCCGGCGGTGCTGCGCAGCGGCGACCACGGCGCCATCGCCCGCTGGCGCTTCGAGCAGCAGCAGCAGCGCACCCGCGACCGTCGGCCGGATCTCTGGGCCCGCTGGCAGCAGGAGCAGGGGCAGCCGTCCTCCTAGGGCAGCAACGGCAGGCCGGCCTCAGCAGCGCGAGCTGAGAACCTTCAGCCCTGGGGCTTCTGCAGCCCCCGCAGCGCCGTCAGCAGCGCCGCCGGGCTCTGGGGATCCACCATCAGCACGCTGCCGGCCGGGGCCTGGGCCATCGCTTCGCCCATCGCCATCCAGTCGCCGGCGAGCAGCAGCCGGATCGCCTCGGAGGCCTCCGGATGGCTCTGCATCGCTTCCGCCAGGCGCAGCGCCGCATCGGCGCGGGCCTGGGCCAACAGGGCCTGCTGCTGGGCCTGGGCCTGGGCCTCCAGCACCAGGGCCTCCTGCTTGGCCTTGGCATCGAGCACCAGCGCCTCGGCGCGGCCGCGGGCGGCATTGAGCTGCGATTCCTTCTCGCCTTCCGAGCGCAGGATGGCGGCGCGCTTCTCGCGCTCGGCCGTCATCTGCTGCTCCATCGCCTGCTGCACGCCGCGGGAGGGCTGGATGTCGCGCAGCTCCACCCGGGTCACCTTCACGCCCCAGGGATCGGTGGCCTGATCGAGCTCGCGCAGCAGCGCTTCGTTCACCTCATTGCGAGTGGTGAAGGTCTGATCGAGATCGAGCTTGCCCATCTCGGCGCGGATCTGGGTGAGCACCAGATTCACCATCGCCGCCTGGAGATTGTCGACGGCGTAGTAGGCGCGGGCGTGCTCCAGCAGCTGCCAGTACACCACCGCATCCACCTCGATCGCCACGTTGTCGCGGGTGATGCATTGCTGCGGCGGAATATCCAGCACCCGCTCCTTGAGCGATTCGTGGCTCACCACCTTCTCCACCACGGGCAGCACAAAGGAGAGCCCCGGCTGCAGCTGGCGGTCGTATTTGCCCAGGCGCTCCACCAGCCGCGACTGGCCGCCGCTGGTGACCTTGACGCTGTTCAGGCCGAGCACCGCCATCACCACAAGAGCCGGCAGCGAGAACAGGGCTTCCATGGCAGAGCAGGCGCGCTCCAGTCAGGCTAGGCAGGCTGCCCTGAACGACCACCCCAGCGGCAAGCTGACCGACCCTGCCAGCAGGCCCACCCGTCCTGCCCTCTGGAGATGCCCCTGTTCCCTGTGATCTGGCTGGCCCTGGGGCTGGCCCTGCTGGCCCTGGAAGGGCTGGGCGCCGAATTCGATGGCCTGCTGGCCGCCGCCGTGGCAGCCCTGGCTCTCTCGGCCCTGAGCGCCCTGGTACCCCTGCCGCTGGGGCTGCAGGTGCTGCTGTTCGGGGGCGGCACCGGCCTGCTGGTGCTGGCGCTGCAGCGCTGGGGGCGGCGGCGGGAGCGGACGATTCCGGCCAGCGCCGCGGCCGAGCAGGCCACGGTGATCAGCGGGTTCCAGGCCGATGGGGCAGCCGAGGCGAGCGCAGCCGACAGCCCGGCAGCGCTGGCGAGGAGCGAAGGGCGGGTGCGCTGGCAAGGGCAGAGCTGGGCCGCCACCAACCTCGAACCGCAGCGGCCGCTGCAGCCGGGCCAGCCGGTGCAGGTGATGGGTCGCGACGGCAATCGCCTGCAGGTGCTGGCCCCACCCGAGGCCTAAGGTCCGCAGCAGTGGCGCCCGGCAGTCGGCTGCGGCGCGCGCCTGCACCTGAGCCCCGGCAACGGCCCCATGCAACTGAGGATCGGCAACGGCTACGACATCCACCGGCTGGTGCCGGGCCGTCCGCTGATCCTCGGCGGTCAGACGCTGCAGCATCCGGCGGGGCTGGGGCTCGATGGCCACAGCGATGCCGATGTGCTCGTGCACGCGATCATGGATGCCCTGCTCGGCGCCCTGTCGCTGGGGGATATCGGCCAATACTTCCCCCCCGATGATCCGCAGTGGAAGGGCGCCGACAGCCTGGTGCTGCTGGAGCAGGTGGTGACCCTGGTGGCTGAGCGCGGCTGGCGGGTGGTGAACGTGGATTCGGTGGTGATCGCCGAGCGGCCCAAGCTCAAACCGCACATCGAAGCGATGCGCGGCGCCATCGCCGAACGCATGGGGCTGGAGCCCGATCAGGTGGGCGTCAAGGCCACCACCAACGAGAAGCTGGGGCCGGAGGGCCGGGAGGAGGGCATCTCCTGCCAGGCGGTGGCGCTGCTGCAGAAACCATGACGGCCCTGGAGCTGCAACGTCGGTGGGGCGGCGCCATCAGCGCGGCGATGGCGGCTCTCGCTAGGGTCCTGGCCCTCGTTGCAACGGTGCTGATGCTGCTGGGCGGCCATCCGGATGTGGCGATCGCCGAACTGGGGCCCAGCGACGGCTCCGCGCCGGGGGCTTACGCGGTGGCGGTGGTGGAGCACCTGCGCGTGAAGGTGCCCGCTGAAGCCAGGCAGGCCTGGCTGGAGGCTGAACAGGGCAGCTGGGAGCTCTGGCTGCAGCAGCAGCCGGGCTTCATCGGCCGCGATCTGCTCTGGGATCCGGAGCGCGAGGAGGGCACGCTGCTGATCCGCTGGGCCAGCCGCGAGCAGTGGAAAGCCATTCCGGAAGAGGAGGTGGAAGCGGTGCAGAGCCGCTTTGAACGGCTGGCCCGGGCCGCCACCGGCCAGCAGCAGGGCAACCCCTTCCCGCTGGTGTTTGAAGGTGAGCTGCAGCCCCAGGGCGCACCAGCCGCCTGAGCGATGGCAGCGGGCAGCAAGCAGGCTGACGGCATGAGCGATCCGATCACCGCGACCGATCCGACCACCGCACCGGACCTGCAACCCAGCGGCGGCGAGCCGCAGACTCCCGTGCACCGCCTCGACCTCGACCGGCGCCGCCGGCTGGGGATGGTGGAAGCGATCTGGGGCGAGCACAAGAGCGCCGAGCAGATCGCAGCGATCCTGATGCGCCTGCAGAGCAACGGCGAACTGGCCCTCGCCACCCGCGTCGATGCGGCCAAGGCGACCGCGGTGCAGGGGCTGCTGGCCGCCAACCCCGACGGCGCAGCGCTGCTGGCCCAGCTGCGGTTCCACAAGGAGGCCCGATGCCTCAGCCTCGGCAAGCCGGCCGGCCTGCGGCCCGAGCTGGGGGAGGTGATCGTGCTCAGCGGCGGCACCAGCGATCTGCCGGTGGCCAGCGAAGCCCAGCTGGCGCTGCACTGGCATGGGATCCGCTGCCGGCTGGTGCTGGATGTGGGGGTGGCCGGCCTGCATCGGCTGCTGGATCAGCTGGAGCAGCTGCGCCAGGCCCGCGTGCTGATCGCCTGCGCCGGCATGGAGGGGGCCCTGCCCACGGTGCTGGCGGGGCTGCTGCCCCAGCCGGTGATCGGCGTGCCGGTGAGCGTCGGCTACGGCGTGAGCAGCGGCGGCATGGCCGCCCTGCACGGCATGCTCGCCAGCTGCGCGCCGGGGCTGAGCGTGGTCAACATCGACAACGGCTACGGCGCGGCGATGGCGGCGCTGCGGATCCTGGCAACAGCCGGCCCCGACTGAACCCCCCGCCTAAACCCTCAGAGGTGCTGCAGATCGGGGTAGGCGGTGAGCACCTCCTCGGCGCTGAGCACCTCACCGGCGCCATCGGGCTGCCAGATCACCTCCAGGGCCAGCAGGTCGTCGGCGGACAACCCGCCGAGGGCCTGCAGGGAAGCCCGCAGGGCCTCGGCGCTGGCGGCCCCCTTGAGGTTGAGGCGCTGGCGGCTGGCGGCGAGCACGGTCACCACGATGAAATCGCTGCCGGCATCGCTGTCGCCCACCGCCGCCGCGGGGGCGGCACTGCGGCGCCCCGCCACGTTGGTGGTGAGCTCCCCGGAGAGCTTGCTGCGCTCCGCCATCGACAGGCGATTGAAGGTGGCTTCCGCGCTGGCGAAGGGCACCTGACCCACCTCAGCGTTGGCATAAACCCACAGATCCGGATGGCGCAGCAGCGCCAGGCTGGTCTCCTGCAGCACCAGCTGCAGACCGCTGCTGCTGCTGGTGTCGGAGGCGGCGGCCAGGCGGCGCAGATCGTCCTGCAGCTGCCGGGCCGAAGCCAGCAGCCCCACCTGCACCTGGGCAATGCTCACGGGCCCCTCGGGCTGGAGATAACCGCCGTCGTCGCCGCCGCCCATCGCCGGGGCCCCGCCGCCACCGCGCAGGGCGTTAGCGATCAGACCCACCACCGCCATCAGCACCAGCAGCCCCAGCAGGCCGCCACCGCCGAAGCCGAAGAAGGGAATGATGAAGGGGAAACCGATGCCGCCACCACCGCGATAGCCGCCGCCGTAGCCCCCACCGCCATAACCACCGCCGTAGTTGCCGCGATAGCTGCCGCCGCCGCCGTAGCTGCGGGGCGCCGAGGGGGCGGAGCGGAAGCTGCCGCCGCCGATCCGGCCACCGCTGGCGGCCCAGGAGGGCTCAGGCTCCAGCAGCAGCAGACCGAGCACCAGGGCCGGCAGCGCCAGCCAGGCGAGGGTGCGGCGCAGCACTGTGTGGCGCAGCACCGTGCGGCGCGGCGAAAGCTGGCGCTGGATCGAGTCGCGACGCATGCAGAAGCGGGAAGGCCGGCCGGAACAGTGCCTTGGAATCTAGGAACCCCCTCCGACGATGGTGACAACCTCCAGCACATCCCCCTGCTGCACGGGCTGCTGGTCCCACTGGCGCCGCGGCACGATCGTGCCGTTGAACTCCACCACCACCAGCTGCGGGCGGTAGCCGAGGGCCTCGAGCGCCTGATCGAGCATCAAGCCGGCGGGGCAGGCGCGGGGCTCACCATTCACCTGCAGGCTCAGGGTTGCACTGGCGGAATCAGCAGGAAGCGGGGCGTCGGCAGCGTGATCCATGGCAGACGGCATCGCCCGGGGGCCTGACTGGCCCCATCGTGGGCGACGGCCGGCAGCCGCCGCTGGATCAGGAGACCCGCCGGCTCAATGGGGCTGCTCCAGGGCCGCCAGCAGATCGCGGCTGGCGGCCGCCGGATCGGCCGCCTCGGTGATCGCCCGCACCACCGCCACCCGGCCGGCACCCGCCTGGCGCAGCTCCGGCACCGCCTCCGCCGTGATGCCGCCGATGGCGTAGCAGGGGATCGGGCTCTCGGCCGTGGCCTGGCGCACGTAGGCCAGCCCCACCGGCTCCCGCCCCGGCTTGGTGGGGGTGGCATTCACCGGCCCCACCCCCACGTAGTCGCAGCCGTCATCGACGGCCTGGCGCAGCTGGGCGATGGCGTGGGTGCTGCGGCCCAGCAGCCGCTCCGGCCCCAGCAGCCGCCGGGCGATCGCCGGCGGCAGATCCCCCTGGCCGAGGTGCACCCCATCGGCATCCACCGCCAGGGCCAGATCGATGCGGTCGTTGACGATGAACAGCGCCCCGTGCTGATCGCAGAGCCGGCGCAGGGCCTGGGCCTGCCGCAACCGGCCGGCATCGGTGAGCGGCTGACCGCCGGCATCGACGCTGCCCTCCTTGGCCCGGTACTGCACCAGCCGCACCCCGCCGCTGAGGGCGGCCTCCACCATCGCCTCCAGCCCCGGCACCGGACTGGTGACCAGATAGAGGTGGCAGGCCGCCAGCTGGCGGCGGCGGCTCTCGCCGGCACCCACCAGGGGCAGCAGCTCGAGTTCCAGGTCGTAGAGGGCGTAGCGGATCGCGGCGGCCTCAGCCGCCAGCTGCGGATCAAGGCCGCGGCCGAACTCCTCCAGCACCCGCAGCGCCTCCTGCACCCGCGCTGCATTGGCGGCGATCACCTGGGCGGGCTGCTGCCGCTCGGCCTGGGCCGGATGGGTCATGCCGGTGGCCGGATCGGCGGCGGTGTGGCGGGCCCGCTTGTAGCGGTCCTGATGCAACCGCCCCAGCCGCTGGCGCATGTCCTTGGTGCGGGCCACCAGCTCCGGGCGCTCCAGGGCGAAGCGGGCCCAGTCCTCCAGCACCCGCAGGCCCTCGCGGGCGCGATCGAGGTTGGCATCGATCAACCGCAACACGGCTCCTTCATCGGCGCAGGTGAAAGGAGCGGCAGCGGCGCCGGCAGGGTCGGCAGAGGCGGAACTGGTCACGGACATGGCAGGCGCGAGAGCAGCGGCTGATTAGGTTGAACCACCTTTGTCAGGGCCGGGGACGGCTCGATCAGGCGCGATGGCCGGTGGAACGCAGCAGAGCAACATTCAGCAGGGCAATCTGCAGCAGACCGACGCCAACAACCCGATGCTGGTGCTGGTGTCAGGAATTCTGCTGCTGGGCGGCATCGCCGCCTTCATCGGCTGGGGCCTCAGCCACGCCTACCCCGCCGGCTAGGGCCCGGGCCTGATCGGCATCGCGGGCGATCTGCGCCCGCAAGGCCTCCAGGCCATCGAAGCGCTGCTGGCGGCGCAGCAGCGCCAGGGGCTCCACCTGCAGGCTGCGGCCCACCAGCTCCAGCCGGCGATCGAGCAGGTGCACCTCCACGGCGGAGGGGGCGCTGGGATCGACGGTGGGCTGGGGGCCGAGGTTCATCGCCGCCGCCATCCAGCCCGCCTCATCGCTGCCGGTAGCGGCTGGATCGCGGCCATCGGTGGCGGCATCGAGCAACCGCGCCCGGGCGGCATACACCCCTTCCAGGGGCAGGCACTTGCGGCCATCCACCGCCAGGTTGGCGGTGGGCCAGCCCAGCTGACGCCCCAGGCCGCGGCCCTGCACCACCTGGCCGCTGAAGCGGTAGGGGCGCTGCAGCAGCCGCTGGGCCTCGCGCAGATCGCCGCTGGCCAGCGCGCGGCGCACGCGGCTGCTGCTGAGCCGCTCCTCGCCGTCGGCCAGCATCGGCACCACGGTCACCGGAATGCCCCGAGCCGCACCGAGTCGGGCCAGCTCAGCGGCATCGCCGCGGCGGCCGGCACCGAAGCGGAAGTTCTCACCAACAGCGATGCGCCGGGCGTCGAGCTGCCCCACCAGCACCTGCTCCACGAAGGCCTCCGGGCTGAGGGCCGCCAGCTGCCGATCAAACGGCACCAGCACCAGCTGACGGATGCCAAGGGGCGCCAGCAGCTCCAGCTTCTCGGCGGGCAGATCGAGGCGCAGCCTCAGCTCACCGTGCAACACCTCGCGCGGATGGGGCCAGAAGCTCACCACCGTGGGCAGCCCCGCACCGGGCCCGGTCACCGCGGCGATCACCCGGCGATGGCCGCCATGCAGACCATCAAAGCTGCCGAGGGCGATGGCGGTGGGTCGCTCCGCCTGCATCGGCGCCCGCAGGGGAATGGAACGCGGAGGGATCGAACGCGACAGTTCCCGAAGCCTTGGCACGCCGGGCCGATCCTCCCATGGCACCTTTGGGGCAACTTCCTGAGCGCCGCCATGGCCGACACCCTCGATCTGCAACGGATCTCGGCGGCGCTGCGGCGCCTGGGCTGGGTGCGGTTCTGGGCGCAGCTGGTGCTGGGCGTGGTGGTGATCGGCGTGCTGGTGTTCAACAACATCGGCGGCCGGCTGGCCGCCAACTCCTCCCGCGCCTTAGGCCTCGGCCCCGGCCTCTCGCTCACCACCCTCTCCTTCCTGCTGCTGCTCTGGTGCCTGTGGCAGAGCTGGTTGGTGGTGCGCTGCGGCCGGGCCCTGGCCAGCCCGGTGCGCCCCAGCCGTGGTGAAACGGCGCGGCTGGTGAAGCGGGGCCTGCTGATCGATCTGGGCGGCCTCAGCCTGGCGGCCGTGGGCTATCAGGCGATGGCCGGCAGCCTGTTCGTCCAGGCCTCGCAGCAGGTGCCGGGGTTCTTCGGGGCGCAGATCCAGCAGGCGCCGGGGACCGGCGGCCGGCTGGTGGGCCTGCCGATCACCTCGATCGAGATGTTCTCGGTGCTCGGTAACACCCAGGTGCTGTTCGCCCACCTGATCGGGTTGATCATCAGCCTCTGGCTGCTGCAGCGCATCTACCGCAGCAGCGGCCGTCACAGCAGCAACGGCTGAGCGCCAACCGGGCTCAGCCGCTGAGGCTCGGCAGGGAGGCGATGTCGCCGCGCCAGAACAGCTCCGGCTGCAGCGGCGTCAGCGACACCCCGCCTCCATGCACGTGGGCCACATCGGTGGGCCAGTCGGCCGGGCCGGCCACCTCGGCCTCCAGGTCGTTGGCCACCTCGCCGGCCAGCCAGTAGTAGGTGCGGCCACGGGGATCGATGCGGCGATCGAACTGATCGGTGTAGCGGCGCACCGCCGTGCGGCACCAGGCCAGGGGGCCGATGCTCTCGGCCGGCAATGGCGGCACGTTGAGGTTGAGCAGCCCCGCCTCGGGCCAGCCCTGCTCCAGCAGCCGCTCGGTCAGGTCGAGGGCGATCGTGGCCGCCGGCTCGAAGTGGCGCCACTGGAAGTCGGCGCTGCTCACCGCCAGGGCCGGCAGGCCTTCGATCGTGCCCTCCATCGCCGCGCTCACGGTGCCGGAATAGAGCACGTCGGTGCCGAGGTTGGGGCCGTGGTTGATGCCCGAGAGCACCAGGTCGGGCCAGTCATCCAGCAGGGAGAACAGGGCGAGCTTGACGCAGTCGGAGGGGGTGCCGCTGCAGGCCCAGGCGCGGATGCCGTCGTCGAACAGTTCATCGGCCCGCTCAGCCCGGATGGGGGTCTGCAGGGTGAGGCCGTGACCGGTGGCAGAGCGCTCCTGATCGGGGCACACCACGCTGACGCGGTGACCGCGGGCATTGGCGGCATTGGCCAGGGTGCGGATGCCGGCGGCGAAGACCCCGTCGTCGTTGCTGATCAGGATGTTGAGTGGCGCCATGGGCTGCAGGGCCATCGGCCCGGGGGCTGCTCCGTACAGTCTCCCCCTAGCCATCCAGCCCCGGGTTGTCGTGAGCGTCACCGTGTCCCTGCAGCAGCTCACCGAGCAGCTCGACGCCCTGGAGCGCGCCGCCGCCGATGCGATCCGCGCCGCCGGCAGCGCCGCCGAGCTGGAGGAGCTGCGGGTGGGCCTGCTCGGCAAGAAGGGCCGCCTCTCGGCCGTGCTGGGAGCGATGGGCAAGCTGCCCGGCGATGAACGCCCCCTGGTGGGCCAGCGCGCCAACGTGCTCAAGGAGCAGGTGCAGACGCTGCTGAGCGAGCGCCTGCAGGCGGTGAAGAGCGCGGCGATGGCCGAGCGCATCGCCCGCGAAACGCTGGATGTCACGGCCCCCTGCAGCTACGTGCCGGCCGGCCATCGCCATCCGCTGATGAGCACGATCGAGGAGATCGTCGACATCTTCAGCGGCCTCGGCTACCGGGTGTCGGAAGGGCCGGAGATCGAGACCGACTACTACAACTTCACCGCCCTGAACATCCCCGAGCACCACCCGGCCCGGGACATGCAGGACACCTTCTATCTGGGCGATGGCCGGCTGCTGCGCACCCACACCTCGCCGGTGCAGATCCGCCATCTGGAGAGCAACCCGCCGCCGGTGCGGGTGATCGCCCCGGGGCGCGTCTATCGCCGGGATGCCGTCGATGCCACCCACTCGCCGGTGTTCCACCAGGTGGAGGTGCTGGCGATCGATGAAGGGCTCGACTTCACCCACCTGCGCGGCACCGTCACCACCTTTTTGCAGCAGTTCTTCGGCGATCTGCCGGTGCGCTTCCGCGCCAGCTATTTCCCCTTCACCGAGCCGAGCGCCGAGGTGGATGTGCAGTGGCGCGGCCGCTGGCTGGAGGTGATGGGCTGCGGCATGGTCGATCCGGCGGTGCTAGAGGGCATGGGCCTCGATCCGGAGCGCTGGAGCGGCTTCGCTGCCGGCCTCGGCGTGGAGCGCTTCTGCATGGTGCGCCACGGCATCGACGACATCCGCCGGCTCTACACCAGCGATCTGCGCTTCCTCGAACAGTTCTGAGACAGGCGCGCAGGCGGGCGGGGAGTGCCCCCATAAACTGCCATCTGCCCTCCGCGTCGCGATCGGTGCCCTGCGTCGGACTGATCGTCAACGACGGCAAGGATCTGGCGGTGACCACCGCCGATGCGATCCAGCAGCGGCTGGAGGAGAGCGGCCGCACGGTGCTGCGGGTGAGCAGCTCCGGCGGCATGGTGGGCTTCGCCAACCCCGATCAGCACCTGCGCACCCGCGGCTACAGCGCCTGCGTGCCCGCCAGCTTCCACGAGGAGATGGAGCTGGCGATCGTGCTCGGCGGCGACGGCACCGTGCTGTCGGCGGCGCGGCAGACCGCGCCGATCGGCGTGCCGATCCTGACGATCAACACCGGCCACCTGGGCTTCCTGGCGGAGGCCTACCTGCAGCAGCTCGACCAGGCCCTCGCTCAGGTGCTCGCCGGCGACTGGACGGTGGAGGAGCGCACGATGCTGATCGTGAGCGTGATGCGCAGCGAGCAGCGCCGCTGGGAGGTGCTCTGCCTCAACGAGATGGCGCTGCACCGCGAGCCGCTCACCTCGATGTGCCATTTCGAGATCGCCATCGGCCGCCACGCCCCGGTGGACATCGCCGCCGACGGGGTGATCCTCTCCACCCCCACCGGCTCCACCGCCTATGCCCTCAGCGCCGGCGGGCCGGTGATCACGCCCGACTGCCCGGTGCTGCAGCTCACCCCGATCGCGCCCCATTCCCTGGCCTCGCGGGCGCTGGTGTTCAACGATCGCGAGCCGGTGACGGTGTTCCCGGCCACCCCCGAGCGGCTGATGATGGTGGTGGACGGCAGCGCCGGCTGTTACATCTGGCCCGAAGATCGGGTGCTGATCCGCCGCAGCGACCATCCGGTGCGCTTCGTGCGGCTCTCCGACCACGAGTTCTTCCAGGTGCTGCGCAACAAGCTCGGCTGGGGACTGCCCCATGTGGCCAAACCGGGCAACGGCCTGGGGGGCTGAGGGGCGATGGTGATCGCCCGGGTGCTGCTGCTGGGAGCGGAGGCCGAAGCGCTGGCGGCGCGGCTGGAGGCCTCCGGCTACGCCGTGCAGTGCGGCCTGGATGAGGCCCAAGCCGCGACCGCCGAGGCGCCGAACGACGGGCAGAGCGCGGTGCAGCTGGCGGTGCTGGCGGCCGGTGCCGGCGGCCGGATCGCCGCACTGCGTCAGCAGCTGCCCGGGGTGCCGGTGCTGCTCGATGTGGAGGAGAACACGGTGGAGGCGCGGGTGCACTGCCTCAGCGCCGGCGCCGATGACTTCTGGCTCTCCAGCCTGGGCCCCAGCGATCTGCTGATGCGCCTGCGGCTGCAGCTGGACCTGCAGCGCCGTGCCGCGCCGCCCTGCCAGCTGCTGCAGGTGGGCGATCTGAGCGTGAACCCCACCACCCGCGAGGTGAAGCGCGGCCCACGGCCGGTGGCCCTCACCGCCCGCGAATACCAGCTGCTGCTGCTGCTGCTGGAGCGGCAGGGAACAGTGGTGAGCCGCGATGTGATCCTGCGCCAGGTGTGGAACGACGAGCGCGGCGCCGCCAGCAACGTGATCGAGGTGTACGTGAGGTACCTACGCCAGAAGCTGGAGGAGGACGGCGGGCGGCGGCTGATCCACACGGTGCGCGGCCAGGGCTACTGCCTGGGCGAGCGGCTGCCGCCCCTGGAGGCGCCATGAGCCGCCCCCCCGAAACGGCGATGCGTCAGGCTCTGGCGCGGCACGATCGGCGCCGGCGCGATCTGCTGAGGCGCGATCTGCTGAGGCGCAAGCCGATGCAGCGCCTGCAGTTGCAGCGCCTGCAGCCGCGCCGCCCGTGGCGAGCCTCCTGGCTGAGCGCTTCGCTGCTCGCCGGTGCGCTGCTTGCGGGCGAGCTGCCGCAGCGGGCGGCCCGGGCCCAGGAGGGAGCGCCGCAGCAGCTGCCGCTCACGGCCCGCTGGTGCCTGGAGCCGCAGCGCTGCATCCTGCTCGAGGTGGCGGCCACGGCACGGCAGCAGGCGCTGGGGCTGCAGGAGCGGCCGCCGCTGCCGCCGCTGCGCGGCATGTGGTTCCCTTCCCGCGAGCCCACACTCACCCGCTTCTGGATGCACCGCACACCAGCGCCGCTGGACATGCTGTTCGTGGCGGGTGGCCGGGTGGTGGCGATCAAGGCCAACGCCACGCCCTGCCCCCATCTGCCCTGCCCGAGCTACGGGCCCGACGTGGCGGTGGACGGGGTGCTGGAACTGGCCGCCGGCCAGGCCGCGGCCCTGGGCATCACACCGGGAAGTCCGGTGCGGATCGAAACCCTGAGCAGGCCCGTCAGCCCCTGAACCGCCTCAGGCGGGGGGCCGGCGGCCGCTGAGCAGCAACACCGGATTGAGCGGCGCCAGGCGGGTGCCATCGGCCAGGGGGGCGCCGCGCCAGGCCTGCAGCTGAGCCACCTCCGCCGCCAGCCCGGCCCGCTCCAGCAAGGGGCGCAGCTCGGCCAGAGCCTCGATCGTGGCCAGGGGAATCACCACGGCACCGCCGGGCCGCAACCGCTGCAGCACCGCCGTGAGCAGCGCCTCACGATCGCGGCCGCCGCCGCCGAGCAGCACCCGATCGGGGTCGGGCAGGGAAGCGAAGGCCTGGGGCGCCTTGCCCTCCAGCACCCCCGCCGGCTGCACCCCCAGGCGCTCGGCATTGGCGGCGATCAGGGCCGCCGAGCCACCGCGCTGCTCCACAAACCAGGCCGCCAGCGAGGGCCGCAGCCGCAGGGCCTCGAGCCCCACCGAGCCCACGCCGGCGCCGATGTCCCAGAGCACACCGCGCTCGGGCAGCTGCAGCTCGGCCAGCAGCTGGATGCGCACCTCGCGCTTGGTCATCAGCCCCGGCCGGTCGGGATGCTGCAGGAACAGGCCATCGGCCAGACCGAACAGCGGCAGCGCCGCAGGATCGGGCAGCGGCGGCGGCTGGGCGATCAGCACCGCCAGGTGCAGCGGATCGAGATCGGCGGGCAGGGGCGCGTCGGGGGCGAGCGGCAGCACCCGCTCAGCCGGATGGCCGAGCCGCTCGCACAGCCACAGCTGGTAGGCCGCCTCCAGGCCGGAAGCGCGCAGCAGGCGCTGCACCTCAGCCACGCCGCCGCGGCCGGGATCGGTGAGCACCGCCAGGGCGGCGGGCCGCTGCTGCAGGCGACTGGCCAGGGCCTCAGGGTCGCGGCCATGCAGGCTGATCCAGCCGGCGTCCTGCCAGGGGCGCGCCAGGCGGGCGAAGGCCAGCTGCATCGAGCAGGGGGCGGGATGAAAGCGCAGCTGGGCGGCGGGGAAGCGCTGCAGCAGCAACCGGCCGATGCCGAACCAGAGGGGATCGCCACTGGCCAGCAGCACGCAGGCCTCGCCGGCGGCCAGGGCCTCCGCCAGGCTGTCCAGAGCGGCGCTGGGTTGATCGGTGGCGATCAGCCGGGGCAAGCCGGCCAGGTCAGGCGAGGCCGCCGTCGGTGCCGCCGTCAGCCCCGCAGCCGCATCAGCGAACAACCCCGACGGTGCTCCTGACCGTGCCCCCGGCTGCGGCCGCGACTCCAGCTGCGACCACCAGGCGGGCAGATCCGCCAGCAACCGCTGCGGCGCTGCCACCACCGCGGCCTGGCGCACCAGCGCCGCCAGCGGTGGCGGCAGCGCAGGCAGACCGCCGGCATCGGTGCCGATCACGGGCAACAGCGGATCTGGCACGGGTTGGCGCAACTGGTGTCAGTCTGCCGATCGCCCATCGCCGACAACGCCTGGGCTATCACTGAGCCGGCCGGACCACCGCCATGCCCCACGCCGATCGCCGCCAGCGCATCCACGAGCTGGTGCTCGCCCTGCTGACGCAGCAGCGCGAGCTGGAGCTGCTCGATGGCGATGAGGTGGGCCGCTCCAGCGGCGATCCCGGCAGCTGGATCGAGCGCAACCGGCGGGTGGTGCAGCGCTATCAGGCCCTGGTGCGCTCCGCCGTCACCCTCGATGCCCTGGTCGATCAGGAGGTGAACGGCGGCTTCACCACGCCGGCGCCGGGAGGAGAAGCGGCCGGCCATCTCTGACCAGCTGGCCCCACTGTCGTCCCCCCCATGGCGCCCTTCGGCATCCCTGCGCTCTCGTCCCTGCTGAGCGGAGGGCGCGGCGACCGCAGCGCCGGCCTGGAGGGTGCCTGCTGGTCGCGGCCCTTCGGCCTGGGCTGGGAGCAGCCCTACACCGTGCGCTACGCCAGCAACCTCGACGACGGCCCCAACCACGGCATGCCCCTGGGGGGCTTCGGGGCTGGCTGCATCGGCCGCGCCCCCGACGGCTCCTTCAACCTCTGGCACCTCGACGGCGGCGAGCACTGGTTCGGCACCCTGCCCGACTGCCAGTTCGCCCTGTTCGAGCAGGACGGCAACAGCAGCCGCGCCCACGCCCTGGCGGTGAAACCCAGCGCCGATGCCTCCCGGCCCGAGAGCGGCGAGCCCCTCAGCGCCTGGAGCTGGTATCCGGCCAGCACGGCGGAGCGCAGCACCGGCACCTACAGCGCCCGTTATCCCCTCAGCCACACCGCCTACACGGGGGTGTTCCGCGCGGAGGTGGGCTGCACCGCCTTCAGCCCGATCCTGCCGGGCGACTACCGCCGCAGCAGCTATCCGGTGGCGGTGTTCGCCTGGAGGCTGCACAACCCCACCGAGGAGCCGCTGGATCTGTCGCTGCTGCTGAGCTGGCGCAACACCAGCGGCTGGTTCACCAACACCGACCCCGCCGCCGCCGTGCACTTCCGCGACGACGGCAGCCCGGAGCACAACTACGTGCCGGCGATCGGCCGCAGCCGCGGCCAGCGCAACCGCTGGGTGGAGGGCGAAGGCCTGCGCGGTGTGCTGCTGGAGGGCGAGCGGAGCCAGCCGATCGGCGAGGGGGAGGGGCAGTGGTGCATCGCCACCGATCCCACCCTGGAGCAGCGCCATCCGGGGCTGACGATCCAGCGCTGCAGCCGCTGGAATCCAGCCGGCGACGGCGCGGAGCTGTGGCAGAGCTTCGCCCACGATGGCTCGATCGCCGATGGCGACAACGACCGGACGAGCGGCGACAACGACCCGGCCAGTGCCTCCCTGGCGGTGCGGCTGCGGCTGGAGCCGGGCGCCACGATCGAGATCCCGCTGGTGATCAGCTGGGATCTGCCGGTCACGGCCTTCGCCACCGGCACCCGCTGCCTGCGCCGCTACACCGATTTCGTGGGCGGTGAGGGCAGCAGCGCCGCCGCTCTGGCCGCCGAGGCGCTGCGGGAGTGGCCCCAGTGGCTGGAGCAGATCCAGGGCTGGCAGCAGCCGGTGCTGGGGCGCACGGATCTGCCGGAGCCGATCCGGATGGCGCTGTTCAACGAGCTCTACGACCTGGCCAGCGGCGGCACCCTCTGGAGCGCCGCCACGGCCGAGGATCCGGTGGGCCGCTTCGGGGTGCTCGAGTGCCTCGACTACGCCTGGTACGAGAGCCTTGATGTGCGGCTCTACGGGTCGTTTGCCCTGCTGCAGCTCTGGCCGGAACTGGACAAGAGCGTGCTGCGCAGCTTCGCCCGCGCCATCCCCGCCGCCGACCCGACGCCGCGGCCGATCGGCTGGTATTTCACCCAGGGCAAGGGCCGCGTCGAGGCCCCCCGCAAGCTGGCCGGCGCCACCCCCCACGATCTCGGCGCCCCCAACGAGCGGCCCTGGGATGCCAGCAACTACACCGCCTACCAGGACTGCAACCTCTGGAAGGACCTGGCCAGCGACTTCGTGCTGCAGGTGTGGCGCAGCTTCAGGCTCGCCCCGAGCGGCGAAGACCTCCGCTTCCTGGCCGACTGCTGGCCGGCGGCGGTGCAGGCCCTGCGCTACCTCAAGACCTTCGATGCCAATGGCGACGGCCTGCCCGATAACGGCGGCGCCCCGGACCAGACCTTCGATGACTGGCCCCTCAAGGGCGTGAGCGCCTACTGCGGCGCCCTCTGGATCGCGGCCCTGGAGGCGGCCCTGGCGATGGGCCAGCGGCTGCAGCTGGCGCTGGGGGTCGATACCTCCAGCGAGCAGCGGGAGTTCAGCGTCTGGCTGGAGCAGAGCCGCACCAACTTCGACCGTCTGCTCTGGAACGGCGAGTATTACAACATCGATGCCGAGAGCGGCACGCCGGTGGTGATGGCCGACCAGCTCTGCGGCGACTTCTACGCCCGCCTGCTGGGTTTGCCGCCGGTGGTGGCCGACGATCGGGCCCGCAGCAGCCTGAAGGCGGTGAAGGAAGCCTGCTTCGAGGGCTTCCAGGGCGGCAAGCTCGGCGTGGCCAATGGCCTGCGCCGCGACGGCACCCCCCTCGATCCCAACGGCACCCACCCGCTGGAGGTGTGGACCGGCATCAACTTCGGCCTGGCCGCCTACTACCGGCTGATGGGGGAAGCAGGCACCGCCTTCGCGATCACCGAGGCGGTGGTGGAGCAGGTGTACAGCGGCGGCCTGCAGTTCCGCACCCCCGAGGCGATCACGGCGGTGCGCACCTTCCGCGCCTGCCACTACCTGCGCGCCATGGCGATCTGGGGCCTGTGGGCCACCCACACCGACTGGCAGGCGATCCCCGGTGCCGCCAGCCAGCCCTGACGCATCACGGGCAGCGCGCCTGCAGGCCACCACGGCCGCCCAACCGATCCGCGCAAGCGATCCGGCCATCCCGCCCGGAGCCGCCGCCCGCCGCCTGTCCTCTCCCCTTCTGTCCTGCCGCCGACGGCCTGTGCCGATGACCCCGCCCCCCAGCGCCCCTGCCCGCTCCAACCGCGGCCCGCGTCGCCCCTGGTGGCCTCAGCTGCTGGGGCTGGTCTGCCTGCTGCTGGCACTGCAGCTGAGGCCGATGCCGGCCCTGGCCCAGGTGCACGCCCATCCCGATGAGACGGGCACCGGCGTGGTACGCAGCCTAGAGAGCCTGCGCGATCTCGACTACCAGAGCTGGCAGCTGGTGGCGTACCGCGAGGGACCGCCCGGCGGCGCGCTGCGGCTGCGGATCGTCGGCTACCCGGGCAAGGTGCGCCTGGAGCACCCCACAGCCCTGCTGGTGAGCAGCGGCCGCCTGCAGTGGCAGCTGGAGGATGTGACGCTGGAGAATCCCAAGCTGGCCGGTGACGGCCGCGCCGCCGCCGCGGAGTTCGCCCTGGCGCCCCTGCTGGCCGATCTGCAGCAGAACCGGCCCCTGCGTCTGCAGTTGCCGGGGGTGTTCGATGAACTGCCGGTGCCGCCCTACGTGGTGGCCGAATGGCGCAGCCTGCCAACCCATCCCGGCTGAACCAACGCCGGGCGCGGCGCGCCGAGCAACCCGGCCCGACCGACCCTGCCCACCCGGGCAACACCTCCTCACCACCCTGCAGCGTGCCCGACGCCACCACCTCCGCCAGCCAACCGCCAACCGCCCGGGCGGAATCCGCCGCCCCCCTGGGGGAGCCCTCAGCCGAGGACTGCAACCAGGACAGCGACCGCTGGAGCCCCTGGCGCGGCTGGATGCAGCGCGCCCTGCAGCTGGCGGCCCTGGCCCGCGGCAACACCAGCCCCAACCCCCTGGTGGGGGCGGTGGTGCTGGATGGCGACGGCCAGCTGGTGGGGGAGGGCTTCCATGCCCGCGCCGGCACCGCTCACGCCGAGGTGGGGGCCCTGCACCAGGCCGGTGACCGGGCCCGCGGCGGCACGCTGGTGGTGACGCTGGAGCCCTGCTGCCATCAGGGCCGCACCCCCCCCTGCACGGCGGCGGTGATCAACGCCGGCATCCGCCGGGTGGTGATCGCCATGGCCGATCCCAACCCCCAGGTGAACGGCGGCGGCATCCGCGCCCTGCAGGCGGCGGGGCTGGAGGTGATCTGCGGCGTCTGTGAAGCCGAAGCCCAGGAGCTGAATGCCGCCTTTGTGCAGCGGGTGCGCAGCGGCCGGCCCCTGGGGATTCTCAAGTGGGCGATGGGGGTCGATGGCCGCACGGCCCTGAGCAACGGCGCCAGCCAGTGGATCAGCGGCCCCGAGGCCCGCGACTGGGTGCATCAGCTGCGCAGCGAGTGCGATGCCGTGATCGTCGGCGGCGGCACGGTGCGGCACGACAATCCCCTGCTCACCAGCCGCGGCCGGCGCCGGCAGGAACCGCTGCGGGTGGTGCTCAGCCGCAGCCTGCTGCTACCGGCCGATGCCCAGCTCTGGGACCAGCGCCTGGCCCCCACCCTGGTGGCCCACAGCTATGCGGCGCCGCCGCGCCGCCGTTTCGCCCTCGATCGACTGGGGGTGGAGCGGGTGCTGCTGCAGGCCTGCGAACCCTGGGCGCTGCTGGAGGAACTGGCCGGGCGCGGCTGCAACCAGGTGCTGTGGGAGTGCGGACCGCTGCTGGCGGCAGCGGTGCTGCGCGATGGCGGCGCCCAGCGGATCGCCGCCGTGATCGCCCCGAAGGTGATGGGCGGCGCAGCCGCGGCCACGGCGGTGGGGGACCTGGGCTTCTCGGCGATGGAGCAGGTGGCCCCCTGGCAGGGGCAGGCGCTGCAGCGCTGCGGCAGCGATCTGATCTGGCAGCTGCAGGCGCCCAACCGCTGAGCAGGATCCAGGCGCAGCGCGCACAATGCAGGCGCACCTGCCCGCAAGCCCTTGATCGAAAGCCCCACCCTGCCCCTGAACCTGGAACTGCTGATCGCCGGTCTACTCAGCGGCCTGGCCAGCTGGCTGCTGCTCGACCTACTCGGGCGCCGCTGCCCCCGCGGTTCCGCCGCCCGCGGGCTGCTGCTCAGCAGCCGGTTGAGCGTGTCCGTCACCTGCGTGCTGGTGGGGCTGAGCGGCTGGCTGGTGGCCGTGCTCGATGGCCGCCTGATCAACCTGCCGCGGGAGGGCGAGGAGGTGCGCGAGCTGCTGGTGGCCATCGGCGTCGCCTGGACGCTGCTGCGCTGGAAGCAGGGTCTGCAACGCCATCGCGACACGATGGCCGAACGGCTGCTGCCCCGGCTCAATGCCAAGGACCAGCACTTCCTGATCGATGTGCTGGAGAAGGTGATCGCCACCGGCATCACGCTGATCCTGGTGCTGGCGGTGATGCGGCTGCTGGGGGTGTCGGCAGCGGTGCTGATCACCGCCGGTGGTTTCGGTGCCGCCGCCATCGGCTTCGGCGCCCAGGGCATCGTCTCCAACTCCCTGAGCGGCTTCAGCCTCTACATCAACCGCCCCTTCGTGGTGGGGGATTTCATCGAGATCCCCTCGGAATCCCTCTCCGGCACGGTGGAGCACATCAGCTGGTTCTACACCCAGCTGCGCTCCCTGGATCGGCAACCGGTGTATGTGCCCAACACGATCTTCACCAGCAAGCCGGTGGTGAACATCGCCGAGATCGACAACCGCCGCCTCTGGATCGAGTTCGGTCTGAGCTACAGCGACCGCCAGCGGATCCCGGTGATCCTGACGGAGCTGGAGCAGCACCTGCAACAGCACCCCCAGATCGATCAGAGCAAGCCGCTGGCGGTGAACTTCATCGGCTACGGCGATTCCAGCCTCAACCTGCGCCTGCTCTGCCACGCCAACAGCGGCGAGGTGGTGCAGGCCTGGGCGCTGCAGCAGCAGCTGCTGCTGGCGATCGGCGACACGGTGGAGCGGCATGGGGCGTCAATGCCCTTCCCCACCCGCACGCTCATACCAGCTCCGGGTGGTTCGGATCCCCTTTGAACGGCCCCTCCAGGGCGCTGGTGATCCAACCGCCGTAGAAGCCGCCGGGCTGGGGCTGCACCCGCTCACCATCCAGCCAGCAGCCGTCCATCAGGCCTGGGTACACGGCATACCAGCCGGCCAGGGCGCGAAAGGGCTCGGTGGGTTCGGGGTAGGTCCACACCGCCCGCCGCAGCCGCCGCTCCTGGTCGCCACCGGGCTGCCAGACCACATCGAAGTAGCGGGCCACGCCCTTCCACTCGCAGAAGCTGGCGCCAGGGCTGGGCTGCAGCAGCGCTTGCTGCACCGCCTCCGGCGGCAGGTAGTAGGTGGGCGGATGAAAGGTTTCCAGCACCCGCAACGAGCGGCGGGTCTCGGCCAGCAGCTGCCCCAGGGCCTCCACCCGCAGATGGGCGTCAGTGGCCACCAGCGCCGGCGGGCGGGGGTAGTCAGCGACGCGTTCACGGGGAGTCACAGGGGCAGGCTCAGCTGCCGACGGTCTAACGAGGCCGAGCCTGGAGCGTTGCGCTGGCGCGGGCCCGGCGGGGCTGGCTCCAGGTGCCAGCCCTCAGGCGCACAGGGCCCCAGCAGGGGCACAAGCCGGCGCAGGGCCGCTCCATCAGCGGCCGCCAACCAGGCCGAGGCGGCGGCGTCGGGGATCAGCACGGGCATGCGCGGATGCCATGGTGCGATCAGGGCATTGGCGGCGGTGGTGAGCACGCAGCAGCTCTCCAGCTCGCTGCCATCGGGCCCCAGCCAGCGCTCCCACAGGCCCCCCAGCCAGAAGGGAGCTCCGTCGCGGCGGCTGATGCGGCAACCCTTCTCGAAGAAGGCATCAGCCGGGATCAGGCAGCGGCGATGGCGCCAGGGGCCGCGGAAGCTGGGCTTCTCGGCCACGGTCTCACTGCGGGCATGGATCGAGCGCTGCGCACCGGCCGGCTGCTTCACCCAGGCCGGCAGCAGCCCCCAGAGGGCCAGCGCCACGCGATCGCGACCATCGTCACGGCACTGGATCAGCACCGGTTCGCCTGGGCGGATCAGCGGCCGGGGGGCGTAGTGGCGGGCGAAATCCGGCGGCAGCGGTCCACGCAGCCGCGGCAACAGCGCCTCGAGGTCGGTGGTGAGGGCGTAACGACCGCACATGGTGCTGCTGCCGCGATTCGGTTCTCCCGACCGGCGAGCGGATCGCCCCCGGCCCGGCGCCCCTAGCCTGCCTCCAGCTGACCGGCCGCGCGCCATGCCCATCCGCCAGGACGACAACCGCCCCACCCGGCGCTTCGGGCTGATCAATCTGCTGCTGATCGGCTTCGGCGTGCTGCTGCTGTTCAGCAACTTTGTGCCGAACCCCGCCAACCAGGTGCCGCGGGTGCCCTACTCGCTGTTCATCGATCAGGTGAACGACGACACGGTGAAGCGGGCCTACATCACCTCCGATCAGATCCGCTACGAACTGAAGGAGGCCCCCGCCGAGGGCGCCCCGACGGTGCTGGCGACCACGCCGATCTTCGACATGGATCTGCCGCAGCGGCTGGAGCAGCACGGGGTGGAATTCGCCGCCGCACCGCCGCAGAAACCGAACATCTTCACCACCATCCTCAGCTGGGTGGTGCCGCCGCTGATCTTCATCCTGGTGCTGCAGTTCTTCGCCCGCCGCAGCGGCATGGGCGGCGCCCAGGGGGCGCTGAGCTTCACCAAGAGCAAGGCCAAGGTCTACGTGCCCGATGAGGAGTCGCGCGTCACCTTCGCCGACGTGGCCGGCGTGGATGAGGCCAAGGCCGAACTCACCGAGATCGTCGATTTCCTCAAGACGCCGGAGCGCTATGCCGCCATCGGCGCCCGCATCCCCAAGGGCGTGCTGCTGGTGGGCCCTCCCGGTACCGGCAAGACCCTGCTCTCCAAGGCGGTGGCCGGTGAAGCGGGCGTGCCGTTCTTCATCATCAGCGGCTCGGAGTTCGTGGAGCTGTTCGTGGGGGCTGGCGCCGCCCGCGTGCGCGATCTGTTCGAAGAAGCCAAGAAGAAGGCGCCTTGCATCATCTTCATCGACGAACTCGATGCCATCGGCAAGAGCCGCGCCGGCTCGATGGGCGTGGTCGGCGGCAATGACGAGCGCGAGCAGACCCTCAACCAGCTGCTCACCGAGATGGATGGCTTCTCCGGCAAGGACAAGCCGGTGATCGTGCTGGCCGCCACCAACCAACCGGAAACCCTCGATGCCGCCCTGCTGCGCCCGGGCCGCTTCGATCGCCAGGTGCTGGTGGATCGCCCCGATCTCTCGGGCCGCAAAACGATCCTCGACATCTACGCCCGCAAGGTGAAGCTCGCTCCGGGCGTCGACATCGACAAGATCGCCCAGGCCACCGCTGGCTTCGCCGGCGCCGACCTGGCCAACCTGGTGAATGAGGCGGCGCTGCTGGCGGCGCGCAACAAGCGCACCGCCGTGGAGCAGGGCGACCTCAACGAAGCGATCGAGCGCGTGGTGGCCGGCCTGGAGAAGAAAAGCCGCGTGCTGCAGCCCGATGAGAAGAAGGTGGTGGCCTACCACGAAGTGGGCCACGCGATCGTGGGCCATCTGATGCCCGGCGGCAGCAAGGTGGCCAAGATCTCGATCGTGCCCCGCGGCATGAGCGCCCTGGGCTACACGCTGCAGCTGCCCACCGAGGAGCGCTTCCTCAATTCCAAGGAAGACCTGGAGGGCCAGATCGCCACCTTGCTCGGCGGCCGCAGCGCCGAGGAGGTGGTGTTCGGTGAAGTCACCACCGGTGCCGCCAACGATCTGCAGCGCGCCACCGACATCGCCGAGCAGATGGTGGGCACCTACGGCATGAGCACGGTGCTGGGCCCGCTGGCCTACGACAAGCAGGGCGGCAGCCGCTTCCTCGGCGGCGCCAACAACCCGCGGCGGGTGGTGAGCGACGCCACCGCCCAGGCGATCGACAAGGAGGTGCGGGGCCTGGTGGACCGCGCCCACGATCGCGCCCTGGCGATCCTGCACCACAACCGCGACCTGCTGGAGCGCATCTCCCAGGAGATCCTCGACAAGGAGGTGATCGAGGGCGACGAACTCAAGACCCTGCTGGCCGAGAGCGTGTTGCCGGAGGGAGCCCAGCTCAATTCTTGAGAACTCTTGCGGGGGAACTCACCTCTTGACGAGTCCGGGGGTGATCCCCGATAAGGGTTCTTTGAGACGGCCCCGATGGCCAGCCAGCCCTCTCCCCTGAGCACCGACGCCGCAGCGGATCACTGCGGCCCGGATCTCCGCTGCCTGGAGGGCCTGGGCGGCACCGACCTGCTCTCCTCCGCTGATCTGAGCGCCGAGCAGACGGCGGCCCTGCTGCTGCTGGCCGATCAACTCAAGCGCGGTGAGCGCCGCATCGACCTGGGCGGGCGGGTGCTGGGCCTGATCTTCTCCAAGGCCTCCACCCGCACCCGGGTGAGCTTCTCGGTGGCACTGGCCCGGCTCGGCGGCCAGACGCTCGATCTCAATCCCCAGGTCACCCAGGTGGGCCGCGGTGAGCCGGTGGCGGACACCGCCCGCGTGCTCAGCCGCTATGTGGATGCCCTGGCGATCCGCACCTTCGCCCAGAGCGAGCTAGAGGAGTACGCCCACTGGGCCTCGATCCCGGTGATCAACGCCCTCACCGATCTCGAGCATCCCTGCCAGGCCCTGGCCGACTACCTCACCCTGGCCGAATGTTTCGGCCGCAGCCAGGACGGCGGCCTGGACCTCAGTGCCCTGCGGGGCCTCACCCTCAGCTACGTGGGCGATGGCAACAACGTGGCCCATTCACTGATGCTCTGCGGCGCCCTGCTCGGCGTGAACGTGCGCATCGGCTGCCCGCAGGGCTACGAGCCCGATGCCGCCGTGCTGGCGCGTTCGCAGCAGCTGGCGGAGGCCCAGGGCAGCCGTGTGGAGGTACTGCATGAACCGGTGGCTGCCGTGCGCGGGGCCCATGCCCTCTACACCGATGTCTGGGCCTCGATGGGCCAGGAGGAGGAAAAGGAGCAGCGCCAGCGCGACTTCTCCGGCTGGTGTCTCAATGAAGAGATGCTGGCGGAGGCCGATGCGCGGGCGATCGTGCTGCACTGCCTGCCGGCCTACCGGGGGCTGGAGATCAGCGCCGGAGCGATGGAGGGCAGCGCCAGCCGCATCTTCGATCAGGCGGAGAACCGCCTACATGCTCAGCAGGCCCTGCTGGCCGCCCTGCTCGGCGCGGCCTGATCCGGAACCAACGAGGCCAGCACTGGACAAAGGCACCACCGACGGGTACATCTGTATCAGTTCGGACCATCCCGTGCCCCGTCCCCTCTCCAGCGGCGATCCCCAGGAGCTCACGCCGGCCCAGCGGGAGCTCTACGACTGGCTGGTCGAGTTCATCGGCCAACACCGCCACAGCCCCTCCATCCGCCAGATGATGGAGGCCATGGGACTGCGCTCGCCCGCGCCGATCCAGAGCCGGCTGCGGCATCTGCAGCAGAAGGGCTGGCTCACCTGGCAGGAGGGACAGGCCCGCACCCTGCAGCTGCTGGGAGCCAGCGGCGGCGGCGGCATTCCGGTGATGGGCTCGGTGGCGGCCGGAGGCCTGGTGGAAACCTTCAGCGACGTGCAGGAGCACCTCGACCTGGAGCCCCTGCTGCAGACGCGCGGCCTGTTCGCCCTCAGCGTCAATGGCGACTCGATGGTCGAGGCCCACATCACCGATGGCGACATCGTGCTGATGGAACCGGTTGCCGATCCGGCCAGCCTGCGGGCGGGAACGATCGTCAGCGCCCTGGTGCCAGGAAGCGGCACCACCCTCAAGCACTTCCACCGCCACGGCAGCCAAGTGCGACTGGAGCCCGCCAACCCGGCCTACGCGCCGATCGAGCTGCCCGCCGACCAGGTGACGGTGCAAGGGCGCCTGGTGGCCGTGTGGCGCCAGCTCTAGGGCGGGCAGGCCACGGTGTATATTTTTGGAGCGCCAGGCAAGGGAGCCGGCCGAACCCCGAGGGTTCTGCAAGCCCCAAGCAAAATCCCTGATTTTGCATCCTGAACGCAACCAAAAGGGGCCATAGCTCAGTTGGTAGAGCACCTGCATGGCATGCAGGGGGTCAGGAGTTCGAGTCTCCTTGGCTCCACTTTTGAAAGCTCTGGTCATTGACCAGGGCTTTTTGTTTGCTCGCGGCCTTACATGCTGGACACTCCTTATGCCTGGCCGGCGTGCGGAGCCTTGATCAGACTGCCGACTACGCACGTCAGCAGCGGCCTGACGGGTCAAGGAGCCTTGCCATGTCCAGCGACGACCTGCCCCCACCCCACTGGCCAGGTGAACAACGGCGTCGTGACGAGGCCGCCGAGCCGCCTGATGGCATTGAACGCCGCCAGGGGGAGCGGCGGCGGCTGGAGCGGCTGCCGGCCCCGATGACCGGCGTCGGGGTGATCACCGGTGAACTGCGCGATGGCGACGGCCGCCGCTGGCCCTTCAAGGTCTGGGACTTCAACATCGGCGGTCTGTGCGTGATCGTCTCCACGTCCACGAACCTGCCCCAGGGCACACCCCTGCTGGTGCAGATCCATGAAGCCGGCAGCCCGCTGGGACCGCCGCTGCCCGCCACGCTCTGCTGGACGACCCAGGTGGGCAGCAGCCTGTTCTGGGGGCTGGGATTCAGTGCTCCCCTGCAGGAGGGTCCGTTCTACGAGCGCTATCTGCGGCAGCCAGGTCCCGCTCGCCATCCCAACGACTGAGCGGCGTTCGGCAGCAGACGAGGCCCAGCAGCACCAGAAGCAGCAGCGGCAGCTCACCGGCACGGGCATAGCCGCTGCGGCCCTGCCGGGCCTGCAGGGACCACACGCCCCAGGCGGGTTGACCGGCCGGCAGCTGCTGCTGCAACCGCCCGGCCGGATCGATCAGCAGGCTGGGGCCGGTGTTCGCCACCGACACCAGCCAGCGGCCCGCCTCGATCGCCCGCAGACGGGCCAGGGCCGTGAACTGCTGCTGCAGCATCAGCGGATAGGGATCGAGATTGGCGCTGGCCAGGAGCCAGCCGGCGCCATCACGCACCGACTGCACCAGGGCCGTGCCATCCGCAATTTCGTAGCAGATGGCGATGCCCACGGCACCGGCAGGCCGCTGCAGCAGACGGGATGGAGCACCCGGCTCCAGGCCCCCCACCGCCGAAAGACCGCTCCAGCGCACCAGCCCCGCCAGGGGCACCGATTCCCCCAGCGGCACCAGGCGGTGCTTGTCGAGGGCAGCGCCATGGCGCTCCTGGCCCGGCGCGAAGCGCAGCACGGCGCTGCGCTGCTGCAGCGCGCCATCGCCGTCGCTCACCCAGCGGAACCCACCGCTGAGCAGCTCCACCGTCGCCGGCTCTGGCAGCACGGGCTCCAGCCCCAGCGCTCCCTCCGGCAGCACCAGCAGATCGGTGCCGCTGGTGCGGGCCTGCTGCAGAGCCGCCTGCAACTGCCGCGCCAGGCGCCGCCGCGAGGGGGCGAGAAACTTCTCGCGGGTGGGAATCGCCGGCTGCAGCACCAGCACCCGCTCGCCGCGGCCGTCATCGGGGCCACCGTCGCGGCCGGCGGCCGGCCCCAGCGCCTGCTGCTGGTGCAGCAGCAGCCAGCCGCCGAGGCCATGGGCGAGCAGCAGCACCACAAGCAGCGGCAGAGCGGCGGGCAAGCCGCGCCCGAGGCTGCGGAGGCAACCCTGACGCCAGGCCAGAGCCGCGCGCCAGAGGCCCCAGCCGATCAGCAGCTGCACCGTCGCCACCAGGCCGGCCCCGCCCCAGGCCGCCAGACCCGCCAGGGCCGGATCAGCGGGCAGGGCGGAGCCCCCCAGGCCGATCCAGAACAACGGCCCGCGGGCCAGCTGCACCTCCACCAGGCCCCAGACACCGGCCAGCAGCAGCGCCGCGGGCCAGTGGGGCAGCCGCGGCCGCAACGCCTGGGCCAGCCAGGCCCAGAGCGCCAGCAGCCCGCCCCCCGCCGCCGCACACAGCAGCAGCAGCAGCCAGCAGAGGGGCAGGCTGAGGGGCAGGGGCACGCCGATCCAGTCGAGGGGATGTAGGGCCAGCAGCCAGCGATGGCTGACCATCACGGCCAGGGCGCCCCAGAGCCCAGCCAGGCGCCGCGGCTGCGTGCTCTGGAGCAGCCCCCAGAGCACGGCCAGAGCGCACCAGAGAGCGGGCATGGCCAGAGCAACCGGCAGCCCGCCTCCCGGCAGGGCGAGGCCGGCGAGGGCGCCGGCGACGATCGCTGGCACAGCCCGAGTGGCCAGCGCCAAAGCCAACGCCGACCGGCCAGGGCGCCGCTGGTCTCGCTCCGCCACCATCCACCCGCCCCGCGTAGCCACCGAGGCTAGAAAGCGCCATCGTTGGAAGAGCTGAACGGCGCGGCATGGACTCCTCCCACCCCCTGCAACAGCTGCTGCTGCGCGGCCTGGGCACCGGATCGCTGGTAGCGGAGCGGTTGCGCTACGTGAGCCAGGAATGGGTGCGCAGCGGCCGGCTCGATCCCAGCCACGCCTCCGCCCTGGTGGACGACGTGCTCAAGGCCCTGCGCGGCGAGACGCCAGGGCTGGAGGAGCAGGCCGGGCGGCAGCTGGAGCGCAACCGCGATCAGCTGCTGCAGGACCTGGGGCTGCCGCTGCAGCGGGAGATGGATGAACTGCGCGGCCGCATCGATCGACTGGAGCAGGCCCTCAGGCAGCGCGGCCAGCAGGAGAGCGGCGGCGGCGATCCCGGCATGTGAGTCACAATCAAGGCGCACCGCGGCGCCCCACGGGCGTGTTTCTCCCCGCCATGCGCGACATCCTGATCAGCGCCACCGTCTGCGTGGCCTGCCTGCTGCTGGCTTTCGTCAGCCAGCTCGTCAGCCCCACCGCCCCGGCGGCAGCGGCACCGGCGGCGCAGGCGGCGATCAACAGCCCGGCGGCCGCAAGCGCGCCGGCACCAGCGATGGCGATCGGCAGCGCCACCGCCAGCCGCGGCGCCTTTGAACTCGATCCCGAAGATCCCAACCCCACCCTGTTTGCCATGGCCCCCGACCAGAACCCGACGATCGCCCAGGCCGATGCCCTGGGAGGCGAAATGGTCGCCGCCAAGGAACGGATCACCGACAGCGGCCTGCGCATCACCGATCTGGTGATCGGCGACGGCCCGGAAGCCCGCTCCGGCCAAACCGTGGTGGTTCACTACCGCGGCACCCTGGAGAACGGCACCCAGTTCGATGCCAGCTACGACCGCGGCACCCCCTTCTCCTTCCCCCTGGGCGCCGGCCGGGTGATCAAGGGCTGGGATGAAGGCGTGGCCGGTATGCAGGTGGGCGGTAAGCGCAAGCTGGTGATTCCGGCTGATCTCGGCTACGGCGCCCGCGGCGCCGGTGGCGTGATCCCCCCCAACGCCACCCTGATCTTTGAGGTGGAACTGCTGGAGATCCGCGGCTGAGCCCAGCCGTTCACCAGCCTTCCGCATCAGCATCGGTCTCATCCCCAACGCCGGCGGCACCCCCCACCGCGGCGGCAGTAACGAAACCTGAAACGATCGTTAGGATGCCGCCGCCGTCGGGCACACCGGCCGGCAACACCAAGAACCCTCCCCTGTTCCATGGCTCACACGCTGCCCGCGCTGCCCTACGACCTCGACGCGCTGGAGCCCCACATCTCCCGCCAGACCCTCGAGTTCCACCACGGCAAGCACCACAACGCCTACGTCACCAACCTCAACAACCTGGTGGCCGGCACCGACCTGGAGGGCAAGAGCCTGGAGGACACCATCACCGCCGTGGCCGGTGATGCCAGCAAGGCCGGCGTGTTCAACAACGCCGCCCAGGTGTGGAACCACAGCTTCTACTGGCAGTGCATCAAGCCGAACGGCGGCGGCCAGCCCAGCGGCGTCCTGCTCGACAAGATCAACGCTGACTTCGGCAGCTTCGAGGCCTTCGTGGAGCAGTTCAAGGCCGCCGGCGCCACCCAGTTCGGCAGCGGTTGGGCCTGGCTGGTGCTCGATGGCGGCACCCTCAAGGTGACCAAGACCGGCAACGCCGATCTGCCCCTGGCCCATGGCCAGAAGGCCCTGCTCACCATGGATGTGTGGGAGCACGCCTACTACCTCGACTACCAGAACCGCCGCCCCGACTACATCACCACCTTCCTCGAGAAGCTGGTGAACTGGGACTTCGTGGCCGCCAACCTGGCCGCCGCCTGAGCCAGGGTTGCATTGTCCGGCTGATACCGGCTGGTCGGCCCCCGCTACGGCGGGGGCTTTTTGCTGATCAGGGGTTGCTGATCACGGGTTGCTGATCACTGGGCAGCAGTAAGGCCGGTGGCCGCGGCCAGATCGGGGGTAGCAGCTCAGGCCGCCGGCGGCCGAGCGGCCTCCAGCACCGCCTCCGGCGCAATCCACATCGCATCGCCGTAGGAGAAGAACCGATACTCCTGCTCGATCGCCTCGGCGTAGAGGTCGAGCAGGCGCTGGCGGCCGATCAGGGCACTCACCAGCAGCAGCAGCGAGCTCTTGGGCAGGTGGAAGTTGGTGAGCAGACCCTGCACCACGGCAAAGCGGTAACCGGGCTGGATCACCAGGTTCACCGGGCCGGTGTGGGGCCGCAGCTCGCCGCCATGCAGCTGGGCCACGGCCTCCAGGCTGCGCACCGAGGTGGTGCCGATGGCGATCACCCGGCCGCCGCGCGCCCGGCAGGCGGCCACCGCCTCCACCAGCGCCGGCGTCACCTCCACCCACTCGCTGTGGAGCTCCAACTGGCGCAGATCTTCCGTTTCCACGGGCCGGAAGGTGCCCAGACCCACGTGCAGGGTGGTGGTGGCCAGCTCCACGCCCCGCTCGCGGATCGCCGCCAGCAAGGCATCACTCAGGTGCAGCCCGGCCGTGGGGGCAGCCACGGCGCCGGGGCGGGCGGCATAGCGGGTCTGGTAGCGCTCGTTGTCGCTGCTGTCGTGCTCATGGATGTAGGGAGGCAGCGGGATGGCGCCGTAGCGCACCAGCAGCGGCTCCAGCGCGGCGGCATCGCTGCACTCGGCAGGGAACTGCAGGATGCGGCCTCCCGTCTCGGGATCACTGCCGAGCACCTGCACCGGCAGGGGCGGCTGGCCATCCGCCACCACCTCGATCCAGTCGCCGGCCTGCAGCTTCTTGGCCGGCTTGGCCAGGCAGAGCCAGCGGGCCACCCCCGCCGCGACGCCAGTGGGATCCGCGGCGGCGCTGGGCGGTTGCCAGGGCTCGAGCACGAGCAGTTCCGCCGCCCCACCCGTGGGCCGGCGCGCCTCCAGGCGGGCCCGCAACACCCGCGTGTCGTTGACCACCAGCAGATCGCCCGGTTGGAGCTCCCGCTGCAGGTCCCAGACGCTGAGATGGCGGGCATGGGCAGCGGCTCCGCTCCCCAACGGATCGACGGCCAGCAGCCGGGCCGCATGGCGAGGCTCCACCGGCCGCTGGGCGATGCGCTCCTGGGGCAGGTGGAAGTCGTAGCTCGAGAGCCGCAGATCAGCGGGGGTGCTCATGCCGGAAGGGCGGCGGTCATGCCGGTAGGTAGTAGCGCACCAGGGTGAACACCCGATTGCCGCTGGCATCGAGCGCCCGGTGCATGTTGATGCCGCGCTGGTTGAGCAGCAGGGAATCAAAGCGATAGCGGGGGATCGCCATCGGCATCACGATCGTGTGGCTCACCTCGGGATGGGCCTGTTCCTGAGCCGCCACGAAGGCCACGAAGGGATCGATCAGCGACGCGAAGGGGCTCTCCAGGATCTGCAAGCTGATGCCGGGCCCATCGCCCACCAGCCGCTGCCAGTCCTGGCGAATGCGGTCCGTGTCGTCCTCGGCGGAGCGCACCCACACCGCCACCACCTGATCGGACACCGTGGCCGCATAGCGCAGCGCCTCGAGCGATGGGCGGGAGAGGGAGGCGATCCAGACGATGCTGCGATTGCCCACCGGATCGCGGCGGGCCGGCAGCGCCACACTGCTGCGGGCGTCGGCCGGCAGGGCAATGGCGGCGTAGACGCGGCGATAGCGACCGCGGATGCTGGCCAGCAGCCACACCAGCAGGGGGATGGCGATCACCACGGTCCAGGCGCCTTCGGCGAACTTGCTGACCACGATCACCAGCAGCACCACCAGGGTGGTGAAGGCCCCCAGGGCATTGATCGCCAGCCGCCCCAGCCAACCGGCCCCCCGCTGACGCCACCAGCGCACCACCATCCCGGCCTGGGAGAGGGTGAAGGCAATGAACACCCCCAGGGCGTAGAGATTCACCGCCACGGTGGTGTCACCGCGGCACACCAGGATGATCACGGCGGTGGCCGCCAGCAGCACGGCGATGCCGTTCTGGAACACCAGCCGATCGCCGATCCAACCCATCTGGCGCGGCAGGAAGCGATCCTGAGCCAGCATCGCCGCCAGGCGGGGAAACCCCGCGAAGGCGGTGTTGGCGGCCAGGGTGAGAATCAACAGGGTGGTGATCTGCAGCGCCCAGAACAGCAGGCTGCCCTCGCCGAACACACGCAGGCCCAGCTGGGCCATCACGGTGCGATCCGGATCCGGGGCCACGCCGTAGAGATAGGCCAGGCCGCTCACGGCCAGGAACATCGAGGCCAGCATCAGGCCCATCACCAGCATCGTGGCGCGGGCGCGGCGCGCCGCCGGCTCCCGGAACACCGACACGCCGTTGGCGATCGCCTCGATGCCAGTCATCGCCGAGCAGCCCGAGCTGAAGGCCCGCAGCACCAGGAACAGACCCAGCGGCTCCACGGCCCGGATCAGCGGCGGCGGATCGGGGGTGAAGCCATGGGCCATCACCAGGTCCTGAAGACCGAAGACGGCCAGCAGGGCCACCATCACCACAAAGGCGTAGGTGGGAATGGTGAAAACCTGGCCGGCCTCCCGCAGGCCGCGCAGGTTCGCCCAGCCCACCAGCAGCAGCAACAGCAGCGCCAGGGGCACCTCGTAGGGCAGCAGGGCCGGCCAGAGCGAGGAGAGGGCCTGGGTGCCGGCCATCAGGCTCACCGCTGCCGTGAGGGTGTAATCCACCAGCAGGGCAGCGGCCGCCAGCAGGGAAGGGCCGGTGCCGAGGTTCTCCCGGGCCACCACGTAGGAACCACCGCCCTGGGGATAGGCCTCGATCGTCTGGCGATAGGACGCCACCACGATCGCGATCAGCACCAGGATCGCCAGGGTGATCGGCAGGGACAGCCGCAGGGCCTGGCTGCCGGCCAGCACCAGGACACCCAGGGCGGCCTCCGTGGCGTAGGCCACGGAGGAGAGCGCATCGGAAGCCAGGATCGGCAGGGCCTGCACGCTGGCCAGCCGCTCGCCAGCGGCGGCGGTCTTGGGCAGGGGCCTGCCGAACAGCCAGCGGAACAGAGCAGAGGCCGCTGGCGGCTTCACGGTGCTGTGGTGATCAGAGCGCCAGGCTTTCGGGGTTGGTCTCGATCAGCTGGGCCAGATCCTTGAGGAAGGCCGCGGCATGGGCGCCATAGATGGTGCGGTGATCGCAGGTGAGGTTCACCTGCATCTGGTTGGCCACGCGGATCGAGCCGTCCTTGCCGGCCACCACGGTGGGGCGGGAGGCCGCCACCGCCAGGATCGCGCCGGTGCCGGGAGGCAGGATCGCGTCGAAGCGATCCACCCCGAACATCCCCAGGTTGGAGAGGGTGAAGGTGCCGGTGCTGTATTCCTCAGGCTGCAGCTGTTTGGTGCGAGCCCGAGCCACCAGATCGGCCCAGTTGCGTGCCAGCGAATAGATGTCGGTCTTGTCGGCGCTGGCCAGCACCGGCGTGATCAGACCGCCGTCCTCCATCGCCACGGCCACCGCCACGTTCACCGCGGCGGGATAAGCCATGGCGCTGCCATCGGCACTGGTGGCAGCGTTCACCTGGGGATGGCGGGCCAGGGTCACGGCCACGGCCTTGGCCAGCAGGGCGGTCATCGTCACGCCCTTGCTCTTCACCTGCTTGTAGAAGGCGTCGAGCTTGGTGGTGGTGATCGTGTAGCCCACCCGGAAGCAGGGCACCTCCAGGCTGGCGATCATGTTGCGGTTGACCGCGTTCTGCAGCGTGTTGAAGGCCACGGCCTCACCGGCGCGGCCGAAGGCCTGGCCGGCCGGAGCGGGCGCTGGAGCGCTGGAACCGTTGCCAGCAGCAGGCGCGGCCGTCACCGCGGGGCCGCTGCCCTCCGCGACGCGGGGCACGCTGATCGGCTGACCGGTGGCGGCGAGCACGTCCTCCGCCTGGATGCGGCCGTGGGGGCCGCTGCCGCGCAGGGCGTTCAGATCCACGCCCAGCTGGCTGGCCAGCTTCTTGGCGCGGGGCGAGGCCACCACACGGCCGCTGGCGGTGGAGGCG